>JAVJVK010000007.1:0-300000 GCA_040221175.1 Phycisphaerales bacterium
GCCTGCGCATGCGCTCCGCTCGCGGACTCGCTGCGCGGATTCTCCGGCGCCACCGTGCACGCCCACGCTAAACCTTCCCCCCGCGCCGCAGCATCCGCCGATCGAGTATTCGAGCGAAAGCCCAAGCGGAGGCGAGGCGGCCCCCCGCCCCCCAGCACCCCCCCCCCTTCCCCCCCCCCCACCACCCCCTGCGCCGCCGGGCCCCCCCCGCCCCCGGGCCCCCGCCCGCAAGCCAGCCACGCCCGCGCCTCACGACCACTTCAATTGGTCCAGCCGCAGCGCAGCCGCCGCGTCTTCGGGGCGGCTCCGCGCAGGCGTCGAACATCGGCGCACGGCCGAGACCAACGCGCCCGACCCACCGTGCCCCCCCACCGCGCAACGCCCCCGCCGGCGAGGCGTCAAGGAAACTCCCCGCCGGCGAGGCGACAAGATAAAACTTCAACACCCCGCGTCGAACGCGTTGCTGAACGCCAGGAAGTCGAACAGGGTCAGGCTGCCGTCGCCGTCGAAGTCGGCGCGGGCGTCGCCCGCATCGAAGGCGTTGGAGAAGGCCAGGAAGTCGAAGAGGGTCAGGCTGCCGTCGCCATCGAAGTCCGCCGGGCACGCCCCGCCGAGGATGGCGTCTATCGCGTCCAGGTCGTCCTGGTTGACCACCAGGTCGCCCGTGACGTCGGCCGAGAGGTCGAACAGCACCGCCTCGTTGATGTCGTCCCAGTTGGCCTCGCCGTCGTTGGCCGCGGCGATCTGCGCGACGATGTAGTCGCGGTCGAACGCGTCCACCAGGCCGTCGGCGCCGGCCGTGGGCGTCCAGCCCGGGGTGGTCAGGCCATCGGCGTTGGAGATGTCAAAGCGGCTCCAGCCGGACTGGTAGGCGATGCTGCCGTCGCCGATGATGGTGCCGAAGAAGTTGCCGCTGGTGCTGGCGTCGTCGACGGCCTCGAAGCCGGCCACGCGGTCGAGGTTGCCCGTGGCGGTGCTAAGGGCCAGGCCGTCGGCGAAGTAGCGGGCGTCCTCGACGTCGAAGTTGCCGTCGCCGTTGAAGTCGCCGATGATCTCGAGCACGACGCCCGAGCCGGGCTCGAAGCTGGCGCGGTCCTCGAGCGCGGCGATCATGGCGGGGATGTCGTTGACGTTGCGCAGGCCGTCGTTGTTGAAGTCGCCGGCCAGGCCGTTGCGGGCGCTCAGCGGGCTGCCGTAGAAGACCGGGTTGCCGGCCTGATCGACGTAGTTGCCCCCGCCGGCGACGCCGTCGGTGTAGGTGACGCCCGCGGTGCGGGTGGGCGCCAGGCCGGTGGTGCTGACGCTGCCGAAGGTGGCCAGGCGGGCGTCGCCCAGCACGATGCTGGTGGCGCGGATCTCGTCCTGCAGGCTCTGGTTGAAGTCGGGGTTGGGGATCAGGCCGATGGGGTCCTCGTTCTCCTGCACGAAGTCGGTGGCGGCCGAGAGCACGAAGTTCAGGGCCAGGAACTCGGCGGGGGTGAAGTCGGTCTCGGGCGTGCCCATGCCGGCCTGCTCGAACGCCGCGATGCTGGCGGTGATGTTGTTGAGGTAGGCCGCGGCCTGCTCGTTCTGCATGGGCGGCAGGCCGGTGCCGATGCGGCCGCCCAGCGAGGGCGCCACCGCACGGGGGCTGCCCAGGGTGGTGAAGGTCTCCGGCCCGCCGATGGTGTAGCCGTTCTGGTCGTTGTCGAGCACCTCGTCGATGGTCGGGCGGCTGAACTCGGTGCCGCCGATCAGGTCGTTCTGCACGGCCAGCACGTCGGCCCGGCCGGTGAACAGCCAGCGGCTGGCGCGCTCGGCGCCGGTGTGGCCGATGGCCAGGCGCGTGTTGATGACGGTGGCCTCCATCGAGCCCGAGCCGCCCTTGTTGCTGGGCAGGTAATCGGGGCCGATGAGGTTGAACTGGGCATCATTGTTCTTGGCGCCGATGTTCTCGCCGCGGCCCCACGAGGGATCCAGCCCGATGGAGTTCTGGAAGCCGTTGCGCGTGCCCGAGCCCGAGTCGCGCGTCACGAACACCAGGTTCTCGCCGGTGCTCAGGCGACCGGTGGCGTTGCCGTAGCGCAGGTCGCTCTGGCGGATCTCCTGCTTGCCCACGCCGTAGTTGACGATGGCCGCGATGGGCACGAAGGCGATCTGCGTGTCGAACACCACGTCGGTGTCGGTCGCCGCCGGCGGGTTGGCCGGGTCGAACGGGCGCAGGCCGCCCAGGCTCTTGAGGTTGTTGCTCTGACTTATGGGCGCGCCGGTCTTGTCGGTGGCGAAGATCTGGGCGTTGCCGTAGCCGGCCGAGCCGGGCTTGGCGTCCAGGGTGCCGTCGCCGGCCTGCGTGGCGAACCACGAGCTGGGCACGTCGAGCACGGCCAGGTCGATGCGGAAGCCGCCCATCGAGCTCGTGCTCGGGAAGGTAAACGGCGAGACCAGGTAGCTGCCGTCCATCATCGAGCGGAAGGGCGAGCCGCCGGGGTTGCCGGCGTTGTACACGCCCGGCACGGTGCCGGTGGCCAGGTCGACCCACTTCTCGCGGTTGGCGTAGGCGTTCTCGGCGTCGCCCGAGAACAGGCCCACGCGCGGATCATCGTCGTCGCGGGTGGTATCGAACAGCGTGGGGGCCAGCGGGCCGTCGAGGTCGTTGGTCAGCACGAACTCTGCCAGGCCGTTGCCCGAGCCGGTCGAGCGGTAGGTGACGATCCAGTGGGCGTCGTCGTCGTAGCCGCCCGAGCCGCGCTGGCCGCCGGGGGCGAGTTGGTCGATGCCCGGGCCGATGCGACGGGCAAAGCCGTCCAGGTCCGGGTCGAGGAAGTCGTTGGTCGACGAGGGCGCCTGGAAGAAGCTCTCGAACAGCGTCGCGCCCGAGATGTTCACGAGGTAGGGACCGCGCACGGCCAGATCGGCCGGGGTCGTGCCGGGGCTGCCCACGCTGCTGACCAGGGTGGTGCCGGCGGGCGCGCTGACGTAGCCACCATCGACGCCATCGGTGCTCAGCGCCCAGTTGGCGCCCACGTTGGCGTCGTAGAAGGGGTTGACCAGGTAGAACGAGGCGGCGCCGTCGTCCACGGGCCAGCCGTCGTTGCCGCTGCCGTCGTAGGTCACCTGGGCGACGGCGGCGCCGAAGTCGCGACCGGCGTGGCTGGTGATGCTGTCCCACAGGCCGAACTGCTCGGTGCCGCTGTTGTTCAGCGCCTGCCAGTTGTCGACGGCGATGAAGTTAATGCCCGCGCCCCACGCAGCCTCGACCTCGGCCACGCTCAGCGCGCTGTTGTACAGGACGGCGGTGCCGCCCGCGGGAACGCTGCCGCCGGCGATGTTGGCCGCCGTCACGGGCGAACCGCCGATGTCATCCAGCACCCAACCGGTCAGGTCGACGGAGGTGTCGCCGGTATTGACGATCTCGACGTACTCCCACGAGTTGTCGGGATCAAACGCCGGGTTGAACATGATCTCGGTGATGGCGATGCTCTGGGCGCCGGCGGTTGCCGCGGCGCCGGCCAGGCCGCACGCGGCCAGCAGCGTCGAAATGGTCTTGGTCGTCTTCATGGAACTTCTCTCCGCAAGGTGAACAGGAAGCCTCGTGCTCATGGTCCTTCCGAGGCGGCATCGACCGCCCGGCTCCTCCCTCGTCGAGGGCCGGACCGCGCCCCCGATGCCCGCGTTGCAGCGGGCCATGCCTTGATGTGGGTCAGCAACGCAAACGGCCGCGGTTTCCCGCGGCCGTAGCGACGAATCAGTCTTCCAGGCGAACGCGGATATTGCGGCCCGTCAGGCTGTAGAACTGCTCGCCCCACAACCGCTGGCGGATCGTGTCTCGAACGTCGTACAAGGCCACGTGTCCGTCGGCGAACACGAAGTTGGCCTTGCCGCCGTGCTTGCGGCTGACGGCGTTCAGGTTCGTCCGCGGATCCTCGATCAGGCCCGTCGCCTTCTCGGCCTCGCCGGCATCAAGGATGTCGCGATCGGGATCGGGATAGGTAAAGCGTGCCTCGGCGCCCGAGCTGCCCGGGGCCTCGCGATACACGTCCTGGCCCGCGCTCAGGCCAAGGAAGGGCGTGATCGGCCGATGGCTCTTGATGACGCGGCCACCCGACGAGGGATAGAGCGTCTGCCAGTCCGGGCCTTCCTGGAATTCGGTCGCCAGGATGGTCGTGCTGTGGCTGTTGATCCAATCGGGATTCACCAGCCGGTTGCGACGGGGCGTGCTCGTCGCGAACTTGTTGCGCGGGAAGATCGCCGCGTTCCCGGCGAAGGCCATCCGCTTGAGCTGACGATCCTCGGGCTCGGGCGAACCGATGGAGCCGCCAAGGTCGTTGACCTGGCCGTTCTCCCAATCATCGAACTTCGGCCCGGGGTTGGTTGCCGGAGCGCCACCGTTGAGCGCCGCGGGCGATGCAAAAGCATCCTGCGGCAAGTTGCCACCCTCGAACAGCGCCCACGACCAGTGGATGTAGCCATTGGCGGGAACGGGATTGCTGTCGAGCTGGTCCTTGACCTCCCAGTCTTCACCATCCCGGTCCTTGCCGTAGACGTACGCGGGTGGGAAGGTCTTGTTATCAACGGTGTAGGTCGTCACGCCTTGGCCGACCGCCCGAAGCTGAGCGGCTGCCTTGATCTGCTGGGCGGCGGCCCGAGCCTTGCCCAGGCTGGGCAGCAGGATGCCGATGAGCAGCGCAATGATCGCGATGACCACCAGCAACTCGATGAGTGTGAAGGCACGGCTCTTTGCCGTAGCCGAAAGGGCGCCTGGGGCCATTCGTGTCGTCCGATCCATGGGCGTCGTCCCCCGAGCTCGTTCGTGGCTTGAAGTCGTGATCCGTCCGACCCGCGCCGGACCAGAAGAGATCTGCGCCGAATTGGTGTCCGGCATGGCCTGGATAGCAAGGGGGCGCGATATGCGCAGAAAGTGCCGGCCTCATGCACGCATGTTGCTTCTTGCGCGCACCTAACCGAATACCGGCCTCAAAGAGGCTGGTATCAACGATTGTTTAGAACTTCTTAATGAATCGGGTCGAGCCCGGCTTGCGCACACTTAGCGCAATCACCACACATTCGAGGGAACCAAAGACGCGGAACCAACGATGCAAAGCCGACCGTGGCCGCCCTACTCGCAGCCGGCGTCGAACTCGTTCTGGAACACGAGGAAGTCGAAGATCGTCAACTCGCCGTCGCCGTCGAAGTCGGCCGCGAGATCACCCGCGTCAAAGAGGTTTTGGAAGCCCAGGAAGTCGAAGATGGTCAGGGAGCCGTCGCCGTCGATGTCGACGCGGCAGCCGCCGCCGCACGTCCAAAGGGCAATGTTGCGTGCATCTTCGAAGCCGGCGAACGAGAACCCGCCGGTGACGACCAGCGACGTGCCCATACCGAATTCGTCGTATGCCGCCATCGCCGCGATTCCTGGCACCGCGCCGCCCGAGACCCCGTCGCCCACGGTCCGCCACCCGGCACCGTCCCAAGAGGCAAAGCCGAAGACCGCCTCGCTGCCCGAGAGTACGAAGCTGCCGCCGGCGTAGAGCTTCTGGCCATTGCCAACGTCTTCGACGAGTAGCGCCGTCACGGTATTGTCGAATCCGTCGCCCACGGGTGCGAACGCAGAACCATCCCATCGGGCGATTGATGCAGCACCGACGCCGCCGGCTTGCGCAAAGTTGCCTCCGACGACGAGTTCATCGCCATCGCCGAAGTCATGCACCGCCATGGCATTGCCGCGCGGATTGTCACCGCCGCTCAGCCCGCCGCCGACCGCTTCGAACGCCGAGCCGTTCCATCGAGCCAGGTTCGCTCCACCGCCAGTCGGCAGGGTGAAGCGGCCGGCGATGTAGAGCGAAGGGCCGGAGCCATCGTCGTAGATCATGAAATCGTTGACCGAGCCGAGGACCCCGTCGCCGAAGCCTCGCCACTCGTTACCGTCCCACGCCGCCACGCCCGGGCTGAACACCGCACCTCCGCCGGCGGCCGAGAACGTACCGCCCACGAACAACAGTTCCTCGCCCTCGAACTCGAGCGTGCGCAAGCCCAGCACCTGACCGTTCACGCCGCCATTGAGTGAATCCCAGAAGCCGCCCTCTGGCGAGACCTCGAAGCGGGCGATGCCGCTCACCGGCTCGCCATCGGCAAATGCGAATCCGCCGCCGGCGACGAAGTCGCCTCGGAAGTTGGTCGCTACGTTGGCGCCCAGGACGCTGCCGCTGGCGCTCGTCAGCCCGCTGGTTCCAAAGGTGCGCCATCCGTCGCCGGGGTTCCATCGCGCATTGCCGTTCGCCGAGATGCCGCCCACCGAGGCGAATCGACCGCTGATCACGATCTCGGGCCCATCGCCCAGGTCGGCGATCGCCAGACCCTTACGCAGGCTCGCGACGTCGACGCCCGGCTGGCCGATGGATCGGTCCCAGTCTGGCGTGCATTGACCACGCACCGGACCTGAGAGCACGGCAACACCGACCGCAGTCCACGCCGAAATCAGCTTCACCATCGCACGAGCCTCCATGAGCATCCGGCCAGGACGTGCCCATCGGGGGATACAGTCGGGATAGCACGCCTGTTTCGGGGCTTGCCCGGGAGGCCCGCGATGGATCAGCCCAAGCCCACGCCCCAGCACGCATGGCTCTCGAAACTCGTCGGCACGTGGACATACACCGGCCGCGGCGACATGGGCCCCGACCAGCCACCGCACGAGTTCTCGGGCACGGAAGTTGTTCGCTCGATGGGCGGCCTGTGGATCGTGTGCGAGGGCGCCATCTCTATGCCGGACGGCAGCGAGGGCCAGACGCTCATGACCCTGGGCTATGACCCGCTGGCCAGCCGCTTCGTCGGTTCGTGGCTTGGCTCGATGATGACCTTCATGTTTCGATATGACGGAGCCCTGGACGAAGGTGGCACCGTGTTGACTCTCGACACGATGGGACCGTCGATGGACCCCGATGCCGCCCTGGGCACCATGGCCCGCTTCCAGGACATCATCGAGCAGGTGAGCGATACGCACCGCATCCTGCGATCACGCACGGTGCACGACGATGGGTCCCGCACCCAGTTCATGGAAGCGCACTACCACCGCGGGTAGGCCGTCACGTGCGCGCGGCGACGGGCGTGTGCGATGGCTTTGCCTCAATCTGAGAAGATGTGTCGGCCTGTTCCTCGCCCGAGGGCGTGGCGCTCTGCGGAGACCGCGCCGGCTTACGACCGATTGCGATGACGCTCAGCCCGGGCAAGCTGTCGATATTCTCGACGAGCTTGGCCACCGGCAGCATTCGATGGAAGAGCTTCACTTGACCCGGCGAAAGCTGCTTGCGGCCCATCTTGGCGCTTGCCCACCAGCCCAGCACGCCCAGGCGATTGAACTGCTGCGTCTGCACGACTTCGAAGCCAGCCTCCTTCAGCCGCTCGCTCAGGGAGGCCCGCGTGTAGCGGCGCAGGTGGCCCAGCCGACGGTCGTACTCGGAGAACAGCCAGTCGTGCGCTGGCGCGAGCACGATCGCGTGCCCGCCGGGCGACAGCACGTCGTAGTAACGCTTCAGCATCGCCAGGTCATCGCCCACGTGCTCTACCACGTTGATCGCAAGCACCGTATCGGGCTGCTCCTGCGCAATGACGTCCCGTGCCTCGGGCTCGGCCAGATCGATGCGTGATGCGCGGACGTTCTCGAGGTGCGCGTAGCGGCGGCCGGCGATCTCGGCGTAGTACGGATCCAGATCCGTGCAGATCAGGCGCTGCCGATCGAGCAACTGCTCGGTGAAGTTTCCGATTCCGCAACCGGCCTCCAGCACACGGGAGCCGACATATGACTCGAACCGGGACATGAGCCAGCGGTTGTAGCTGCGGGCCCGGCGGACGCTCTCGAGCATGTAGTAGCCGTCGTGGGTGGTGAATCGCTTGTCGAAGAAGCGGAACTTGAAGAGCAGCCACAGCGCCTGCACGCCGTCCTTCCAGGTGATGTTCTTGCCCTCGGCATAGCTGCGGCCGTGGTAGCTGATCGGCACCTCGTAAATGCGCGCATTCCACTGGGCGAGTCGCGTGGTCAGTTCGGGCTCGATGCCGAACCGATCGCTCTTGAGAGGAATCTGCTTCAGGATGTCGGTTCGAACCGCCTTGTAGCAGGTCTCCATGTCGGTCAAGTTGATATCGTTGAGCGCATTGGTCACCGTCGTCAGAAAGCGATTGGCCACGCTGTGCCAGAAGAGGAGCACCCGCCGCTGCTCGCTGGCGGCAAAGCGTGATCCAAAGACCGCGTCGGCGTTGCCTTCCAGGATCGGACGCAACATCCGCGGATAATCCGCGGGGTCGTACTCCAGGTCGCTGTCCTGCACGATAGCGATGTCGCCGGTGCATTCCTCGATCGCGCGGCGGATGGCGGCGCCCTTGCCATAGTTGCGATGCTGGTGGAATACGCGGATGCGCGCATCCTGCTCGGCCAGTTCGGCCAGGATCTCACGGGAACGATCCTGGCTGCCGTCATCCACGGCGACGAGTTCGATCTTCAGGCCAAGATCATCGATCGGCGCCGAAAGCACGCGCGCCACGATCGTCCGGAGCGTTCGCGCCTCGTTGTAGACGGGCATCAAGACGCTCAACGTCCGGTAGCGAGGGGGAGATTCCGACGCATGCGTGCTGCCTGTCATGGGCGCCTCCGATTCGACGTACGACCCGCCAGCCCATCGGCCCGCGGCCGCTCCCGTCGCCACAATCCCCCTCAGCCCCGCCCTGCGACCTTGGCCCAGGTGTCCTTCAGCGTGACCGTACGATTGAACACGGGCCGGTCGGCGGTCGACGTGCGATCGAGGCAGAAATACCCCAGCCGCTCGAACTGGAACCGCTCGACGCCGTCCTCGAACGAGCCCGTACCCGAGGCCCGCTCCCCGTCGGTCGTCGGCCAGTGCGGCTCGAGCATCGCCGCTTCCACGATCCGCAGCGAATCGGGGTTGACGTGCTGGAGGAAGTTCCAGTCCTCGCCCGCGTCCTTGGGCCGGCGGTCGGGTTGCTCCACGGTAAAGAGACGGTCAAACAGATGAACTCGGGCGGACACCGCATGCTCGGCGCTCACCCAATGCAGCGTGCCCTTCACCTTCCTCACGTTGCCCTCGGCGTCGGGCGGCGGCGAATCACCCCCACGCGTCTGCGGGTCGTAGGTGCACACCAATTCGGTCACGCGGCCATCGGTCTTGACGACGTCCACGCACGTGATCCAATAGCCGTACCGCAGCCGCACCTCTCGCCCCGGCGCAAGCCGGAAGAACTTCTTCGGAGCGTCTTCCATGAAGTCGTCCCGCTCGATGTACAGCGTTCCGGTGAACGGCACGCGCCGAACGCCCGCATCGGCGTCCTCGGGGTTGTTCGTGGCGTCCATCCATTCCGTTCGATCCGGGTCGCCGTGCTCGGCCCAATTGCTGATGGTGACCTTGATGGGATCCAGCACGCACATGCGCCGCGGCGCCCGTTCATTGAGGTCGTCCCGGACCGCGTTCTCCAGCCGGCCGATGTCGATCAGGGCGTTGAACTTGGTGACGCCGCCCTCTTCGCAGAACCGCCGGATCGACCGTGGCGTCACGCCGCGACGGCGCATGCCGCTGATGGTGGGCATGCGCGGATCGTCCCAGCCCGCCACGTGGCCCTGCTCGACCAGCTCGCGCAGGCGTCGCTTGCTGGTCACGGTGTAGCTGGGGCTCCACCGGGCGAATTCGATCTGCCGCGGGTGGGCGATGGGATGCTCATTGTCCTTATTGATGGCAACGATGAACCAGTCGTAGAGCGGCCGATGGTCCTCGAACTCCAGCGTGCAGATCGAGTGGGTGATGCCCTCGAAGGCGTCCTCGAGCCCGTGGGCCCAGTCGTACATGGGGTAGATGTGCCACGTGCTGCCCGTGCGATGGTGCGGCTTGTTCACCACGCGATACATTACCGGATCGCGCAGGTTAATGTTCGGCGAGGCCATGTCGATCTTGGCACGCAATACCCGCGTGCCATCGGCGAACTCGCCCCGCTTCATCTTCTCGAACAGGTCCAAATTCTCTTCGACCGATCGATCGCGGAACGGGCTGACCTTGCCTGGCTCGGTCAGGGTCCCTCTCGTCTCTCGGATCTGCTCGGCTGACTGCTCGTCGACGTAGGCCAACCCCTTCTCGATGAGGTTGCGGGCCATCTCGTACATGCGATCGAAGTAGTCGCTCGCAAAGACCACGCCGGCGATGCGATCCCCGTCGCTCGCGCCGGGCCAGCGAAAGCCCAGCCAGCGAACATCGTCGACGATGGCGTCGACGTATTCCTGTTCCTCCTTGGCCGGGTTGGTATCGTCGAACCGGAGGTTGCAGGCCCCGCCGTACTTGGCCGCCAGCGAGAAGTTCAGGCAGATGCTCTTGGCGTGCCCGATGTGCAGGTAGCCGTTGGGCTCGGGCGGAAACCGAGTCCGCACCACGCTCGCATCACCGGGCCGGCCGAAGCGCCCCGCCTGCACGTCGGCCTCGATGGCTTCCTCGATGAAGTGCCTGGGCCGAGCGGGCGAATCGGGATGGGACGGCGCGGATTCTGAAGTCATGCCCAAGCCTATGTCCGCCGGGCCGCGCGCTCCGCACCATTGCCCCGGCCGACAGGTGGCGGCCGGAGGGTCAGCCCCGCGTCTCGAAGGCCCGCTTGAGCAGCCCCATATCGATCGCCATCGAGTTCTCCGGGTGGTTCAGCACGACGCCCTTGATCCGCCCCTCGCTCTCGGCCACGGCCTTCTCGACACGCTCGGCCAGCTCGGCCGGCGTGGCCTCGATCATCTTCAGCCCCTCGTGCTGCTGGCAGGCCCGCACGGCCATGGCGGCATCGCTGAACGCCCAGAGCCAGAGATGCTCGCCCTCCTTCACGAAGGCAAAGCCCTGGTCCTTCACGCCCACGTAGATCTTCTCCAGCCCGGCGATGATCTCGTGGACCATGAAGAACGCCGCGGGGTGCTTGGAGTTACGGGCATGGTCGATCGCACAGTGGATCGCTCCGGCCGGGAGCACGCCCCGCTCCTGGCGATAGAACGCGCACAGGTCGGGCAGGCGATGCCCGAACCCGCCCGACTTGCCCGGCACGGGATTTACGATGAAGCCGTCGATCCGGCCGCGAAGTCCGCACATATACGCCAAAGCCGCGGGGGGCGGCATGCTGACGCACGCCAGATCGTGCTCGGCGACCACGTCTTTCGCCCGCTCCACCGAAGAGAACACGGGAAGCAGGGCGCGATCACCATCCTGGAACATCTGGACCTGGATGTCCGGCCGATCGTCCTGCGTGGCCTTGCGGGCATCCTCCTCGGTCGTCAGCAAGACCCAGCCCGGCAGATTGCAGAACAGGTGCCAGAATTCCCGCTCGGCCGCCTCGTCCTTCGGGTTCTCGACCAGGGAATCGATCAATGCCTGCAGCCGCTGGTCGTCAACCGCCGGGGATCCTGCCTTCGCCTCTTCGCCACGCATGGGGTGACCTCCTTGCTGCGGGCAACCTAGGCGCGCCCAGACCATTGACACCAAGCTATCCCTCGGCCACCACCGACGCCATGGCCATCTGGCCCGTATGCGTCAGCGAGAGGTGCCACCACTTGACACCCATCGCCGATGACATTTCCTTCGCCCGACCGTGCAGTACGATCGACGGCCGACCGCTGGCGGCTCGCACCACTTCGATGTCTTTCCAGCCGGCGCCCTCCGCCCAGCCCGTGCCCAGGGCCTTGAACACGGCTTCCTTGGCCGCAAACCGAGCAGCCAGCCGCTCGTACCGCCGCGGGCCATCGCTGGCGTACGCACGCTCTGCCTCGGTAAACACCCGTTCGAGGAATCGATCGCCGAATCGCTCCACCGACCGACGCACACGCTGCACCTCGGTCAGGTCGACGCCGTGGCCCAGGATCATGCCGTCGAGGCCTTGGGCTTCTTGTCGGCCTTCTTCGTGTCGGATTTCTTCTCTGTCTTCTTGTCGGGTTTGGTGTCGCTCTTGGCGTCAGGCTTCGAATCCGCCTTGCTCTCGGGCTTGTCGGCGCTCTGCGCCTTCTTGTAGCTCTCGCTGCGGTAATCGGTCTGATAGAACCCCGAACCCTTGAAGAGCAGCGCGGCGCCGGTGCCGATCAGCCGCTCGAGCTTGCGCTTGCCACACTTGGGGCAGGTTCGCTTGGGGCTCTCGCTCATGCTCTGAAAGAGCTCGAACTCGTGCTCGCAAGCGTTGCAGCGATAGTCATACGTTGGCATGGTCTGGCTCTCGAAGGATTACTCTTCGCCCGGCGTCACGGCCACCTTGGCCGGCCGGAGCACGCGGTCGCCCATCGCGTAGCCGGCCTGGAACACCTGGGACACGCAGCCCGGGCCCACGCCCTCGGCCGCCTGCTGCATCACGGCCTCGTGATGCCCGGGGTTGAACTCGTCGCCCACCGCCGGCTGGATAGGCAGCACCCCGTGGCGGGCCATCGCCTTCATCGCCTCGGCCCGGATGGTCTCGATGGCCTTGAAGAGCTGCTCGACCGTCATGCTGGACGGATCCTGCGACAGCGCGAGATCGAAGCTGTCCAGCGCACCGAGCATCGATTCGCACACATCGCGCACGCCGCGAGACCGAGCCTCGATCTCGTTGCCCGACGCACGGCGCTGGAAATTCTGGAAGTCCGCCAGCGAGTGCTTCCAACGGCTCTCCATCTCGGCCAGATCGCTGGACAACTTCTCGAAGAACGCGTGCGCATCGTCGGCATCCAGGTTCCCCGATTCATCGCGGATGATGTCGTCGAAGCTGGCCGGCGGGCCATCATTGTCCTGATCGCGATCAACTGTCTCGTGTTCGGCCATCGCTTACTTCCCTCGCACTCAGAACAGGTCCCGGATCTTCTTGAGGAAGCCGTGGCTCTCGGGCATCACGCTCTGGTCTTCGGTCTCGGCAAACTCGCGAAGAAGCTTCTCCTGCTTCTCGCTGAGCTTCTTGGGAATCTCGACGCGCGTCACCAGCACCAGGTCTCCCCGCCGCCCGCTGCGCAGGTTTGGCAGTCCCTCGCCGTGCAGGCGGAACAGCGTGCCGTGCTGGGTCGCCTTGGGCACGGTCTGCTTCACCTTGCCGGTAAGCGTTGGCACGTCCATCTCGGTGCCCAGCGCCGCTTGCGTGAAGCCAATGGGCAACTCCATCAACAGGTGATCGCCGTCACGCTTGAACATGTCGTGCTCGTCGACGCGCACCACGACGTGCAGATCACCCCGCACGCCCGCGCCGCTGGGCGAAGCCTCGGGCGGTGGCGGCTCGCCCTCGCCCTGCACGCGCACGGCCTGGCCCTCATGGATGCCCGCGGGAATGCGAACGCTCAGCACGCGCTTGCGCGGCACCCGACCCTTGCCCTTGCAAGTCGGGCAGTGCTCCTTGATGATCGTGCCCCGACCCCGGCAACTCGGGCAGGCCGTCACCATGCGGAACATGCCGCCCATGCCCGCCTGCTGCACCTTACCCTGCCCCTCGCACGTCGGGCATGTCTGCGGATCGCTGCCGAGCTTGGCGCCGCTGCCGGTGCACGTGTCGCACACGTCGAGCCGCGTGAACTCGACGTCGCGCTCGGTGCCGGTCAGCACGTCCTTCAGTTCGATCTCGACCTCGGTCTCGAGGTCGTACCCTCGCGCCACGCGCTGGCGACCACCCCGACCGCCGCCCATGCCGCCGAACCCGCCGCCGCCGAAGATGTCGCTGAACATCGAGAAGATGTCCTCGACGTTCATGTGGCTGAAGTCGTGCGACGCCCCACCCTGCCCGCGCAGGCCCTCGTGCCCGTACTGGTCGTAGCGGGCCTTCTTGCTGGCGTCGCCGAGCACTTCGTACGCCTCGGCCGCTTCCTTGAACTTCGTCTCCGCCTCGGCATCGTCCGGGTTGCGATCCGGATGATACTTCAGCGCCAGCCGGCGATAGGCCCGCTTGATGTCGTCCTCCGACGCATCACGCTCGAGGCCGAGAATCTCGTAGTAGTCGCGGGTGGTGGGCATGCGTTCTTTCGAGGCGAAGGTTGAAGCGAAAGGCGCGGAGCCCGTGCTGCCGCGCCTCGAAGAGCATCGTCTCTCTTACGAAACCGCCCCCACCACCGGCTCGGCCTCATCCTTCAACTCGGTCACCAGCACATCAGTGGTCAGCATCAACCCCGCCACCGACGCCGCGTTCACCAGCGCCGTGCGGGGCACGAGCGCCGCGTCGATGATGCCGGCCTTCACCAGGTCAAGGTACTCGCCGGTCGCCGCGTCGAAGCCCTCGTTGGCCTTGCTCTCGCGCACGTTCTCGACGACGAGGTCGCCGTCGTAGCCGGCGTTCTCGGCGATCTGCCGCACGCAGCTTTCCACCGCGTCGTAGACGATGTCGTAGCCGATCTGCTCGTCGCCCTTAGCCTTCTTGCGGGCCGCCTCGATGGCGTCCTGCGTCCGCAGCAGCGCGACGCCGCCGCCAGCGACATAGCCCTCCTTGGCCGCCGCGCGCGTCGCCGCCAGCGCGTCCTCGACGAGGTCCTTGCGCTGCTTCATCTCCGCCTCGCTCGAGCCGCCGACGTGGATGATGCACACGCCGCCGGTCAGCTTGGCATGCCGCTCCATCAGCTTCTCGCGGTCGTACTCGCTGGTCGAGGCCTCGTGCTGAGCCTTGATCTGCTCGGCCCGGGCGGTGATGTCCTTCTTCTTGCCCGCGCCCTCGATGATGGTCGTCTCGTCCTTGGTGATGACGACCTTCTTGGCCTTGCCAAGCTCGGTCAGCTCGATCGACTCGAGGCTGCGGCCCAGGTCCTCGGCGAAGAACGTGCCGCCGGTGAGGATGCCGATGTCCTGCAGCATCGCCTTGCGACGGTCGCCGAATCCGGGCGCCTTGACAGCCGCGATCTTCAGCGAACCGCGCAGGCGGTTGATCACCAGCGTCGCCAGCGCCTCGTTCTCCATGTCCTCGGCGATGATCAGCAGCGGCTTGCCGGCCGACACGGCCTTGTTCAGGAGCGGCAGCAGATCGGTCAGGTTGGCGATCTTCTTCTCATGGATGAGGATCAGGCAGTCCTCGAGCACGCACTCGCCGCTCTTGGGATCGGTCATGAAGTAGGGCGACATGTAGCCCTTGTCGAACTGCATGCCCTCGACGAACTCCAGCTCGGTCTCGTTGCCGCGGCCTTCCTCGACCTCGACCACGCCCTCGGCCCCGACCTTGTTGATGGCCTCGGCGATGAGCTCGCCCACCGACGCGTCGTGGTTGGCCGACACGGTGGCCACCTTGCGGTAATCGTCCTTGCCCTTGCACTTAACGGCGAAGCCCTCGATGGCCGTGCTGGCCGCCTGGGCGGCGCCGTTCACGCCACGCTGCACCTGCACGGCGTTGGCGCCCGCCGCAATGTGCTTGAGGCCAGCGGTGAAGATGGCCTGGGCCAGCACCGTCGCGGTGGTCGTGCCGTCGCCGGCCTTGTCGTTGGTCTTCTTGGCCACCTGGTGCACCATCTTGGCGCCCATCGACGCAAACGGCTCGTGGAGCTCGATCTCACGAGCCACGCTCACGCCGTCCTTGGTCACCTGCGGGTTGCCAAAACTCTTCTGGATCACGACGTTCCGGCCAGCCGGCCCCATCGTGCACTTGACGGCGTCGGCCAGACGATCGACGCCCTGCTTCATCTCGAGCAGAGCATCGTTCTCGAACATGACTTGCTTGTGGGACACGTGTGCGCTCCTCCGGCCGGGCCGGTCAGTTTCGTTTCGAAGTCAGAAGGGGCCGCGGTTCGGACTCAGCCGTCCAGGATGCCGAGCAACTCGCTCTCGCGCAGGATCAGGTGCTCATCGCCCTTCACCTCCACCTCGGTGCCGGCGTACTTGCCGAACACCACGGTGTCGCCCTTCTTCACGGTGGGCTTGGCCCGCTCGCCGTTGTCCAGGCGGCGGCCGGGCCCAACAGCGATGACCTTGCCGGTCATGGGCCGCTCCTTGCTCGTTTCGGGCAAAAAGATACCCGACTGGGTCTTGGTCTCCTGGGCCGAGGGGCGAACGACGATTCTGTCATCGAGGGGTTTGACGTTCATTGTGTGTTCTCCGAGGCGGTCGTGGCCGCAATAGTGTCTTACCAGCGTCTTTCGAGTCTGCTGGCGAGGTTCAATCCCAAGCCATACTGCCTGCTTGCAGTACCCAAAAGCTTCCTTATCTCGTACGCCAGGACCTGAGCTGCATCGAAAGGACCATCTCCACTTGCTCTCAATGTCCGGCCTTCAACATCAACGATCATCCACCAATCGGCCTGACTTCCCATGTAGCTGTCATGCTGGTCCTTTTGCCGACGCTCGTATCGCAACTCAAACCGACGATCGCCAACCTCGATCCACAGGGGCCATGTCGACTTGGGTGAAGCGATCTCCATGACCGCTTAGAACCCCATCCCACCCATTCCAGGCATGCCACCCATGCCCATGCCGCCCATACCACCCATGCCGCCCATCGCGTCCATGTCCGGGGCCCCGCCGGCGCTGTCGTCGCCGCCGGGCTTCTCGGTGATCAGGCAGTCGGCCGCCAGCAGCACGCTCGCGACGCTCGCGGCGTTCTGGAGCGCCGAGCGGTCGACCTTCGCGGGGGTCATCACGCCGGCCTTCACCAGGTCCTCGTAGGTGTCGGTCAGGGCGTTGTAGCCGAAATTGGTCTTGGGATCGCTCTCGATCTTCTCCTGGATCTTGGCGACCACGACCGAGCCCTTCACGCCCGCGTTGTCGGCGATGGTCTTGGTCGGCACGGTCAGCGCGTCGCGCACCATGTGCATGCCCGAAGCCACGTCGTACTTCGCGTGCCCCACCTCGTCGGCCGATACGTCGCGGGTCTTGCCGAAGACGGCCTTCCACTCCTTGAGCTTCTCGATGGCCGCGACGGCGTGGATGAAGCTGGTGCCGCCGCCGGGCACGATGCCCTCGGCCACGGCCGCACGAGTGGCATGCAATGCGTCTTCGACGCGGGCCTTGCGCTCCTTCATTTCGGCCTCGCTCGCGGCGCCGACCTTGATCTGCGCGACGCCGCCGGCCAGCTTGGCCAGCCGCTCCTGCAGCTTCTCGCGGTCGTAGTCGCTGCTGGCCTCTTCGATCTCCTTGCGGATCTGGCCGATGCGGGCTTGGATGTCGCTGGTCTTGCCGGCGCCCTCGATGATCGTGGTATTGTCCGCGTCGATCTCGACCTTCTTGGCCATGCCCAGGTCGCCCAGGGTGACCTTCTCCAGGTCCATGCCCAGGTCCTTCATGACGGCCGTCGCGCCGGTCAGCACGGCAATGTCGTTCAGCATGGCCTTGCGGCGGTCGCCGTAGCCCGGCGCCTTCACAGCGGCGACCTGCAAGGTGCCGCGCAGCTTGTTGATGACCAGCGTCGAGAGCGCCTCGCCGGTGATGTCCTCGGCGATGATCAGCAGCGGCTTCTTGGCGCTCATCACCTTCTCAAGCACCGGCACCAGCTTCTGCACGTTGTCGATCTTGTCCTCGTGGATCAGCACGAGGGCCTTGTCGAACTCGACGCGCATCGCGTCGGCATCGGTCACGAAGTTGGCCGAGAGGTACCCGCGATCGAACTGCATCCCCTCGACCACGGTGACCTCGGTCTCCAGGCCGCGGCCCTCTTCCACGGTGATCACGCCGTCCTTGCCGACCTTCTCGAAGGCGTCGGCCATGATCTTGCCGATCTCGGAGTCGTTATTGGCGCTGATGGTGGCGACGTTCTGGATGTCGGCCTTGCCCTTGATCGGGGTCGCCAGGTCGTCGATCGCGCCGGTGGCCGCCTCCACGGCCATCCGCATGCCGCGAACCAGGGCATTGGCGTCCACGCCCGCAGCCACGTACTTCAGGCCTTGGCGGAACAGGGCCTCGGCCAGCACGGTGGCGGTCGTCGTGCCGTCGCCCGCGTCGTCGCTGGTCTTGCTGGCCGCCTCCTTGACCAGGCGGGCGCCCATGTCCTCGGCTGGGTCGCGAAGCTCGATCTCTTCGGCCACGGACACGCCGTCCTTGGTGACGGTGGGCCCGCCCCAGGACTTGTCCAGCACGGCGTTGCGGCCCTTGGGGCCCAGGGTGCTCTTGACCGCGCGGGCCAGCTTCTCCACGCCGGCGAGCAGGGCCTGGCGTGCGTCGGTATCGAAGGTCAGCTCTTTGACGGCCATGGGTCGCAGTCTCCGTAGGTCGAGTTCGTCGGTGCGTGCACAGCCCGCCGCCATCGCGGTCGGGACCATCTCTCGCCAGTGCTCTTACAAGCCGCGCGCCAACCGCCACCGCATCCCAAACCCGGTTGGGGCCACCGACCACCCTGCCCACCACCCGCCATGGGCGCTGCCGACCGCCAAAGTGGCACCCAACCGGCCCCGAGCCGGGCCGGCTGGCCCTTCGATCGATCGGATGAGAGAGACGCTCGCCCCGTCTCAACTTGCCTATCCTCGGCCCATGCTGCTCGGCGTTACCGATCCCGTGGCTTACCTGCCCCTGGCGGTCATCCTCATGGCCGTCGTGGGCTTCTCGGTCATGAACCTGGTGCTCACACGCATCCTGGGCCCCAACCGGGCCGGCGAGACCAAGGCCCTCTCCTATGAGAGCGGCATGGAGCCGGTGGGTACGGCCCGCAAGCGGTTCAACGTTCGCTTCTACTTGATCGCCATGGTCTTCCTGGTATTCGACGTCGAGGTGGTCTTCCTCTACCCCTGGGCCACCACCTTCGCGAACCTCGAGATGGATTCCACCGAGCGCCTGCTCTGGCTGGGTCGCATCCTCTTCTTCCTCTTCACGACGATCGTCGCCTTCCTGTACGGTCTTCGCAAGGGCGTTTTCCGCTTCGACTGACCGCCCAAGGCTCACGCTCCGCAATTCCCTCCCATCTTGCCTTCAGTGCCGCCGCTCAGGGGTCGATAGATCCCGATGAGGGCCACCGCCTTGGCTTCCAGGCCACATAAGTCGGTGCTTGGCAGGGGTTTGCACGATGGGCATCCGCTTTCTGCGTGAACGCGAACGAACGATCATCGGGTTGATCGCCGGTGTCATGGGTGTCGTCGTGATCGTTATCGGAGCGTTTGCCTGGCTCTACGTCGATGCAGCCGGACTGCCCCGAACCACCCAGGCCTGGGTCGAACTGGCCGCAATCGGCGCCGGAGCCCTCCTCGCCGTGGCGCTGCTCGGTCGCTGGGTCCGCAAGCGGATGCTGAGCATGTCTGCCCTGAGGGAAGCCGTGCTTGCGTCCGAGAACGCGAAGGCTGCCGCTACTGAACTGGAGTTGAGCGACCGCTTCGGCCGCGAGGCGATTGCCTGGAATGCCCTTCTGGGCCGCCTCGATGCCGGAGCCCGCCGAGACCCGGCCGGCGTTCCTTCGGGAAAGGCGGCCGCGGCAGGCGATGGACGGATGGCCGCGACGGTGTGTTCGGCGCTCTGGCAGGGGGTTCTGGTCGTGGGCCCGGCGCTGGACATTCGCTATGCCAACTCGGCCGCGGCAATGCTGCTAGGCGTGGACCTGGACACCCTGGACGCCAAGCCCCTGAACGAGATCCTCGACGTATCACCCTTGGCAAACGAGTCGGGCGACAGCGGGCTGCGGCGCGGCACCATGGAACTGGACCGCACGGTGGGCGAGGCCTCGACGCACCTGCGCGTATCCGTACGCGACGGTCAGGGCAGCGATGCACAGATCGTGGTGATCGAAGACATCACCCAATTGCACGCGGCCGAAGAAGCGCGAGCCAACTTCATCGCGCACGCGACCCACGAGCTTCGCACGCCGTTGACGAACATGCGTCTGTATGCCGAAACGGCGCTGGGCGATGACTGCGACGAGGCGATGCTCGGCACGTGCCTGAACGTGATCAACCAGGAAGTCCGCCGACTGGAGCGCGTGGTTTCGGATATGCTCAGCGTCAGCGAGATGGAAGCCGGCGCACTTTCCATCCAGGAAGGCGAGGCAAGACTCGACCAACTCTTTGAAGAACTGCGGCTCGAATTCGAGCAACAAGCCAGGGACAAGGGCGTCAATTTGTCGTTCACGCTGCCCGCAAAGCTCCCAGTCGTGCGCGGCGACCGCGACAAGCTACTCCAGGCGTACCACAACGTTCTTGGCAACGCCATCAAGTACACCCCAAACGGGGGCACGGTCACGCTCTCGGCCGACTGGGACGAGAACGGCATGAACGTGTCGGTTCGAGACACGGGCGTCGGTATCGCCGAGGCCGATCGGCAGAAGATCTTCGCGCGCTTCTACCGCACCGACGACGTCCGCGCCTCGGGTGCGCAGGGCACGGGCCTTGGCCTCACGTTGGCCAAGGAAATCATGCTCGGCCACGAGGGCGGCATCGACGTGGACTCCGAGCCCGGCAAGGGCAGCGTCTTCACGATGTACATCCCCGGCGGGCGCCTGGTTGCATGATGGAGGAGGGGCGCGATGCGCATCGATGAACAGGTTCGCGGCGCAGTCACGTTCCTCAGGCCGGACGGCGCCATTACGCAGCAGGACTCGAGCGTCTTTCGGACCAAGCTCGTCGATGCGGCCCGTCGTTCGATGGGTCGCTGCGTAGTTGACGCCTCGGCCGTCCCCTTCATGGATAGCGCTGCACTGGAAGCCTTGCTTGACGCCACCGACCAGCTCGGGTCGGCCGGCCGCGTGCTCAAGCTGTGCGGGCTGAACGAGACCGTCCGCGAGTGCCTTGAACTGACGGGCATCGCGGGCCGGTTCGACATCTACGCCGATGGTGTCTCGGCAGCGAGGAGCTTCCTGTGAGCGACGAGCAGCCGCAAGACAAGGAGCAGACGCCACCGCCGGTCACCCGGATCGGCGATGTGCTCGTGGGCAGCGGCGTCATCACCGAGGAACAGCTCGGCGCAGCCTTGGAGCGTCAACAGGCCGAAGGCACGCTGCTGGGCGAGATCCTCGTCGAAGAGGGCATTATCTCGCCGGCCACGCTGGTGCACACGCTCGGCCAGCACCTGGATTTGCCCTCGTGCGTGTTGCGCCACGGCCTGGTGGATCCCGAGCTGCTCCAGGTCGTCACCGCCGACGTAGCGCACGAACTGGGCGTGATGCCCATGTTCCGCATCCGAGATGAGATGACCGTGGCGATGGCCGAGCCGCAGTCGCTACCGACCATCGATCGCCTGACGCAGATCACCGGCTGCCGCATACGACCGGTGCTGGCACTGCGCGGCAACATCGAAGAATTCATCGAGAAGTACGCCCAGAACCAGGCCAACCTGACGGCCTTCCTCTCCCAGCTCCGCGAATCGGACGTGGAGGTCTTCGATAAGGAGAACGTCGACGAGGAAGAGCCCGAAGGCGACCTGGCCAAGATCATCGCCGGCAGCCCGATCGTGAACCTCGTCAACATGGCGGTGCTAACGGCCATCCGCGATCGAGCCAGCGACATCCACATCGAGCCCAGCCACAAGGGCACGCGCATCCGATACCGGATCGACGGCACGCTTCGCGACCTCATGCGTCCGCCCCAGGGCATGCACTCGGCCATCGCCTCGCGCGTCAAGATCCTGGCCAAGCTCGACATCGCGGAGAAGCGCATGCCGCAGGAGGGCCGCATCCGCATCATGGCCGAGGGCCGCGAGGTCTCGCTCCGCGTGTCCAGCATCCCCACGCTGCTGGGCGAGAAGCTGGTGATCCGCATCCTCGATCGCGACAATCTGAATTCGAGCCTGGCCGACCTGGGCATCCGTCCCGAACTGATGATGACCATCACGCGGATGCTGCGCAAGCCCTACGGCCTCATGCTCGTGACCGGGCCGACGGGCAGCGGCAAGTCGACGACGCTTTATTCGGCGCTGGAACTGCTCAGCAGTCCCGAGCGCAACATCGTGACGGTCGAAGACCCGGTGGAGTACCAGCTCGACCTGATCAATCAGATCCAGGTTCAGGAGGCCATTGGGCTGAGCTTCGCCAAGGCTCTACGCAGCATCCTGCGGCAGGACCCCGACGTGATCATGGTGGGCGAGATCCGAGACCAGGATACCGCGCGCGTCGCCACACAGGCCGCCATCACGGGCCACGTCGTGCTCGCAACCCTGCATACCAACGATGCGCCCGGCGCCGTCGAGCGACTGCTGGACATGGGCATCGAGCCCTATCTGCTCAGCGGCGCGCTCAATGGCGTCATCGCCCAGCGCCTGGCTCGCACGATCTGCCAGCACTGCGCCACGCGTTACTACCCCGACGACAACCTGCTGGCCGAAGCGGGCATCGCCGACGAAGCGCGCACCCCCTTCCGCCGCGGCCTGGGCTGTCAGCACTGCCACGACACCGGCTTCCAGGGTCGCCTGGGCATCTACGAGGTGATGGAGGTCACCCCGCCCATCCGCCGGCTGGTGCACGCGGGCGCTTCATCAATGGAACTCCGCGAGGCATTCTTCAAGGGCGGCGGTAAGTCGCTGCGCGAGGAGGCAGTGCTCGTGGCCAAGCGCGGCTCGACCAGCCTCGAAGAAGCCCTGCGCGTAACCCGGAGCGACGACGATCTCGATTCCGGCAAGCCCGTGGAGGCGGCAGCATGAAGTGGCGTTATGTTGGCTACGAGACCAGCGGCGCGCCCAAGCGCGGCGTCATCGAAGCCGCCGACAAGGCGGACGCGCGAGACAAGCTCCGGGAGCGCGACATCATCGTGCTCGAGATCGCTCAGGATGCAGGCCGCGGCACCACGGGGCGTCGCATCAAGGGCTCCCGGGGCAAGCTGGCGGACATCTCGCAGTTCATGCGCCACATGTCGGTGTTGATTGCCTCCGGCACGCCGCTCTCTGAGGGCGTCGAAGCCATGGCGGGCCAGACGCGCGACGAGAAGTTTAAGGCCGTGCTCAAGCGCCTGCAGGCGGACATCGAGTCGGGCACGCCACTGTCCGAGGCCATGGGCGTTCATCCGGGCTACTTCGACGAAGTATGCCGTGCGATGGTTGCCGCGGGCGAATCGAGCGGCCGGCTGGGCGACATGCTCGAGCGTGTGTCTTCGCTCATGCGTCAGAAGCTGGCGATGCGACGCGCCATCGTCGGCGCGATGATCTACCCATGCATCCTCATCGGCATCGGCTTCATCGTCGTGCTCGTGATGCTGGTGATGGTGTTCCCGCGGTTCGAGGCCATGTTCGAGTCGCTGGACACGCCAGTCCCACCGAGTACGCAGCTGTTCCTCTGGCTCAGCACGATGCTACGCACCTATTGGTGGGCATGGCTGGCCGGGCTCGTGCCCGCCGCGCTGCTGGCCCGCTTCGCATTGATGCAGCCAGCGACGTCGCGTCTGATCGAGAAGGCCCTGCTGCGGACGCCCAAGCTGGGCGATATCGCACGCTCGATCGCCAGCGCCCGGCTGTCGCGGATGGTCTCGCTCCTGCTGGACAGCCATCTTCCGCTCCTGGACGTGCTTTCGCTGTGCGCCGGTTCGATGCGCAGCCCCGAGTATGCCGCCCTGCTCAGAGAGGCGCACGACGCCGCCGAGGTCGGCCAGCCCATCAGCACGGTCCTGGAAGATACCGACCTGCTCCACGGCCTGGTGCGTGAGGGCGTGCGCACGGGCGAACGCACGGGGCGCATGGGCATGATGCTCGGCAACGTTGCGGACTTTCTGGAAGAGGAGAACGAAGCCACGTTGAAGGCGTTGAGCGCCATCATCGAACCGCTCTTGCTCGTGACGCTGGGCCTGGTCGTCGGGGGCATCGCCACGAGCATGTTCCTTCCGCTGTTCGATCTCACCGCCTCGGCCGGGGCCCCGTAACCAAGGAACGCAGTCATGGGCTCGATCCGTACAGGCCTGGACATCACCCCCACCACGATCACCGCGGCTCAAGTCAGCCTGACCCGGCGCGGGTGGTCGTTGCGTTGCAGCGCGAGCATGGCTCGTCGCTCAGACGACGGGGACGTGACCTCGGAAGAGGCGATCGAGCTCGAGTCACTGCTGTTTCGACATGGGTTTGCGCCTGCCCCATGCGTGATCAATGCGCCCGAGGCGGCGCTGAAGACGACGACCCTGGAGCTCCCGCCGGTTACGTCGGGCGCGCCCGTCGACCAACTCGCGCGGGCCGAGTTCGCGCGTCGGAGCAAGATGGAGGCAGGATCATTCGAGCTGTCGTATTGGGCCCTACCCACGCCGGGGCGGGCCGTTCAGGCAATGGCCGTTGGATGCGATATTGCCACGACCGACCAGGTTATCGAATCGCTTGAATCCGCCGGCTTGGGCGTGGCGGGCGTCGATGATCCCTCGCGGGCACTCGGACGCGTGCTGGCCGGCGCGCCGGCGGCCGCCACCGTGCGGGTTGGCGCACGGCTTGAAGACTGGGGCACCCGCATCGTCGTCCTCCACAACAGCACCCTCCTGTATGCCCGAACGCCCACTGGCTTGCGGCTGGACGGCGAGTACGGCGAGATGGAAGTCGCTCGACGGCTGGCGACCGAGATCGAGGCCTGCATCGCCTTTGCGCGACATCGATCGCGTTCGCACGCTCCGGCGGCAATCAGCGTGCTGGGCGCAGCAAGCACACGCGCCACGATCATGGAGGCCATGTCGCGACGCTTCAGCCAGGCCTTGGCTCAGCCGCTGGATGGGCGGGGGCAGGAGA
Organism: Phycisphaerales bacterium; assembly: GCA_040221175.1. Classification (NCBI taxonomy): domain Bacteria; kingdom Pseudomonadati; phylum Planctomycetota; class Phycisphaerae; order Phycisphaerales; species Phycisphaerales bacterium. Next base: position 24,497 of record JAVJVK010000007.1, read on the forward strand.
TCGACGGAACCCTTGCCGGCGCGATCGGCCTTGCGCTCATGGAGGATCTGGCATGATGGGCACGAACCTTCTGCCACAACACCGCGTCAATGCGCGCCGCCTCCGACGTTGCATCTCGGCATGGACGGGTACGCTCGGCTGCCTCGGCCTGCTGGTCGGCGCCGGATTGGTTGCTGCCCTGGCGACGCGTGCGCAGCCGCCCGCGATGCCCGCGGGGCTGACCCAGCAAGCCGAATCGCTCGAAGCCGAATTGCAGGCCACACGGGAGGAGATCGCCATCCTCAAGGCCACGCGGATGGCCCGGAACCGGGCGGCGGCGTCGCTTCGGTGGGATCCGCTCCTGGACATCATCGCCGCGCACACCGGAACAGACGTCCGCCTGCAATCGATCAACGTGCAACCCCGTCGTGGCCTCACGGGCACGTGGTCGCTGTCGATGGCAGGGAGCGCCGCCACCAAGCAACACGCCGCCGACCTGGCGGCACGCTTGGATGCAACCGGGCTGTTCGAGAGCGTTCGGCACGCCGTCACGTCGCCAAGAACGCCCAGCGATCGACCCGGCTTCTCGATCGAGTGCGTCATTGCGCCCAAGGCAACGACAGGAGGCGCCCCATGAGCCAGGCGCCGAACCACAAGCCAGTCCATACGCGCATCATGCCAGGCCATATCCATGGTCTGGGTGCAGTGGGCCTCCTCACACTCGGGGGCATTGCGTACGCGTTTGGCATCTCGCCGTCGTTACGCGCAGAGGCCCAGGCCGCCGCTCAGCGAGAGGCCATCGTGCGGGCCGGTGAACGCGTGCGAGCGCTGCGGCAGGATCTCGGCGACGCGCAGGTCGAGCTCGACTCGCTGGAGTCCGTGGTCGGCGACGGACCGCTGGAAAGCGAACGACTGGTGGGCCGGCTGACGGAGGTTGCCGCGGATTTCGGCCTGACGCCCATGGGTGTGGATCGCTCAAGCACCGAGTCAGCGGGCGATCTCGTCCAGACGCGGCTGACGCTCAATGCTGTGGGATCGTTCTCGGACATCGATGCGTTCGTTTCGGGCTTGCGTGCGCAGGTCCCCACGGCGTCGATCGATGGCTTTGCGATCGTACCGGCCCCGATGGAGTCCCAGGGCCTGGCATTGGTGGCGACCGTGCTGGTATATGCGCCCCAGCCGTCAGCCTCGGACGCATCGACCGCGCGAGCCAACGAATCCGCTCGATCGGAAGTCCAGCCGGATCGATAGCTTTGGCGACATGGCACTGAACAAGGAACGCAAGGTACTGCTGGGACTGCTCGGCTCGGCTGGCTTGATCCTGGCCATCGATCAACTCCTGCTGTCGCCGCCCAGTGGCGCGCAAGCGAGCAATGCAAACCCGACTGTGCCGACGCCAGCCGACTCCGTGCCTGCTTCGTCGTCCGATACGTCAACGCCCGTCTCGACGGGCACGGGCCTCTCCGAACAGGCCGCCCGGCAATGGAACGAGAAGCTGCACGCCGCACTGGATGAGCATGAGGTCACGCCCGACCTCGACCCCTTCACCGAGGTCGTCCATTCCGCGGATGACGCAGGCGAAGCGGGCCCGATGTCCGTTGAGGCCTTCCTGAGCCAGCATCAACTCTCTTTGGTACTCCTGAGCGGGGACACCAGCGTTGCGATGGTGAACGGCAAGCCCGTCCGTCTGGGCGAAGAGATCGAGGGTTATCGGCTGATTCGCGTGGATTCGCGCTCGGCCGTCTTCCAGTCGGGGACCCAGACGGCGGAACTGTCGCTGCCGAAGCAGACCAGCGGGGGCACGCCATAAGCAGAGCGTGCGGCTTGTAGTGATTATGCGGGCCGGATTCGTCGATCAGTTGCTCGTGCGGAGTGGATTCGTGTTCGATTCGTGTCGATGACACAACAGGAAAGCACACCAGGGCCCATCGAGGCTCGTTTCGGAGGTTAGCACCATGGTTGTTGGGATGATGCGCACACGTCGGGCTGGCTTCAGCTTGATCGAGTTGGTGATCGTGATTGCGATCCTGGGAATTCTGGCGGCCGTGGCCGTGCCTCGCATGAGCCGCGGTGCCGCCGGCGCCACGTCTTCGCGACTGCGCGCCGATCTGTCGACGATGCGTAGTGCGCTCGAGCTGTACTACGCCGAGCACAACAACACGTACCCGGCGGTCGCCGACTTCGAGAACGCACTGATCAATCAGTACACCGACGTCGACGGCAACCTGAACGCGACCAAGACGGGCGTGTTCATCTATGGGCCGTACCTGAAGGAAGTGCCCACCATCCAGGTGGGTCCGCAGAAGGGCAATAACGGCGTGGCGGCTGCCGACGCGGCCGGCATCGCCTGGCTGTACAACGAGACGACCGGCGAGATCACGCCCAACACCGGTACCGCGACGGATGACACCGGCACGCTGTACTCGACCTATTGATCCGATCATGACCCGGCGTCGTGGCTTCACGCTTGTGGAGCTCGTCGTCGTCCTGGTGATCATTGGTGCGCTCGCGGGCCTCGCGCTGCCGGCTTACGGCAGCGCGGTGGCCCGGTATCGCTTGCAGTCGGCCGCCCACCAGCTACGGGGTGACCTGGACCGTGCCCTGACGTATGCCAGGGCGACCGGGACGGAGGTAACCGTGCAGTTCGACGCGGCGAACCATCTCGTCACGTTCACGGGCATGCCGGCTGGTAGGGTGGGCGGGCCCGACCTGGTGCTCGACCTGCGATCGGGGCCGATGGACGCCCGGATCAGCGCCGTCGACTTTTCGGGCAACGACTTCTACACCATCTCGGGCTTCGGTGTGCCGTCCTCGGGCGGCAGCGTCACGCTGCGCAACGGCGAGGGCGGCGTGGTGCTCGTCGTCGACGCCGTGACGGGCCTTGCGAGTGCGTCCCCATGATGCACGCCGCCAGACGTGGACTCTCGCTGGCCGAGCTGCTGGTCGCCATGGCCATCAGCACGATCGTGCTTGGCGGCGCAGTCGCGGCAATCGGCATGGCCGGCCGGACCTTCCAGTCGGCAACGAGCGGCTTGCAGGCCACGCCCGCGCTGGATGGCCTGGCGCGGATGTCGGCGGACCTGGAACTGGCGCTTCGGTTCGAGGAACGAACCGCCACGGGCGTGGCCTTCTACGTGCCCGATCGCACCGGTGATGGCGCCCCGGACCTGCTGCGATATGCCTGGGGAGGCAACGACGGCGATCCGATCACCCTCTCGCTCAATGGTTCGCCGGCGTCGACGGTCGTCCCCTCAGTATCAGGCATGTCGCTGGCGTACCTGGTTGCCAGCGTGCCGGCCGATCCGATGTGGGCGGTGCCCACGCCCTCGGTCTCGGACACGAAGGTCTTCGACCGCGGCTACACCGGCAGCGGAACGGTGCACACACTCTCGCTCATGTCGTCGGTGGCGGCCATCATCCAGCCGGTGCCTGGCGGCTCGGACAACCGCTTCCGTGTGACGCGAGCCAAGGTGCGGATGCAGGGCAAGGCGTTGGGAAGCGACGTCTCCATCGCCTTGCACCGGGTCAACATGATGACCGCCAGGCCCGATCCCGCGGCCATTGTGGCGACGACGGTGCGTCAGGCCGACCTGCCCGACACGATGCAGGACGTCGAAGTTGAGTTGCCCAACACGGTGGAGTTCAGCGAGGGCGACTTCATCGCCATCGTGGTCTCCCAGAATCTTGTTACCTCGGCGGGCGAGGTCGCGCTGGAGCCGTCGCCCCAGTACCTCACTGACGGATGGATCGCAACGACCGACCTGCTGGGTCAATGGAAGATCAACGCCACGAAGGACCTGGCGATCCAGGTCTACGCCGAGACGTGGGAGACGCCATGAGCAAGAGACGGGCGACATCGCGTTCGGGCTTCTCGATCATCGAGGCAACACTGGCCACCCTGCTCATCGGCACGACGCTGGTGGCCGCGATGAACGTCTCAGCGGCCGCCCATCGCGCCAGCGCCGACGCGAATCATCGACGCGATGCGTTGCGGTTGGCCCATGTGCTCATGGCCGAGATCATGGCCCATCCCGCCTCGGGCACCGACGCGACCAACGCCGGCGCCGGACCCCGGCTTGCGAACTTCGATCATGTACTGGACTACGTCGGCCTGCGACAGAGCCCGCCGCTGGACATGCAGGACAACCCACTTGCTTCGAATCGCTGGGCGTGGGGCGTGGACATCACCACTCGTGGCAACGAGACGGTCGACACGCTCACGCTCGACCTGCGGATGTATCAGATCGTGGTCTTCGTGGAGTTGCCCGATGGTTCGCGCGTGCAGTTGACCGGGCTGCGATCGTCGTCCGACGCGCTCCAGCGCCCGCCGCTGGTGAATCAGGAGCGCACGGTGCAGGTCCCCATCTCGATCACGCTGCCCGACGGCACAACGCTGACGTCGTCGCCCATGGTGTGGAGCGAGCGAGCGCCGGCCGGGTCCAAGCCCACGCTGGGGGTGCGATGATGCACGCGATCAGACATGTCCGGCGCCGGGGCGCCGCCTATCTCGTCGCTTTGCTTGCCGGCTCGATCGTGACCGTCACGGGCCTTGCCGCACTCTCGCTGGCTAACACCCGCGCGAAGGAGTCGATCCTGACCGATCACGAGGCCGAAGCCCGGCTGCTGAGCCAGTCGGCCCTCGAACACGCCATGGGCGCCATCACTGCTCGATTCGCCAGCGGAGATGACCGCCACGACCTGACGAGCACCTTCCGCAAGGCCGTTCCCTTGAACGACGGTCGCTTTGCATGGCGGATCGGCGAAGTCGATGGCGCGGCGATCAACAACGTCGACGGACCACTCCTACTCCAGGCCGATGGCGAGCGCGGCTCGGCCGATCGACGCCTCGAGGCTTTGTTGGCGCCTTCCGGCCTGCCCATGACCATCCTCGATACGGCCATGTACGCCGGCCGGCACGTCTCGATCAGCTCGGCGGCGTTCCTCAATGCCGACCATGTCGTCGGCGCGAAAGACAACTTCAGTGCCGCGGCCGGCTCCATCAATGCCGACGTTGAAGCGGGCGGCAGCGTCTCGGGCACGGTGTATCTGGGGACCACCACCAGCGGGGCCGACCGGCATGATCTACCCAATAAGCCCGACGTGCTCAACTACTACCAGGGTCTCGGCAGCACCATCAACTTCGACGCCATCGGCTACGACGGCGGTGCGCGCACGCTCCAGAACGTGCTGCTCAGCCCCACCAGCAATCCATTCGGCACACCCAATCCATTAGGCGTCTACGTCATCGACCTCCGCGGCGAGCGGTTCGTCGTCCGCAACATCCGCATCGAGGGCACGCTTGTCCTGCTCAACGCGAATGCCGAGACCATGATCGGCGCGAACGTATTCATGCGTCCGGCGTACTCGTGGCTTCCTTCGCTGGTCGTCGATGGCAACGTGATCTTCGCTTCCAACGGGTCTGGCCCCAGCGAGGCCACGATCGGCGTAAACCTGAATCCGCCCGGTACGCCTTACAACTTCCAGCACGACGACGAGTTGGACGACGCCTACCCCGGTCGGATCGAGGGCGTCGTGTACGCAACCAACGACATTCAGTTTGCCCTTCTCTCGCAGTCGTTCCGCGGCACCGTGATCGCCGATCACGATATCATCATTCGCACGGGCGTGACCGTGAACATCATGTACGATCCGGGCGTCGCGCAGCTTCCGCCGTTTGGCTTCTTTGATGACCAGGGCGGGCTGGCGCTCGACCCATCGACAGTAAACTGGATGCCGATTCCGTAGCGATGCTGCTCCATCGCATCTTGATATCGAACGTCCCGCTCAGGCCGCTGGCCGCTGGGCCGCCGTGCCATCGCCGGCGTTGCCGCCCAGCTTGAGCAGGCGATCGAAGCCCGTGAAGTCGAGCTCGAGGAACGCGCGAGCCATCCGCGGATCGAAGTGCGTGCCCGTGCTGCGGCGGATCTCTGCCAGGACTTCGTCGCGCGACAGCGCCTTGCGATACGCACGGTCGCTGCTGAGCGCGTCGAACACGTCGGCCACGGCCAGGATGCGGCCGAACAGGCTGATCTCTTCGCCCGCGGCTCCGGTCGGGTAGCCCTTGCCATCCCACCGCTCGTGGTGGTGCAGCACGCCGGGCAGAACGTCCTCGAGGCTGGGAATGCCGCGGAGGATGTCGAACCCGATGCGCGGGTGGCGCTTGATCATGTCGAACTCGTCTTCGGTCAGGCGACCCTTCTTGGTCAGCACGCTCTCGGGCACGCCGATCTTTCCGATGTCGTGCAACAGGCCCGCCAGGTGGGCGCGCTCGGCGGTCTCTTCATCGAGCCCGATGGCCAGCGCCAGCTCTCTCGCGCCCCAGGCCACACGCTCAGAATGACCGCGGGTATAGGCGTCCTTGGCGTCGATGGCCGCAGTGAGCGAGCCGACGGTTCCCAGGAACATCGCAACCTGGTCCTCATGGCGACGCAGGTTATCGTGGAACACGCCCAACAGGTCTGCCACGGCGTCGAGGATCTGGATGTCCACGCTGTCGATGGCTTCCTTGCGCCCCTGCTTGTCGCCGCAGATCACCATGCCCACCGTGCGCCCGCGATGCGTAATGGGCTCGACAAGCATCTCGGTGGGAATAAGCGAGCCCATGATGGCGTCGCTCGAATCGATGACGCGCGTCCACGCATCAGCCGGATGCACGCGGGCGTATTCGTTGCAGGCTCGTTCCAGCGTTGCCCTGGAGATCGGAAGGTCCCCCACGATGGTCGTCGAGCCGGCGATGCTCTGGGCGGCGCCGCGGTCCTGGAGCATGATCATCGCCAGCCAGCCATACTTCATGGTTCGGCGGACTTCCTGCACCACGGTCTGCACGACCGTGAGCGGATTGGCGACGTGGTTCATGAATCGCCCGACGAACAGCAGCAGGCTGATATGCTCGTAGCTCTCGGAAAGCTGCTCGCTGAAGGTGCTGATGAGTTCGTCGCGGCTGCGGATGACCTCGTGCTCGCGATCCCAGGCCCATTGGCCCAGGCTCAACAGGTGCAGCGCCGACGCAAGATCACCCGAACCGGTGTCGATTCCGCGCTCCAGCGGGCTGCACTCGGGCACGCCGGCGCGGGCAAATGCTTCGGCCGACACCGCGAGTACGACGTCCGCCTCGCCGCGCGACGTGGCGTCGCTGCCTTGGCTGAAGCCCACCACCCGGATTCCGGGGATCAGGTCTTCGGGCAGGCCATACCCGGGGCCGGCCTGCGCGATCCGCTCCATGCGCAACCGCGTCTCGTCGTCCAGCAGCAGGTCCGCGAGGCCGTCGGGGCAATGCTCGCCCATCGAGAAACCATGCAGCGATGACCACTTCACGTTGACCAGACCGCCGATGTCACCAGCCTGCTCGTTCATGCCGCTTCGCCCATCCGCTCTCGATACGCGCGCAGGTAGTCCGCGGCCAGTTCCAGGAGTTCGGAGGGCCGGAAGGGCTTGCGCAGGATGTGCTCGACGCAGGTGTCGGCCAGTTCGGCCCGGCTGATGCGATGCTCGAGCGCAGTCAGCAGTATGACCGGGATATCCGAGGTCGCAGGATCCTTGGCCAGGCTCTTGACCAGTCCGATGCCATCCATGTAGGGCATCTGATAGTCGCTGATGATCAGGGCCGGCTTGTGCTTCTGGGCGAGCGACAAGGCCGTCCGGCCGTCGGCGGCCGTCAGGATGCGCACGTCGTCGGACTTGAGCTTCCACTCCAACATGAAGCGGATGTGGTGCTCGTCGTCGGCGATCAGCACGGAGGGCAGGTTCTTGGCGCTGGCGTCTTCCACGGAGTCGCCCCTTTCTGCCAGTGGTATCGGCTGTTGTCCGCGGCGGATGGAGCCCGAGTGCCACGCGCCACCGAAACCCGTACGCGTCGACGCGGTTCTCGGGCCTGGGTGCCGCACCTACGCTTCACCGCAGGACATTCCAGGTGCGGTGGCCGAGCGGTTGAAGGCGTTGGTCTTGAAAACCAATGAGCCCGTCAGGGTTCCGTGGGTTCGAATCCCACCCGCACCGTTTCGTTCTCGGACGTTGTTCCATCGGCCCGTCAACTTCCGAGAAGTTCGGGACCACGGGCATCCCCCCGACCAACTCGTGCGGATCGATGAGAGGCAGCGGGCACGCGGTGCGCGCCCGCACGACGCCGGAATCTCGCGGGTGGCCCAAGACCCGATAACCAACAGGAGAGAACCAATGCGCCACGCGTTCGCACAGGCTGCCGCTGTCGCCGCCCTTGTCGCCGTGTCCGGCCTGGCCCAGGCCAACCCCGATTCGACCTGCCGGGCCGACTTGGACGGCGACGGCGAGTTGACCGTCTTCGACTTCCTGGAGTTCCAGAACCTCTTCGATGCCGGCGATCTGGCCGCCGACTTCGACGGCGACGGCGAGTTGACCATCTTCGACTTCCTGGAGTTCCAGAACGACTTCACGCAGGGCTGCCCCGGCGAGCCGATCTCGCTGCAGATGGCCGGCGAGCCGCTGGACGGATATCCGTACTTCGAAGCGACCCGCGCGTTCAACCAAGGCCGCACCGTGCACATGGCCATCGACCCCGATCGCTTTCCGTCGATCGTTGGCGTCACCGGCGACATCTACGTCGTGCAGAGCAAGACCGAACTCGAGTGGGCGACGGACCCCAGCCTGACCGACGTGCGCGGCATGCCGCAGGGTCACACGTTCAGCGCCTTGTCGATCGAAGACGCCGCCGTCGCGTTAACCGGGACCGAGACCCTCGCCGCAGCCAACGGCCTGAACATCTCGACCGGCTACGACCTGGTGGTGGACGTCGATCGCGACGGCCAGCTCGGCGACGGCGACTACATCGACGGGCTGGGCATTCGGCCCGCCGACGCCAACGGGTTCAGCGTCTTCACCGACATGACGCAGATGGGGCCGCTGACGCCCACGATGCTCGACACCAGCACTTCGCGCGGCCCGGTCCGCCTGAACTACCCGGCCGAGTTGGCAAGCGAAGGCCCCTTGCCCATCGCCATCATCGTGCACGGCGGCGGACACGACTACCGGTGGTACGACTACCTGCAGGACCACCTCAGCAGTTGGGGCTGGGTGAGCATCAGCATCCAGAACGACTTCGGCGGCACCGGCAACCGCCCGCTGCTGCAGACCCAGGCGCTCATTGCCGAGCAGCAGACGCTCGCGGGCGGCGTGTTGAACGGGCTGCTGGACAGCTCGCGCATCGTGTGGATCGGCCACAGCCTGGGCGGGCGAGAGGTGGTCATCGGGGCCGAGCGGCTGTACCGCGGCCTGTTCACCCCCAGCAACTACTCGATCGACGACATGACGTTGGTCAGCTCGATCGGCGCCAACAGCGTGGGCGATTTCGGCTCGCTCGTGGCCGATCCCGGGCCGATCAACTTCCACATGATCTGGGGCTCGGCCGACGGTGACCGCAGCGGGGCGCCGGGCCAGCAGACCGTGGCCTTCCGGCACTATGACCGGGCGTTTGGCTACAAGCACTCGACGTACATCCACGGCGCCGACCACAACGTGTTCAACTGCTGCGGCTTCCGCAACTTCACCGGCCCGCCGGAGACCGAGATCGGCCGGCCCGAGGCCCAGCGCATCGCCAAGAGCATCTGGCTTGCGCTGATCAAGCACCACGGCGAAGACAACGGCGACGCCATCGACTACCTCACCCGCGCATGGGATGGCTTCAAGCCCCTGAGCGTGAGCCAGACGACGACGCTCGTGCACATGTACCGTCCCGACCCAGTGGAGATGGACAGCCGCGTCATCGAAGACTTCCAGACCAATCCGAGCGTGAGCCAGAGCAGCTCGGGTGGCCTCGTGACGCTGAATACCTCCAACACCATCGAAGTGCGCCAACGCGACAGCGCCAGCGGCTTCACCTGGACGCCCACCGATCCGGCCAACGGCATGACGTACGCATGGGAGCCCTCGGACACCTCGCGCGGACTGGTCTTTGACTATGACGGTCCGGCGTTCATCGAGTTCGAGGTGCTGCCAAGCCTGGGCAACCTGCTCGGCTACGACCATCTGAGCTTCCGCGTGTGCCAGGGCACCCGTCACCCCAACACGATCGCCGAGCTTGCCCCGGTGACGTTCAACGTCTCGCTCGTCGACGGCAGCGGCGCGACCAGCACCATCCACATCGGCGAATACAGCGCCGGTGCGTCCGAGCCCTACCAGCGCACCGGCCAGGGCACCGGCGTGGGTTGGCAGAACGAGTACAACACCATCCGCATCAGGCTGACCGACTTCCTGGCACAGAACACCGGGCTCGACCTGACCGACGTTTCGGCAATCCGCTTCGACTTCGGTGAGGGCGAGGGCTCGAGCATCGGCCGGCTTGGTCTGGACGAGATCGAGTTCACCGTCGACCCGTAAGATTGAGCACACGAGCAGAGAGGAAACGAGATGCAACCGAAGAAGATTCTCTTGACGCTGGCCGCCTCAGCGCTGCTGACGGCCGCCGGTTCGGCCATGGCCCAGGGCACGTGCCGGGCCGACTTGGACGGTGACGGCGAGCTGACCGTCTTTGACTTCCTGGAGTTCCAGAACCTGTTCGACGCGGGCGACCTAGCTGCTGACTTCGATGGCGACGGCGCACTGACCGTCTTCGATTTCCTGGAGTTCCAGAACGACTTTGTACGCGGCTGCCCGGCCGCTCCGGTCTCGCTGCAGATGGCCGGCGTGCCGCTGGACGCCTACCCGCACTTCGAGGCCACCCGTGCGTTCAACGAAGGCGACACCGTGTACCTGGCGATCGACCCCGATCGCTTTCCCTCGATCCGAGGGGTCACCGGCGATATCTACATCGTCGCCAGCAAGACGAACCTGCAATGGAGCAGTGATCCGTCGCTGAACGACGTGCGCGGCATGCCGCAAGCCCACACCTTCAGCGCCTTGTCGATCGACGGCGCCGAGGTGGCCCTGACCGGCAGCGAGACCCTCGCCGCCGCCGACGGGCTGAACGTCTCGACCGGCTACGACCTCGTCGTCGACGCTGATCGCGACGGGACGCTGAGCGACGGCGACTACATCGACGGCCTGGCCATCGCGCCCGCCGATGCCAACGGCTTCAGCGTGTTTACCAACATCTCCGAGATGGGCCCGCTCACGCCCGTGATGGTCGACAGCAGCAGTTCGCAAGGCGTGCTGCGGCTCAACTACCCGGCCGAGCTTGCCAGCGTGGGCCCGCTGCCCATCGTCGTGATCGTGCACGGTGGCGGCCACGACTATCGGTGGTACGACTATCTACAGGACCAGCTCAGCAGCTGGGGCTGGGTGAGCATCAGCGTGCAGAACGACTTCAGCGGCACCGGCAACCGACCGCTGCGGCACACCGATGCGCTCATCGGCGAGCAGGCGACCATCGCCGGTGGCGTGCTCAACGGGTTGCTGGACAGCTCGCGCATCGTGTGGATCGGCCACAGCCTGGGCGGTCGCGAGTGCAACATCGGATCGGAGCGGCTGAGTGAGGGCAGCTTCACCCCCGCCAATTACAGCGCCGAGGACATGGTGCTGGTCAGCTCGATCGCAGCCAACAGCAGCGGCGGCGGATCGTTCGAGGCCGATCCGGGCGACATTAACTTCCACATGATCTGGGGTTCGGCCGATGGCGACATCAGCGGCAGCCCCAGCAGCTTCGGTGGGCAGACCATCCCCTTCCGTAACTATGACCGGGCCGACGGCTTCAAGCACTCGACCTACATCCACGGCGCCGACCACAACGTCTTCAACTGCTGCGGATTCCGCAACTTCCAGGGTCCGGCATCCACCGAGATCGGCCGGGCCGAGGCCCAGCAGATCGCCAAGGCGACGTGGACCGCGCTCATCAAGCACTATGGTGAGGGCAACGGCGACGCGATCGACTACGTCACCCGCGCGTGGGACAGCTTCAAGCCCCTGGGCGTCATCGATACCACGACGCTCGTGCACATGTACCGGCCGAGCACCATCGACGGCGACAGCCGCGTCATCGACGACTTCCAGAGCAACCCGAGCCTCAGCCAGAGCAGTTCGGGCGGCAGCGTCACCATCGGCGTCGCGAACGCCGCCGAGGTGCGTCAGGAAGACACCAACGGCACCCTGACCTGGACGGGCAGTGAGCCCAGCAACGGCATGAACTATGCGTTCCTGTCGTCAGACGACTCGGCCGGACTGGTGTTCGACTTCAACAGCCCCGCGTTCATCGAGTTCCAGGTGTTGCCCGCGCTGGGCGACGTCTCGGGCTATGACCACCTCAGCTTCCGTGTCTGCCAGGGCACGCGGCATCCCAACACCATCGCCGAACTCGAGCCGCTGACGTTCCACGTCACGCTCGTCGATGGCGCTGGCGCACGGAGCACCGTACACACCGGCGCGTACCAGGCCGGTGCGAGCGAGCCCTACCAGCGCACCGGCGCCGGCACCGGCACGGGCTGGCAGAACGAGTACGGCACCATCCGCATCCGCTTGAGCGACTTCCTCGCGCAGGCCAGCGGCGTCGACCTGACCAACGTCTCGGCCATTCGCTTCGAGTTCGCCCAGGATGGCGGCTCGGCCATCGGTCGGCTGGGGCTCGATGAGATCGAGTTCACGCTCGATCGCTAAGCACCGTCACTGAGCCACTGGTTCATTTCAGCGGCCGCTCGCGAGGCATCGCGGGCGGCCGCTACGCTTTTCCGTGCCAGCGTGGATCTCCGACAACGAAGCGATGCTCTGGGGCCTGGGCCTGGTGTCCGTGGTGGTGTTCGTGGGCAGCCTGCTGATCATGCCCGCCCTGATCGTCCGCATCCCCCGGGACTACTTCGTACACGATGTCCGGCCGCCCTCGCGGTGGGCCTCTCACGCGCCCTGGCTTCGGCTGAGCCTGCGCATTGGCAAGAACGTGCTCGGCATCGTCCTTGTCCTCGGTGGCATCGCCATGCTCGTGCTCCCCGGCCAGGGCTTGCTGACCATCTTCGCCGGCTTCATCTTGCTCGATTTTCCACGCAAGTACGCTTTCGAGAAGTGGCTCGTTCGCCACCGTTGGGTACGAGGCCCGCTGAACTGGGTGCGACGACGGAATGGGCGTGAGCCGCTGGCCTTCCGAAGGCCGACCAGCGAAGGTCTCTGATTTTCTCTGGCACCTCCTGGATCGCACAAGTTGATTGGCAACAAGAACTTGTCAACGGCGCGGCGCAGCGTGTTCGTAAACTGCACGCATGTGGGAGCAAATTTCCTGCGCCGGTGCTGAATCGCGACAGGGGTGGGTTCCCAAAGACTCTTGATACAGAGAGCCGGCACGAGGTGGCGCCGGGCGGAGAAAACAGTGTGCGGCTCGGCCGGGAGGTGTGCCCATGCGCGCCCTGCTCACGATCTCGGTAGTGGTCCTGTGCTCGCACGCCTTGATCGCACAGGACGGCGATCGGGCCCTCCGCACGGCAAATGGCCTGTTGCAGCGAGGGTTGCATGCCGAGGCGGCCAGTGAGTACGCGGCCGCCTTGCAAACGCTCGACAACGCCGACGCGCGCGACGAAGCCCGCTACGGCCTGGCCGTCGCTCGATACAACATGGGCGAGGATGCAGCGGCGATTCGAGCGCTCGAACAGATCGAGGGCGGCCCGCGTTTCGCGTTTCGGGCGGATGCCGACGTCCTGCTCATGCATCTCCATTTCCGTCAAGAGGACTACGCACGTGCCGCTAGTTCGGGCCGGGCCGCGGCAGGCCATCGCGACCATGCCGCCTGGGCTTCGACCGCGGCGCTCTTGATCGAGAGCCTCCACCGCGCGGGCGAGAACGCCGACGCCGTGCGAGCGTATACCCGATTCGAGTCGGACCTCCGTCGTGACGACCAGGCCCACCGGCGAGCGTCGCTGTTCGCGGGCATATCCCAGGCCACGATCGCCAGGAAGCCAACCGAGCACGCGACTGCTGCGGAGTGGCTCGGGCGAGTCATCATGCCGCGCGGGCGCGACGGACTGACCGACGCAGCCCTGTTCCACCAGGCGAACGCCCTCTATGCGGCCGGCGATGCCGCGGGCGCGATCGCGAGCCTCGAGCGAGCATCGGTCGATGCCTCGACGGTCCGGCCGCAGGCGATGCTCAGGCTCGCCGTCATCCTGCGTCTGGAAGCAAGACCAGGTGAAGCCGCCAACGTCCTGCGCGTACTTGCCGAACAAGCGCCTCGCTTCAGCACCGCTCAGGTGCACTACGAGCTTGGTCGCGCATTGCTGGACATCGACCAGCCCGAAGAAGCGATCCGGGCATTCGAACGGTCAGAACGACGAGCCGACCCAGATCTCGCTGATGACGTCGCGTTCTGGCATGCAAAAGCTGCGCTGCGCCGCGGTCGCCATGAAGAAGCCGCCGAAAGGCTTCGCCTCGCGATCAAGCAACACCCGACGAGTCCTTTGATCGCCGAGATGAAGTACGACCGGGCCATCGCGCTGCAACGCGATGGTCAGCCCGAAGCCGCGGCACGGGCCTTCGGCTTGTTCGTTGCCGACCACGGCGACCATCCACTGGCGCCCGACGCTTTGTTCTCGCAGGCCTCGCTCCTGCTTGAGGTCGATCAGGTCGATGAATCAGCCGGTGTTGCTCGCAGTCTTAGCCGGCAGTTTACGGATCACCCGCTCGCGTCCAGCGCGGCATTCCTGCAAGCCGAAGCGGCCTATAGAAGCAAAAACTACGAGGCCGCCGCGCGCGGATTCGCACCGCTCGTCGAGGCGGACGATGATTCGCTGGCAGACCAGGCACGCTTCCGCCTGGGCATGTCCTTCCTCGCAATGGGTCGAGCAGACCAGGCAGAGCCCCACCTGGAAGCCGTCGTCGACGGCGTGCGCACGCAGCCGGCGTTCGTGCCCGCGCTGTTCGCCCTTGGGGATATTGCCTTCGACGCCGAGCAATGGGAACAGGCCGAGTCGCGTTTTGCCGAGTACATCGCCGTGGCCGGCACTCAGGCTGCGAGCGTTGACGCCGCAATGCTGAAGCTGGCACTGGCCCGCGGTCGGCAGGGTGACACCACGGGGGCCATCGAGTCTCTTACGCAGATGCTGTCCGAGTGGCCTCACAGCGAGCACGCCCCGCATGCATTGTTCGAGTTGGGCCAGATGCACGTCGCGCAGGGCAACGATCAGGCGGCACGACGATTCTTCACGACGCTGCCGGACCGCCACGAAGATTCACGCTTCGCCCCGCATGCCCTTCGCCACCTCGCCGGCATCGCCGCACGATCCGGCGAGCACGAGCGTGCGGCGGGCCTCTATGCACAGGCCGCCGACCGCGGCGGGCGACCAATGGCACGCATCGTGGCGCTGGACCACGCCAAGGCCCTGATCAACGCGGGCGAGCCCGCGCAAGCGGCGCGGCTGCTTCACGATGCCGAGGGACCCGCACGCGCCTGGTACGTCATTGCGCTAAGCCGATCGGCAGACCATCAAGCCGCCGTCGACGCGTCCGAGGACTACACGCCGCGCGATCTGGGCGAACAGGACACGGCGCTCTACCAGTACGCACTGGCAGCCAGCCTCCGCAACACCGGCCAGCGCGAGCGAGCCACACGCATGCTGGAACAGGTCGTTGCGGGTGGGTCATCCGTCGCACCGCATGCCGCCCTCGATCTGGCGGACGCCTACCTGGCCGATGCGGACTACGCCCGCGCAGCCGATCTCCTCGAGCCCGTGTCGCAGCGCACCGACGTACCAACCACACTCGCCAGCGCCGCGACGTACAAGGCCGCATGGGCCCGCTACCAGTTGAACGACCATCGAAGCGTCGTACGGCTGCTGCAGGACTTCAACGATGACGCGCTCGCCGGACCCTCGGCCCTGCTGCTGGGCGAATCGCTCCTGGCCCTCAAGCGGGGCCGCGAAGCGGCCGAACAGCTTGCACGCGCGATCTCGGCCGGCGGGCAAGGCGTCGACGCCGACGCGGCACTCCTTCGGCTGGGCGAAGCCCACGCCGCCGCCCAAGACTGGAACGCGAGCCTCGAGGCATATGCACGGCACCGCCGCGAGCACGCCCGATCTCCCCGATGGTTCATGGCCGAGTTCGGCCTGGGTTGGGCGCTCGAGAACGCCGGCAAGCATCGGCAGGCGATAAACCACTATCAGGCCGTCGTCGACAAGCACGAGGGCGAGACGGCTGCCCGCGCCCAGTTTCAGCTGGGTGAGTGCCTCTTCGCCCTGGGCCAACACGAGGACGCCGTGCGCGAGTTGCTCCGCGTCGACATCCTGCATGCTTCGCCCACCTGGAGCCCCGCCGCCCTCTTTGAAGCCGGCCGATGCTTCGAAGCCATGGGCAAGGTGGGCGAGGCCCGAGCACAATACCGCGCCGTGCAGGATCGCTTCGCCGAGAGCTCATGGGCGACGGCCGCCGGCGAACGACTCCGCGCCATCGCAGGTCCGGGCGGCACAGCCAGCGGACGAGGAGGCTGAACGATGTCCAATACCTTCCACTTCCTACTCGCTCAGAATGCCCCGCCCTCGGTCTTCGAGCTTGCGACCAAGGGCGGCGTGATGATGATTCCCATCACGCTCTGCTCACTCGTCGTCGTCGCCGTCGTGCTCGAGCGATTGGCCGTGCTGCGCAAGCCTCGCGTCGTGCCGCCGGGGTTCGAGAAGAAGCTCCACGCGGCAATGGAAACAGGCGGACCCGCCGACGCGAGACAGGCATGCACCAAGTACGACAGCCCGGCCGCCCGCGTCATCGCAGCTGGGCTTGACAAGCTGGGTCACGGCCCGGAGATCGTCGAGAAGCACCTGACCGCCCAGGGAGAATACGAGCTGCACCTGCTGCGCAAGCGGCTGCGCATGCTCACCGTCATCGCCGCCATCGCACCGCTGCTGGGTCTCACGGGCACCATCTTCGGCATGATCCGCGCCTTTCAGACAGTTGCCATGTCGGGCGAGAGCTTGGGCAAGGCCGAACTGCTCGCCGGCGGCATCTACGAGGCCATGATCACCACCGCCGCAGGCTTGCTCGTGGCGATTCCGACCATCATCTTCTACCACTGGCTGGTGTCGCGCGTCGACGGACTTGCCCGCGAACTCGATCGAATCGCCGTCGACTTCGTCGAGCGATACGTGCTGGAACGTCAGGGTCGCTCGCATCATCACACGGCACAAGACAACGGCGCACCCGCGCCCGAGCCGGCCCTCGCCGTGGGTGCGGAGGCCTGAGCCATGCTCATCGGGAAGAAACAGGACGAGGCAGGCCCGACCATCGAGATGACGCCGATCATTGACATGGTGTTCCTCCTGTTGATCTTCTTCCTGGTTGCCACCACGTATCAGCAGAGCGAGCGGGAACTGGCAATCGCCCTGCCCGAAGCCGAGGCGGCCGGCCCGATCACGACGATGCTTCGCGAAATCATCATCAACGTCGATGCCACGGGCCAGATCATCGTCGGCGGACAGAAGCTCGAACTCGAAGAACTCCGCTCGCTCGTAGGCGACGCCGTCCGCGTGAATCCCGACCAGAAGGTTTCCGTGCGCGGCGACAAGGACATCAGCTATGGCGCCATCGCGCGCGTCCTGGACGTCTGCAAGGCCGCGGGCGTGCAGCAGCCCTTCCTCGATACGGTGCCGCTGGGGTAGCCCATGCCGTCGCGTTCAAGATTCATCCTGACCGTGCTGGCTCTTGGAGCGCTGGTGTGCAGCGTCATCGCGGCATGGTGGTGGTTCGACGCCGACCACCGATCGTTCTACACCGATGACGCCTCCATCCGGCAGTATGCAGCCGCGGCTCCCGTGCGAGACATCCTGTGGCGCGAGCCAGAATCACTGCAGAGCTCGGCAGGCGAAGTCATTGTGGGGCGAGATCCCTTCGTATCGGCCGAAGGCGATGTCCTTCTGCTCACGCGGCAAAGCGATGCGGGCGACACGGACCTGTTCATCGCCAGCCGCGTGGGAGACGCGTGGACCCAGCCACGTCCAATGGGCGAATTGAACACCATCGACAACGAGTTGTCGCCCGCGCTCTCTGCCGATGGTCAGAGGCTGTACTTCGCCTCGGATCGTCCCGGCGGCGCGGGGGGGCTCGATATCTGGATGTCGGTCCGCCAGGGCGATCTCTGGGGTGAGCCCACGCCGCTGGCTCTCAACTCCAGATTCGACGAGACCGATCCCCACCCCTTGATACAGCGCGATGGGGTCGAAGGCGTGCTGTTTGCATCAAACCGTCCGCGTGCCAGCGAGGTCGTCGGCGAGGAGCGAACTGACTTTGATCTCTACCTCGCCCAACTCGACCAGAGCAGCGTTCGCCACCTGGCCGAGTTGTCCAGCCCGGGCGCAGATGCAGGGCCCGCCGTAGCCCCGGCCGGCGACTTCGTCTACTTCACCTCCGATCGCGAGGGCGGAACGGGCGGCCACGATCTCTATCGCGCGCGACTCCACGACGACGGAGTACTCGGCCCCGTCCGAACGCTGGGACCATCGATCAACACGGCCAACGATGAATTCGCGCCCTCGCTCTCGCTCGAAGGCTTTGCAATCCAGTTCGCCACGACCCTGCACGGCGACTCGATCATTCGCCGCGCGGTCTCGCGAGAGGTATACCTCGCGCGGAGCACGACCCGCGGCGATCTGCTCTCGCTGCTGCCATGGATCCTCATCGCATTGGCCTTCGTCCTGGTGCTCGCGATGCTCCGTCGGGTGGTCCGCAATGCGCAGTGGCAGGCGCGCATCGCCACGCTCGGGCTCATGGCCAAGTGCGCGCTGGTCAGCCTTTTAGTCCACGGCGGCCTGCTGGCATTGCTGGCCGCGATGCAGGTGCCGCCAAGCGCCGGCCCGCCGGAGGGCGACAGCCAGGGCCTTCGCGTCGCCCTCTCGTCGTCCGCCGTGCGTTCATCGATCAGCGAACAGATGCACGGCTCGTCAGCCCCCGCCACGCTCGAACAGGCATCGCAGCCTTCTACCCCAGCGCCCGCCGCGTCGATGTCGTCTCCCAGCGTGACCCAAAACTTCCAGCCCAATCGAACCCAGACGCCGATTGATCGTCCAATGCGCCCCTCGACACGAACGAGCGAGAGCGCACCCGTCGATTCGCATGCCGAAGCTACGCAGGTCGATGTATCGATGACGATCGAGGCGCAGCCACCCGGTCCGAGCCTCGCTCTTCCAGAGGCAGTCCCGGCACAGCCACTCGCACACGCCGAGGAAGGCATCCGGGCCCCCGCGCAGGCAGCAACCGCGTCGGCAACGAATGGCACAGACATCGAGGCTGCCATCGAGCCCAGCCTCGTGCGACTCGACGCAGCCCGATCGTTTGCCGGCGATGACACACGCCTTGCTTCCTTCACAGCGCCGAGCGACACATCGCCACGGGACGACGCGTCTGCCGGTTCGATGGAACTGCCCGGCATCGACCTTCCACGGCTGGAAGCCGCCACGCTCTCACTTGCGACACCAACGACCGGCGAGAGCGCAACGCTCGTCCACGAGCCCGGCATCGAATTGCCACGGCCCGCTTCCGATTCGCCAGACGCGCCCCCCGACATCGCCGCCGGCGACGTTCCGCTTCCGTTGACCGAGATTGATCCCAAGGCCGACCGACCAGAGATCGCACCGGCCGCACTCACGTCCACGATCTCCGAATCCGCGCCCGGCGAACAGTTGCCCGAGGCCGTGCCCACGCTCGACCTTCCCGTATTGGCGTTCGATCCGCCCCAGGTGCGCCTGCCCGAGGAGGTCGCCCATCGGTTCGAGCTGCTCGGCATCGTGATCGATGCCCAGTCCGAAGCGCCGCTTCCGGGCGCACGCGTCCGGCTCGACCTGGAGGGCACGGCCGACCTCTCGGCAACCGCACGGGACGACGGCACGTTCGCGCTCGGCTTCGATCAGATCCCCGACAACGCCGCGCTCACTGCCACGCACGAGGGCTATACCCCCGGCGCGGTCAACATCGCCCAGAGAGACCTGCATGCAGGCCGACGCGTCGTCGTTCGGCTGCGCAAGATCGATCCGTTTGTCATCGTCATGGAAGACGAGCCCGAGGTCCATCACCTTGGCAACGACGAGTTCAGCGGCCGCATCAACAGCCAGTTCCAGCGGCGTAGCGAGGGCCTGGTGCTGCAACTGCCATTCGAGATGACCGAAGCCCACGCAAACCTCCCGCTCCGCGGCGCCGAACTCCGATTGTTGGTCAAGGGCACGCAGGCCCCGAACCCCGTGCGCATCAACGGCAGGCAGATCGCAACGCTCGCGCAGTCGCCGAGCAACGGCGGCTTCGGCGAGCAGATCATCTCGATTCCCTCCGGCGTGCTCCGGCTTGGGGAGAACGTGCTCGAGCTCGAATCCGTCGCTCGCCCCGGCAGCGACAAGGACGACTACGAGTTCGTGAATCCCCGTGTCGTTCTTCTGGTCAACGAGGACGCGCCCATCTGAAAACGCGTTCATGGCTTGAACGTTGGTGGCCACGCGGGCAACGACCGTGCTACCGTCGCGCTCGCGATGCATGACATGGTTCCCACTTTCGTTGCCGCCATTGCACTGGCGCTCTGCTGGACGCTCGAAGCCATCCTGCCCGCCGTGCCCGCCAAGGGCCGCGTCGGCATGGCGCGGCTGAACAACCTGCTCCTTGCAGGCCTCAACGCCATTCCCGCCGTGGCCCTCGCGGCCATCCTGGCGGTGGCTGACTCCATTACAAGCGCCTCGGGCTTTGGCGTGCTTCGAGCCTTCGATCTACCGTGGTGGGCCCACCTCATCCTGGCCTTCCTGCTGCTCGACCTCTTGCAGTATCTCTGCCACGTCGTCATGCACAAGGTGCCCGCGTTCTGGCGTTTGCACGCGGTCCACCATCACGCCGAGCACATGGAAGCGACGACCGCGCTGCGATTCCACACCATCGAGGTCGCCATCCACGGCGTATTCACGCTCTTGGCCGTCGTGCTGCTGGGCATCCACGTCACTGACGTTGTCATCTACAACGCCGTGCTCTTGCCCGCCGCCCTGTTTCACCACTCGAACATCCGCCTGCACCCGAGCGTCGAGCCCATCTTGCGGTGGCTCGTGGTCACGCCGCGCATGCACCGCGTCCACCATTCGCGCTGGCAGCCCGAGACCGACAGCAACTACGCCGCCGTCCTTACGATCTGGGATCGCCTCTTCGGCACCCTCGCTCCGGACCGTCGGCCCGAGGCAATCAACGTCGGCCTCGACGGCTTCGGCCCCGAGCACACCCGCACCCTGAAGGGCCTGCTCGTCACGCCCTTCAGCGATGCACGGGCCGAGCTCGGACAGCCGGCCGATCCTGACGCGGCCCCGCCGTGCACCAAAGCGGCCAAGCCTGCATCCGACCAGCAGAGGGCCCCCGCACGGACCCGTGCCCGCACCGCGACGGCCTGATAACCACCCGACGCCTCCCGCACGGGCTCCGTACCATGGCTCCTCGCAGGAGGATTCAACCATGATGAACGTTCCCGTCCCGGTTCGGCTGCTGTGCGTCTTGCTGATGCTCTGTTCGGCCGTGTGCCTTGCCGCGACCACCACGCTCGACGTCGACCGGGCCAACAGCCTGCTCGCCCGAGCCGAAACCAACCTTGAGTCCGTCGCCGCCAGCGTCCAGGGGCGCACCTCGCCCCCTAAGGGCTCGGCCGGCAAGCTGCTGATGCGTCGCCTCGAGATGTCGCTGGACGACATCAATGCCGCAAAGGCCGAACTCGAAAAGACGCCTGCGGGCGCCGAGGGTCGAGCCGAGGCCGTCGAGCGCTACACCGCCGCGGCAAGCGAATTCAATCGCCTGCGGGCCTTTCTCACCGGTTCAGATGCACCCGCCGAGCCCGAGACCGGCACGAAGCTTGACTACAAGCAGGAAGAACTGCTCAGCAACGCCAACTTCCACATCCGCGAGGTCGAGGGCAACGCCCGGGTACTGACCGAGCAGACCAAGAAGATGCGCGCCGTCGACGACCAACTCTCGATCAACTTTCGCGACGTCAACGCCCTGCTCGAGGTCGTCGCCAACGCGCGCCGCAAGACCGGCTTTGCCAAGGAAGCACTCGCCCAACTCCCCGACGACGGCAAGGGCGTTGTCCAGGCCCGCCAGAAGCTCACCAACGCCGACGCCAAGGTCTCGATCGCCAATGACTACCTCGCCCCCCTGAACGCTCGGCTCGATCAGCTCATCGATCCGGCCAACTACCCCGAGTTCGACGGCGACTACAAGCGGCTTCGCGAACTCTCGATCATGTTCGCCCGACCCGAGATCTTCGAGACCCAGCCAACCCTCGCCGGCGATACCTACCTGCAGGCCTCAGCCGCCAAGGACGAGTGCCTCCGCCTGGCTCGCAAGTACGCCCGCCTCATCCAGCAGCGTACCGGCCAGGGCGAGCAGATCGAGGGCGCGGGCAACGGCTTCCTCAAGAACCACGCCGAGTATCGCCGGGCAGCCGAGCAGAAGAAGGCCGTCCTGCCCGGCGAGATCCGCGAACACATGGCAACCGCCGCCCGCTACGCCGAGGAAGCGGTGGCCGAGCAGAAGCCCCTGTGGTTCACCGGCGGCATCCCGCAGGTCATGGGCTTTGCCGACGAGAAGATCACCTTGATCACCGCCCTCGACGAGCGAGCCGGCAACGCCCTTCGCGAGAAGTTCAACGCCACGCGGGCAAGCCTGAAGCAGCAGGCCGACTCGCTCCGCGAACTCATCATCCGCGAGAACACGATGCCTGCCGACAACTTCCAAGGCGAGGACCGCGATGAGGCGATCAAGATCGCCATCAGCGGCTGGAAGGTGCAGCAGGAAGACTTCGAACTGCTCAAGGTCCGCATCCCTGCCCAGGCCTGGGCCCGCGAGACCAAGTGGACCTACAGCAATGGCACGTGGTACTTCTCCGATCGCTCCAAGCTCCAAGTCCGCCTGCTCGTAGCCGACAAGAGTAACCCCGAACTTGCCATCGACCGCCCCATCAACGTCTGGAAGGACCACCAGAAGGGCGACACCATGATCGGCGTGCCCCTCTTCGGCATCGACGACGAACTCCAGCCCAGCGATTACATGTTGCGCTCAAAGATCAATTAAGCTCCCGGGAGCCAGCCATGCCCGACATCCGCACGTTCCTGACGTTCAACGACCAGGCCGAACAAGCCGCCCGCTTTTACACCTCGGTGTTCCCCAACTCCGAGATCACACGCATCGCCCGCTACCCCGACTTGGGCCCCCAGGCGCCCTTCACCGCCGGCAGCGTCATGACCGTCGAGTTTACCCTCGATGGGCGCCCCTTCACCGCCTTGAACCGCGGACCGCAATTCAGCTTCAACCAAGGCATCTCGATCGCCGTGTTGTGCGATACCCAGGACCACGTCGACGATTACTGGGGCAAGTTCGAGGCCGCCGGCGGGACGCCCGTCGCCTGCGGCTGGATCACCGACCACTTCGGCGTGTCCTGGCAGATCAATCCCAAGCGGCTGATCGACCTCATCACCGATGACGACGGCGCAAGGGCCGCCAGGGCCATGCAGGCGATGATGGGGATGGTGAAGATCGAGACCAGAGCCCTGGAAGAAGCCGTGGCCGACTGAGGCCTTCCGGCGCTGCCCAAGAAAGCAACAAGCCCCGCACGCTTAAGGCATGCGGGGCTTGCCCATAAATCGGGGTGACAGGATTCGAACCTGCGACCTTTTGACCCCCAGTCAAACGCGCTAACCAAGCTGCGCCACACCCCGGGTGCTACCCCATGCCGGCCGCCCCTGACGAGACCGCCCGCACGGGCCTCGATGCTATGCCCCCTGCCGGCCCGAGGCCGCTCGAAGCCGCTCGAAGCCACCGGCCCGCCCGCCACGGCCGAAGAAAAGAGCCCTCCCGGCGTCCGGGAGGGCCCGATCAAGGCTCACGCATCAGTCCGCGGGCTCAGCAGCCGGCGGCAAACTCGTTCTGGAAGGCCAGGAAGTCGAAGATGTCCAGCGTGCCGTTGCCGTCGAAGTCGGCCGAGGGGTCGCCGGCTCCAAAGGCATTCTGGAAGGCCAGGAAATCGAAGATGTCCAGCGTGCCGTTGCCGTCGAAGTCGGCCCGGCAAGCCGAGCCGCCATCGACGATGATCCGGAACGCATCGACGCCGGCCTCGGTCACCGAGTCATTGGGGGTGTCGTTGGCCACGAAACGGACGCGGAACTCGCTGGTCACGTCGACCACGTCCGACACGCGCACCGAGACCTGCACCCAGCCCGAAGGATCGTGCGAGGTGAAGTCGGCGCCCGACCAGGTCAGGCCGCCGTTGTCCGAGAACTGCACCAGGAAATCATCGGTCACGCCGTTGACGCTCTGGAACCAGCGGGCGTAGGAGACGATCGCGTCGCCATAGGCCGAAAGATCGAACTCGGGACTCACCAGGATGGTCGGCCCACCGTCGACGTCACTGTTGCCATCGACGTTATCGGTCACCCAGGCCTGACCCGAGCCATCGAAGTCGGCGGGCGGATCCTGGCGATCGCCGCCACCTGCGGGCACACCGCGATCCCATGCGCCATCGGACAGCGACGTGGACTCGACAGTCCACCCCGCGGCGGTCTCGAAGTCGAACGACACGAATTCCTCGCCCACCAGCACCGGGAAGCCGCCCTCGGAGGGAACCCGAACGGTGTCGCCCGTGTCGGCATCGGCCGTCACGAAGTAAGCAAGATCGGTCAGCCCGGGCTGACCGGGAATCGTCGCGACGTACTCGTCGCCATCGGGCGTAAGCGACACCATCTGCGTGTCGCCGTCGATGATCAGGCCCAGCATCTCCGTTCCCGCCACGAGGCCGGCAGTCGATTCCTCGATGCGCACCCGCACCTCGGCGCTCTGACCGGGCAGCAACTGTTCGGGAGCGTCGGCGATGCTGATGCTCAGCAGGTCCAGTTCCGGGCAGTCGATGCCGTGGCGATCGAAGGCCATGCAGATCGGCGCGTAGTTGGGCGTGCCGTTGCCGATGATGCCATCGTCATCGTCGACCGTCAGCACTTCGATGGCCGTCCGCGGCGTCGCCGAATCGCTTCCGTCGCCGCCCAGCGTGATCATCGACCACGCCACGAACAGGTCCTGGGCACGCTCGAGCGCGGGACCCGAGCCAAGCGTGTCGCTCATGTTCAGACGGATCCAACGCCACGAGCCGCCAAGCACCTGCCCGCACGTGTGGATCGCCGAGCCGCAGGGGTACTGCTGACGCGCTGCCTCGGGGTTTCGCACCGCTCCGCCGCCGACGAAGAAGCCCTGCCCCATCACGCCCGTGTCGTACAGGTTGATGGCCACCGAGTCGCCGTAGCCCTCGCCGAATGCACCCTGGGTGAGGCCGAGACGGTTCACGATGAAGTGCCCGTACTCGTGGGCCACCACCGATGAGAACGCGGTGTTCACGCAGCTGCCCGCCTGACGGAAGAAGTTAATCGACAGATCACGCGAATCAAAGAACGCGTTGCAGCTGTCGTTGATGTTCACGTAGGCGTCGGTCTGGCGATCGAGCCCCGTGAAGCCAGGCGCCCGGCTCTTCATGAAGTCGTACGTCAGGTTGGTGTGCAGGAACGCGTTCACCTGCGCGGTCGTGAACTGTGCGGGGCTCGGGTTGAACAGCAGTTCGGCCGGGCCGGGAGGCGTCACCATGTCGCTGGCGGTAATCTCCGAACCAGCGGTGTCCGTCACGGCCACCCACGGACCAACCAAAGCACCCTGCACCGTCACCGACGATGCGCCGGCGTGCGGAATCACGAAATCGCCGTTCAAGTCGCTCGTCGCGCTCGCGCCACCCGAGATCATGACCTGCAGCAACGGCAACCGCTGCGACACCGGCGGATTGCTCGTGGTGTCGGGCAGGATGCCCGGCGTCGCCATACCACTGACCGTGCCCTCGACGTCCACGTGCGACACCGTCGACTGCACGAGCAACTGCTCGCCCGTCTCGGCGTCAACAAACACCTCGTAAGCCTGATCCACGATCGGGAAGCTCGCGTGCTCGGCCGTCACGCGCCATGCCGGACGGGTCTGGCCCGACTCCACGCCATCGCCGCCGTGGAAGAACGCCACGAGCTCCGGCTGGCTGAAGTTCACGAAGTTCATGAAGCGAACATCGTCCCGCACCGATGCCACGGCTTGGTCGGCCGTAAGGAACACCGAATCACGCAGATCGCCGTCGGTGTTCTGCGCCAGCTTGCCCGAGGCATAGACCACGGCGTGATCAACGCCGCGATCGAGCACCAGCACGCGACCCACGCCCAGGTGCACCGGAAGGCCATCGATCGTCTGGTTGAACAGGAACGCCGTGAACTTGCCGTCGCGAACCTCGGTCTGGTGCGCCAGCTCCAGCGTCAGCTCACCAACGCCGAACTCCGAGCCGTGCTGCGCGAGGAAGTCCATGGCCGCCTGCTCGGCCGTCAGCCCCGTGGTCATGGGCACGCCATAGAACGCCTCGATTCGCCCCGCCTCGTGCTCGAGCGTGCGAACGCCCGGATACGCCTCGGCCAGGCTGTCGCCGATCACGATGACGTCGTCGGCCGATGCCGACGCCACGGCCATCAATCCAACGCCAAGACCGGCCACCAGTCGAATAGCAACGGCGTTCTTCTTACTTCCTCGCATGGAAATCCTCCCCTGTTCTCGGGATGTGGGTTGCATCGCCGGTGGCGCCCGACTCGGGCCAGCGCCGCACGCGGTCGATTCGTCCGGCAACACGGATTCACCGGCAACCAGACGAGAACTGTTACAAGTTTGCCAGAACGCCCGTTACGAGCCATTGTGACGCGCGAACGCACCACGGGCCACGCCAAAGCACGCCCAGGCGCCAGATTCCCCGCCGACGCCCGCATAGACGTCAATATCCGAGACCCGTCCGCATAACCCCCACCCATCCGCGGATGGTCTACGTTGCAAAAGCTCGGGAATCCCAACATGTCGAGCACCGCCGGATAAAAAAGCAAGGAGCCGCCCTCCTCAGGCGGCCCCTTCGCGACATCGGATGCGGGCCCGAACGAGCCCGGGCTCCGACAGGGATCAGAAACTCAGCAACCCGCGGCGAACTCGTTCTGGAACGCCAGGAAGTCGAAGATGTTCAACTCACCGTCGCCATCGAAGTCCGCGGCCAGATCACCCGACGCAAAGGCGTTCTGGAACGCCAGGAAGTCGAAGATGTCCAGCTCGCCATTGCCATCGAAATCGGCCCGGCAACCGGTGCCGTCGTCGCAGCGGAAGCCACGCACGCTGACCGCATCCACCGACGCCTCGGTCGCCGAGTCGTTGGGGCTGTCGGCCACGCTGAAGCGCAGCTGCACCGCGTTGGTCAGGTCAACGTAGTCGGTGACGGCGATCTCCATCTCGGTCCAGTCCTCGCCACCGGCGGCGTGGTCGACCGACTCGATGGTCGTCCAACCCGTGCCGTCGGTGATCTCGACCAGCAGGCGATCGTTGTCGGTCAGGCCCGCACGCTGATCGTCGTTCCAGAACCAGCGGGCGTACCGCAGGGTCACGTCAGCCGGAGCACCGGCCAGCAGGAATACCGGCGACGTCAGGATCGTCGGACCACCGTCCACGTCCTCGCCGCGCTCGTTGCCGGTCACGAAGGCCTGGCCCGAGCCATCGAAGTCGTTGTCCGGAGCGCCGCGGAAGCCATCGGGCGTGCCCAGCTCCCAGTCGCCGCTGATGGTCGTGCCCGACATGTTCCAGCCGGAAACGGTCTCGAAGTCGAACATGCCGTAGTCCAGGTCCTCACCGATGCGATCCACCGTGTAGGGACCATCGGCGCCCAGGGCCGGCAGCGTCACCACGGTGCCGCCGTCGCCGGTGACCTCCATGTAGAACGCCGGGCTCGTGCCGCACGTGGTCTCGGGCAGGTCGAAGACCCAGGTGTCGCCCGAGAGGGTCATGTCGGCGCGGGTGAAGCCCGAGCCGGTCATGTCGTAGTAGATCGACGGCGAGCCGACGAGCATCTCGTCGCCTTCGATGACCTCGACTTCGACGTTCAGGGCCGTGCCCGGAAGCGCGATGTCCGGAACATCCGAAACCAGCGACATGCCGATCGCCGGGGTCACGCCAGCAACCACCAGCGAGTACACCGAGTCGAGCTCGGCCGTCGCGGGATGGCCGTCCTGGTTGATCTCGTCGCCAAGGACCTCCACGGTCCATACGCCGCCCTCGGGCGAATCGACGAACACGTTCTCGACGTTGTCAAGATCGTTGGGCGAGCCGCCGGGCGTGGAGAAGTTGCCGTTGGTCAGGCCGTTGTTGCCGTAGTACACCGCGCCGCTGGGCGAGGTCACCTTCAGGGTCAGGTCGTTGATGCGGTGCTTGCTCGACGACGTCGTGCCGCTCGGATCGCGGTACACCATCGTCACGCGCAGATCCGGCTCGTCGCTGGCGACCTTCAGCGGGTAGCTGTTGGCGCTCAGCGGGGTCACCGGCTGGTTGGCGTCGACGATGAAGAACCGCTCGCGCTCGTCGTAGAGCTTGCCCACGTCGGCAAGGCCCCAGCCCTGACGCATACGGTTCAGGTCGTCGCTCGAGCTGGCAAAGTCATACTGCAGGCCCGTGTTGATCATCATGGCCTTGGCCGTGCTCGACACCGGACGGTTCTCGAAGACCGTGCCACCGGGCACCGCCACCGGACCGAACACGCCCTCGTTCCACATCTGGTAGAACAGGCCGATGTGGCCGGCGGTAATGGGCGTAGCGCCCGACGTGCCACCGAATTGCGTGTACGACGTGGGCGAACCGGTGGTCGCCGCGATGGTCGAGTCGTAGAAGTGGCTCAGATCGGGCTTGATGCGCCCGTCCGAAGCCGGACCCGTGCTGCCCGCGCTGCCGCCGTGGCGGTCGTCGGTCCGCGTCAGCGTGCCGAAGTGGTTGATGCCACCGACGGCCACGATGTTCTTCGCCCAGGCCTGGGGACGGCTGGGCGTGCTGCCCGAGTTCGACTGGCTCTGGGTAATCGTGATGTTGTGGTCGAACAGGATGTCGTCCATCTCGGCCGACACGGTCGTGTAATCAGTCGTGCGAGGGTCGCCCCAGCTGTTGGTCTGGAACACCGCGCGGTACGGGCCCGACGGATCGACCAGACGCGCCGTGTGCGCGTAGCGGTCGCCCAGGGCGCCGTACGCCGCGATGATCGTCTGCTCGGCATCGGGCAGGAAGCCGCGAGCCTGCGGGTTGGTGCCCGGCGCGAACACGATGCTGAACACGCTCGTGCCGTGCGACTGGCTGCCCACGGCGCCGTGCAGCAACGGAGCCGGGCTCATGCCGCTGAACTCCTGGTGGCTCAGGTACAGGCCGCTGTCCATGACCTCGGCGCGAACGCCCTCGCCGCTGTAGCCGGTCTCGTTCTCGACGTAATCGGCGCCGCCGATCATGCGGGCGATGTCCACGTCCGGCTCGGGCTCGCCGCGCACGTCCATGAAGAGCACGTCGCTGCGCTGGGCGACCGCCAGCAGCTGTGCGTCGGTCAGCCAGGCCTGCAGGCGGCCGACCGGCTCGGACTCCAGGTCGATCGCCGCGCCCATCGCGCGGATGTGCTGTGCCAAGCCCTTCAGCGAACCCTCGCCGCGACGCAGCGTCTGGATCGAATAACGCTGGAACGTCGTCGAGTCACCCGAACCGCTCAGCGCCAGGCGCTGCAGGTCCGGCTCGTCGAGCTTGTAGGCCGGGTGATACTCGCCCACCCACCGCACGAAGGGCAATGCACGAACGGCATCGACCATGCTCTCGTCGATCGTCACGATCTGTGCCTGGTCGGGCAGGAAGCGCTCGACCGTGCCGCCCAGGCGAGCGATCGCCTGGCCGTACGCCTCGAGCGGCTGGCTGATGTACTGCACGATGAATGCCTGGTTGCCGTCCACGGCCTTGAGCTGATCGGGCACCGCCGGAATGAAGCCGGCAGGATCGAACTCGGCATAACGCAGCATGATCGTGCCGCGCTGTTCCACCACACGCTGCTCGGCCCGGCCGTCGAGGCTGATTGCCACCATCGGCTGGCCCGCGTCGGTCCACGTCCGGACGTAGCCGTCGCCAACACGAACGGTCTGCGCTTGCGTCGGCTTGGCAAGCTGCTGCGACGCCAAGGCCAGACCACTGCTGGCCAGCAGCACCGCCGCCGAAGCCGCCATCACCGTCAATCGATTAGTTCCACGCTGCATGTGTCGTCCTCTTCCTGATGAGCTGTGGGGTGCCCGAAACACGCCCCCCGGGCATGCACGGCAACGCCGGGCATTCCAGCGTCTACGCCTTGCAATACAACACGCCGGGCCGGTGCGTAACCGGCTTCGGGGGTTCCTATACAATGGCGGAAAAGCCGCAGAACCACAAGCCCTTTTGCACGGCTTTCGACACCAACCGCCGCACAAACCGGGCCTTCAGTCCGGATAACCCCGCTCTTCGGTTTTCGATTGGTCCGCATCGAGCCCGGGGCTCAAGATCAACGGAATGGGCGAGGAGGGATTCGAACCCCCGAAGGCATTGCCAGCAGATTTACAGTCTGCCCCCTTTGGCCACTTGGGTACTCGCCCGCTGGGCCACCATCGTAGCCAGCGAATCGATCGAAGGCCTCAAGACTCGGCCTGATCAGCCCCGGAAACATCCGCCGCGATCTCCAACGGCGGCGGCTCCACGGGCTTGCCCCGGCGCTGCGGCAACGCCACCGGCTGCGTGCGTCCGCCCTGCACCACCGGCACCAGCAAGGGCTGGCCCGCCTGCGGATCACCCGACATCCAGACCACCAGGTCGCGCACCGGGCCGCCGCGAGCAAAGTCGAACTGCCGATAAGCCTGGCGCGGCGGCCCCTTGCGAACCGAGCCTCCACCAACCCCATTGGCCTCGAGAAAACCCGCCACCGCGCCGATCACCTCGGGCTCGGGCAGACCTCCGCCCCGCTCGTGCAGAAAAGCACAGGGACAACCCGCCGAGAGGACCTGACCCGGTGCCGCGAGATAAAGGTCTCCGCCGAACTCCATGGCCTCCAGAAGACCCGCCAGCTCCGCCGGGTGCTCCAGGCTCAACGCGTCCGAATCCACGCACCACTCGATGCCCGACGCCTGGGCGTCCAGAACGGCCCGCCGCGCATCATCGAGCAGCTCGTGCAGTTCCTCGGGCCACGGCTCGTCGGCCCAGATCTTCGCCAGGTCGGCCGCGTGCCGATCGATGCCCACCGAGGCGGTATCGATCGCCAAACCCCGGCTCTCGTCCAGATCGTGCTCGTCCAGATCGCCCAGGGCCAGCGCAATGGCCTGCAGCCCGATGATCGCCGGCACGCTCTGGCGCCATCGACCACCAGCGCCCTCGGTGGGCAACGCCACCGCCGAGCGCGCAAACTCGGTCCAACGCGCAAGCAGCACCGCCCAGGTCATCGCTTCAGGCATGCCGCAAGCCTACGCCGATCGCTACAGATCGCCTTCCATCTCCCGCTGGCCGAACAAGCGATCGTGGATGGGCGCCAAGGCCTCGAGGGTGTGCTGGAGCACCTGCACCGGCGTCCCGATGGCGTCGACCTCGTGGATCAGCTTGTTGGGATAGAAATCCAGCACGGGACGCGTCTCGTGCTCATAAACCTCCCACCGCCGACGGATCACGTCTTCCCTGGCATCATCGGCCCGATTCTCGCGCAACGCCCGCTTGCGGAGCCGCATCAGCATGGCGCTCATGTCCCGGCAGACCAGGTGCACGATCGCCTTGACCTCGATGTGCTCTTCGAGCAGCTTGGCCTGCTTCACGTTCCGGGGAATCCCGTCCAGCACCAGCAGCTCGGCGTGCGGCTTGTAGTAGCTCAGGGTCATCTGCGCGTGCAGATTCTCCTTCCACATGTCCACCGTCACGTCGTCGGGCACCAGTTCGCCCTTGGACGAATACTCGTAGAACGTCCGCCCCAGCGGCGTGTGGATGTCCAGCGTGCGGAACACCTCGCCGCACGACAGGTGATAGAACCCCGGGATCTGCCCGAGGATCTTGCCCTGCGTGCCCTTGCCCGCTCCGGGAGCGCCGAACAGCAACGCGGTTGGAACACGATCGGCCATCGTGGCCTCCCCTTCACTGGACTGTGGCGAGCCGAACAAGCCCCGCCGGAAACGTGCCCCCAAGCATAACGCCCACGCGGGTGGAAGGCCCGTTTCGGGGCCCCGCCATGCGTGGGCGTGTGCGTTTTCTGACGGTTTTTTTGATCGCCGCCGCCCCGACCGGGCCGGCAAGTCCGATCAGTCGGCCGCGATCACTTCCTGCATGAGGTTGGCCGGCATCGGGCGGTACTCCTGGAACTCCATGGAGGCCGCCGCCCGGCCCTGGCTCATGCCGCGAAGGGTCGTGGTATAGCCGAACATCTCGCTCAGCGGGCACTCGCAGGTGATCTGGCGGATGCCCGAGCCGCGGTCCTCGGTGTCGATGATCATGCCCCGACGGCTCGAGATGTCGCCCGTGACGTTGCCGAAGAATTCCTCGGGGGTCACGATGACGACCTTCATGATCGGCTCGAGCAGCACGCTGCGGGCCTTGGAGACCGCCTCGCGGAGCGCCAGGCGGGCCGCCTGCTCGAAGGCCACCTGCGAACTGTCCACCTGGTGGTACGAGCCGTCGACCAGCTCGGCCTTGATGTTGATCAGCGGGTAGCCCGCCGTCACGCCGCTGGCGGCCGTCTGGCGGATGCCCGCCTCGACCGAGGGAATGAATTCCTTGGGGATCGAGCCGCCGACGATCTTGTTCTCGAAGGCCACGCCATCGACGAACTTGATGCCGTCCTCGTCGGCCTCTTCCTTGGTGTAGGGCCGCAGGTTGATGATCACGTCGCCGAACTGGCCGCGACCACCGGTCTGCTTGACGAACTTCCCGCGGACTTCCTTGGCCTCGCCCTGGATGGCCTCGCGGTAGCTCACGCGGGGCTTGCCCACCTGCACGCCGATCTTCATGTCGCGGGTGAGCTTGTTCTTGATGATCTCAAGGTGCAACTCGCCCATGCCGGCGATGATGGTCTGCCCGGTCTCTTCGTCGTAGTGGCTCTGGAAGCTGGGGTCCTCGCGGCGAATGGTCACCAGCGCCTCGGACAGCTTGCGCTTGTCGTCGCTGGTGTTGGGCTCGATGGACATCGAGATCACCGGATCGGGGAAGTCCATCCGCTCCAGCAGGATCGGGTTGGCCGGATCGCACAGCGTGTCGCCCGTGATCGAGTCCTTGATGCCGATGACCGCCACGATCGAGCCCGCGTGGGCACGGTCGAGCGCCTCGCGCGTCTTGGCCTGCATCTGGTAGATGCGGCTGACGATCTCCTTCTTCCCGTTACCGGGGTTCAGCACGCGGCTGCCCTTCTCGAGCGTGCCCGAGTAGATTCGCGTGTAGGTCAGGTCGCCGTGGCTGTCGGCCACCACCTTGAACACCAGGGCCGACAGCGGCGCCTTGGAATCGTGCGGACGCGAGAGCTTCTTCTCGGGGTCCTTGGGATCCACGCCCTGAACCTCGGGCACCTGCGTGGGGTTGGGCAGGTAGTCGATCACGCCGTCCAGCAGGCGCTGCACGCCGATGTTCTTCAGGGCCGAGCCGCAGAAGACCGGGTTGCATGCCAGGCTCAGCGTGCCCTTGCGCAGCGCCTGGCGGATGTCCTCGACCGTGATCGAGTTCTCGTCTTCCAGGTACTTCTCGGTCAGGTCGTCGTCCAGCGAACTGGCCGCGTCGACCAGTTCGTGGCGCCACTTCTCGGCCTCGGCCATCAGGCTCTCGGGGATGTCCTTTTCGGTCACCACAGCGCCCTGCTCGTTGGCGTCGAAGTAGTACGCACGCATGCCCAGCAGGTCGATGATGCCCTCGAGCTCGTTGCCCGCGCCGATGGGGATCTGCACCGCGATGGCATTGGCGCCCAGACGCTTCTTGATGGTGTTGAAGCTGAACTCGAAGTTCGCGCCGATCTTGTCCATCTTGTTGACGTAGCAGATGCGCGGCACGCGATACCGGTCGGCCTGACGCCACACCGTCTCGCTCTGGGCCTCCACGCCCTCCTTGCCGTCGAACACCGCCACCGCGCCGTCCAGCACGCGGAGCGAACGCTCCACTTCGATGGTGAAGTCCACGTGGCCCGGGGTGTCGATTAGGTTGATCTGGTAGTCAACATCGCTGCGCGTCCAGTGGCACGTCGTCGCGGCCGACTGGATCGTGATACCACGCTCCTGCTCTTCCTGCAGGAAGTCCATGGTCGCGGTGCCCTCGTGCACCTCGCCCAGCTTGTGGGTCTTGCCCGTGTAGAAGAGGATGCGCTCGGTGACGGTGGTCTTGCCCGCGTCGATGTGGGCGGCGATCCCGATGTTACGAACCCTGTTCAGCGGCATCTCGGCCATGGCGTCGTCCTCGCGTCCTCGGTCTGTTCGCCCGTCTCGGTGACGGTGCGAATAACGGATCAATCACCCATCAACTGGCCCAAGCACACGCCCGGGGTCGATGATCGGCTGCCCGCCAATGCGAAGCGGGCCCTGGTTATCTGGTACTCATCGGCCCCGGGGACTCGTCCCTTCAGGCCAATACCTCTTTCCCGAATCGTTCCGCCCACCACCGGAAGACCACCCGTGCTGCGACACCGTCAGTAGCGATGCCCAACACCCCGGGATCGGCCGACCCCTGGCGTGGCCTCGAACAGCACCCTGACCGCACACCATCACCACCGGCGGCCACGGAAGCCGTGGGCCGAAGCGTAATGCTAGAGCCCCACCGCCTTCCGTCAAGCGACATGCCCGCCTATCGACCCTCGAAATACGCCCGAAGTTCGGCCAGCTCGGCCTCGCTCAGCCCCGCGCCCAGCCGATCCAGCCGCATCCGTTCATGGGCCTGCAGCGCATTTTCTGCGCTGCGCCGGGCCAGGGTCTCCAGACCGGCCCGGCGGGCCAACCGGTACTGCCGGTACTTCAACTGAGGGCTGGCGGGGTTCAGCGCTTCGGCCTGTGCCAGCGCGTCGAGCACCGCAGTGGTCTGCGAGCCATCAGGATGCAGCGTCGCCAGCACCGTGGCCAGGTGTCCGTAGTTCTGGGCCGATGCCGGCGTCGCTTCGGTCGCTCGACGAGCCAACGCCAAGGCACGCTGGCCCGCGGGGTCATCGCCTGCCAGGGCCACCACGAGCCACGCCCTCGAAGCGGCCCGCAGGGTCGCACCGTCGGCCGGCGCTGCCTCCACTGCGCGATCCATCGCCTCGGCCGCCACCACCGCCGTCTGGCGCGAAAGCACGTTCATCGCCTCGGCCAGGCTGCCCGGCCGCACCGGCTGGCCAATCTCTGCTGAAAGCTGCTCGGCGACCGCCCGGAACACTCGCGGATCGCCGCCGCTGGCCTCGAGTCGGGCCCCGATTTCCGCGGGCCGGCGCGCCGCGGTAGCCGCGCTCATCACCGATCCCTGCCACGCCCAGAGCCCCGGCAGCGTCAGCACGGCAACCACCAGCGCCATCACAGACGGAACGACGCCGATCGCGCGACCGCCCCAACCGGCAGACGATTCGGCGGGCGCGTCGGACGTCCGATCTCGTGCGAACGCCAAGCCCAGCCACGCCGCCCAGAGCGATGCCGAGCCCACCAGCACGGGCGTCATCTCGATCTGGCCGTGGGCAATGAGCAGCAGCCCGGCCGCCCCGGCGCCGAGCAACAGCCCCCTCGTCCGAGCGTGCCACGCCGCCCAGGCCAACGCCGCCCAGCCCGCCAATCCCGCGACCCAGGCGATGGCAAGGCCCGGCGTCAACCCCCCGATGGACTCCAACTCGAACCGCACGCCGATGACCACGGCGATGGCCGGCCCGGCGATGAGCGTCAGCCGCGGCAAGGCTCCGGACGCCTCGTCGGCATCGGCATCGCCCGCCCCCGCGAGCACCCGGCAGGCGCAACGCCACGCCGCGAGGAGCACCAGGCACAGCACCACCGCGCCGATGGCCAGGCCCATGGTCGCTAGCGCGTCGAACACCACGCTGTGCGGACTGGCGGCATTCTCGGGGCTGATGGGGTTCTTCGCCAGGGCGTACGCGTCTTTGAATCCGCCCGGCCCAACGCCCAGCAGCGGGTTGTCCATCGCGATCCGCGCCGAGGCTTCTACATAGAACCAGCGGAACAGCAGGCTGAGTTCGCCCACGGCCTCGCCCACCATGCCCCGTGCAACCAACGTCAGGATGGGGCCGAGGACGACCAGCCCGGCAAGCACGCCGGCAATGCGCGCCCGAACGCGGCCTCGTCGCCACGCCTGAGGGGCGAACCACCCCATCGCCACGATCGCAAGCCCCAGCACGCCGGCGGTCATGGCGCCCTTGCTGCCGCCGAAGACCACCAGACCCAGTGCCACCAGTGCTCCCAGCCCGGCAACGACCGCCACGGCCTTGCGCGACGAGACGGCGATGGCTGCCAGCAGCACCCCGCCCGCCGCCAGGAACGACGCAACCACGTTCGAGAAGCCGATCCAGCCGGTGATCTCGGGCTGGCGAAGGCGCCGCTCGAAGGCTCGGGCCCCCGAGGTGCCCGGCTCGAGCCCCTGGGCGGCCAGCATCCGCACTTGATCGGCCTCGAACTGGGCGACGGTCGCCGGGTGCTCCACGAGAACCTGCACCAGGCCCTTGGCGACGAACATCGCCGTCAGCCCGGCCAGCAGGGCCACGACGGCGCGCCGCGTGCGGGCATCGGCGCAACCCCGGGCAATGCATCCGGCTCCGGCCAGCGCGGCGATCCACGCGAGGGCGGGGGTGAGGTCGCTGGGCCTGGGGCCATCGGGAAGGCCGTGGTAGAGCCCGACCACCGCGATCAGCACCAGCCCGGCGGCCCAGAGCACCCACGGCTTCCATCGCACGGGTGGCGCCAGGAGCAGCACGAGACCGGCCAGCAGGAGCGTCAGCACGTCCATGAGCGCTGCCTCGCGCGGGCCGAAGGCGCCGGCCGGCGCCGCGACGGTGTAGGGGTCGAGCCCCCAGCCGGGCATGGGGTCGAACGCCAGCAGGGCGCGCACGCACGCGAGCAGGGCGACGATGATGGTCAGGCCGTGGATCAGCCCGGCCGTGCGTTCGCGGCTATCCATGCGCGCCGCCCCTGGGCCCCGTCCTGGGCCAGAACTCCAGCACGCCCAGCACCGCCATGAGCACCACCGCCTGCACGCCGATGATGATCGCCCCCGTGGCGTTCACGGTGAGCAGCAGCAGCCCCGACGCCCCGGCGATCATGCCGAAGGCCCAGAGCACCAGCACCGCGCCTCGCCTGCCGAGCCCCCGATCCGCGATGCGGTGGCTGACGTGCTGGAGGTCGCCCACCAGCGGGCTCTTGCCCTGGCTCAACCGCAAGCCCACCACCG
Source organism: Phycisphaerales bacterium (assembly GCA_040221175.1). Classification (NCBI taxonomy): domain Bacteria; kingdom Pseudomonadati; phylum Planctomycetota; class Phycisphaerae; order Phycisphaerales; species Phycisphaerales bacterium. The sequence continues at coordinate 61,616 of JAVJVK010000007.1, forward strand.
TCGTCAGGTCGTACAGCGGCACGGCCAGTACGAGCAGTGGCAGCAGGACCCCCCACCACTGATGCGCATCGCCGCTGATGTACGTGCCTCGCGCGCTGAGGAAGCCGAGCACGAACCCCAGCACCAGCGACCCGCCGTCGCCCATGAAGACGCGGGCATTCGGAAAGTTGTGCGGCAGGAAGCCCAGGCACGCGCCCACCACGCACGCGCTCAGGCCAGCGACGAACCACTGGCCGGCCAGCAGCATCGCGATGGTCAGGAAAGCCCCGGCGATGGCGGCGACGCCCGCGCTCAGGCCGTCCATGTTGTCCAAGAAGTTCAGCGCGTTGGTCATCGCCAGCAGCCAGAGCGCCGTGATGGCAATGCTCATCGCCTGGCCGCCCGGGTAGGCGTCCAGAAGCGTGAGCAATCGCGAGTCGGTCAGCAGGGGGATGGCGATGGCGGGCAGGGCCATGAGCCCCAGCTTCAGCAAGGGGCCCAGCGGCTTGCGGTCGTCGATGAGCCCAAGCACGTGCAGCAGCAGGATCGCCGCGATGAGCACGACGGCGTCGAAGACCACGGCCGAGGGATCGGTCAGCTCGCGGTGCGGGCCTTCGATCAGGGGCGCGAAAATGAGGGCCGCCACGATCGGCACGAGCAGCCCGGCCACGACGCCGATGCCGCCGATGTTGGGTACGCGCCTCGGACCCGCCTTGACCTGCCCGGCCACCCCCGCCGCGTCGAGCGCGTTCAGCCGCCGGCCCAGCAGCGTGGCCCCACGCGTGGCGACCAGGCTCACCACGAGCGCGACGAGACCCAGGGCCAGCACCAGCCACGGCATGGGCGTGTTGTAGGCCCCGGCGGGGCGTGAGCAACGATTTGTCAAGAATGCTTGACATCAATCAAAAGTCAAGTATGCTTGACATGATGTCCAGTACGCTTGACACATTGCGAGAGAGGGGGCTGGCGATGCTGCCATCGTTCGAGGAGCGGAGCGTCTGGGTGCAACTGGTCGGGCTGGGGCTGGTGCTGGGCGGGTACTTCGCCTCGGCCGGCCCGATGCTGGCCAGCGGCATCATGGAGATGGCACCCTACATCGCCGTCTTCACGGTGTGTCTGGTGCTGCTGATCGTGGTCCAGATCATCGGGCACATCGTCGCGGCCATCTTCGGCGGAACCGAGGACGCCGACGAGCGGGATCGGCTCATCGGCTGGAAGGCCGAGGCACGGTCCTCGTGGGTGCTGGGCGCGGGCGTGTTCATGGCGATCACGGCGCTGGCGTTTGGCGTCGAGGCGGCGTGGGTCGCCAACGGCCTGCTGCTTGCGCTGTTCATCAGCGAGATGCTGAGGCTCGTCCTGCAGGTGGTCAGCTACCGCCGGGGTGCGTGATGGCCGCCAAGGACAACGGTCGCGTCATCAACCACATCCGCGTGCTGCGAGCCGCGGCCGACGGCATGACCCAGGGCGACCTGGCCAAGCGCGTGGGCGTGAGCCGGCAGACGCTCAACGCCATCGAGGGCGGCAAGTACGCGCCCTCGCTCGAGGTCGCCTTCAAGATCGCCCGCGAGCTGGGACGGCCGCTGTCCGAGGTGTTCGAGTTCGTCGACCGCTAGCGGCGGCGACGCTGCGCGAGCACGCCGCCGGCCAGCACGAGCGCCGACGCCGGGGCGGGGATGACGCGGATGGTGGCGGCGCCTTCGGTGAGGTCGGGCAAGCGGGATTCACTGCCGGGACTGAATGGATCTGTGTAGACGGCGTAGTACATCGTGGCCGTCGAGAGCCAAACGTCGAACGCCTCCGGGGCCGGAGGAGCTGTGTAGACCGCCTCCCAGAACGCGATGGGATTGGATGTGTCAGCATAAATCTCGCCAAGGGCATGCAGCTGGCCCGCGAGAATACCGTCGTAGCCGGTTGTCGATGCCGCACCAGGCGAGGATCCGGGCCCATTCATGGGAAAGACCAAACGTGCATCGCTCCAGCCGTCACTGCCCACGCTCGTGCGCAGCCTCGTTGCGATCCCTTGCATCGCGTAGTCGCTCGGGTCAAACCCCGCCCACATCGTCACCACCGTGCTCTCCCCCGGCATCAGCACCGGATTCTCGACCTCAATGGTGATGGCCGTCTGGGCCAGGGCGGCCGGGGCCAGGGCGGCGGCCAGGCACGGGGCCAGGCATGGGGCCAGGACGGCGGCTCGGATGCTCGCTGGCATGGCGGATCTCCCTGGGTGCTGGGGGCTTCGGGCGGGTTCGACGCGGGATCACGCGGCCCGCTCCTACCAATCTACCACACCGGGCCCCACGTCCCAAAACACAATCCCGAGAAGTTCGCCGCGGGTATTCCCGCGTTGCGAACGGGCCCCGAAAGACCCAAACAAGGGCCTCAGGGCGAGAAATCGGCCTCGGAGGCGGGTTCTGGGCCGGGGAGCGTCCGGATAAGCGCTGTGCAAAATCGTTTTGCAGCGCTGCGAATCCGTTTTGCAGCGCTGCAAATCCATTTTGCAGCGCTGCGGATCCGTTTTGCGGCGCTGGGAATCCGTTTTGCAGCGCTGCGGATCCGTTTTGCAGCGCTGCAAATCCATTCTGCAGCGCTGCGGATCCGTTCTGCAGCGCTGCGGATCCGTTTTGCGGCGCTGCGAAACCGTTTGGCAGCGCTGGAGATCCACGCCGCAGCGCGGCAGAACCGGTTCGCGGCACCCCAACGCGGCCTTGCAGCACCGCGGAATCGTCTGGCGGGTCCGCGCGGCGATCTCGCGGAACCGCGGCGGGGCCCGGCCCCGACCACCCCCCACCCCCACCCTCCACCCCCCGCCCGGACGCCCACCACCCCCGCGTGCAAGCCTGCCTCCGGCCGAGACAACCGGGCCCAGCGCCGCTACCCTTGGCACCAAACTCTCATGGGCCCGGCGGTGGTGGCCGGAAGCCCGTGCGTCGCCTCTTTCTATAAAGGGACAGCCCGCCGTGAAGATCCGAACCGACGAGATCGCCAGCGTCATCCGTACCGAGCTCGAGCAGTACGCCAACGAGCTCGAGGTCTCCGAGGTCGGCCGCGTGGTCGAGGTCGGCGACGGCATCGCCCGCGTCTACGGCCTGGCCAACGCCATGGCCGGCGAGCTGCTCGAGTTCCAGAGCGAGGGCGGCGCCGTCATGGGCCAGGTCATGAACCTGGAGATGGACACCGTGGGCGCCGTCATCTACGGCGACTATCTGAAGGTCAAGGAGGGCGACCTGGTCAAGAGCACCAGCCGCCTGCTCGAGGTGCCCGTGGGCGAGGGCCTGCTGGGCCGCGTGGTCGACCCGCTGGGGCGTCCTCTTGATGATGGCCCGGCGATCGAGGCCGCCGAGTACCGCAAGGTCGACATCATCGCACCGGGCATCGCCGACCGCCAGCCGGTGAGCGAGCCGCTGCAGTTCGGCGTCAAGGCCGTCGACGCGATGATCCCCGTGGGCCGCGGCCAGCGCGAGCTGGTCATCGGCGACCGCAAGACCGGCAAGACCGCCGTCTGCATCGACGCCATCATCAACCAGAAGCAGTACTGGGGCACCGAAGACGCGGTGGTGTGCATCTACGTCGCCGTCGGCCAGAAGGAATCCACCGTCGCCGGCGTGGTCGAGAAGCTCAAGAAGCACGGCGCGATGGACTACACCATCGTCGTCAACGCGGCCAGCAGCGACCCGGCCCCCATGCAGTACGTCGCGCCCTACTCGGGCTGCGCGATGGGCGAGTACTTCATGTGGCAGGGCAAGGAAGGCAAGACGCCCAAGCACGCGTTGCTTGTCTACGACGACCTGAGCAAGCAGGCCGTGGCGTACCGCCAGCTCTCGCTGCTCCTGCGTCGCCCGCCCGGCCGCGAGGCCTACCCCGGCGACGTGTTCTACCTGCACAGCCGCCTGCTGGAGCGCGCCACCAAGCTGAGCGACGAGAACGGCGGCGGCTCGCTGACGGCCCTGCCGATCATCGAGACCCAGGAAGGCGACGTGTCGGCGTACATCCCCACCAACGTGATCTCGATCACCGACGGGCAGATCTATCTCGAGCCGGAACTGTTCTTCAGTGGTGTTCGCCCGGCCATCAACGTCGGTATCTCCGTGAGCCGCGTGGGCGGCGCCGCCCAGATCGGCGCGATGAAGAAGATCGCCGGCTCGCTGCGACTGGACCTGGCCGCCTACCGCGAGCTCGAGGCCTTCGCGCAGCTCGGCACCGAGCTGGACAAGGCCACGCAGAACCAGCTCGACCGCGGCGCCCGCATGGTCGAGCTGCTCAAGCAGCCCGAGTTCACGCCCTTCCACGTGGTCGACCAGGTCATCTCGATCTTCGCCGGCACGCGTGGCTACCTCGACGAGGTCGCCCTGGAAGACGTCCGCCAGTTCGAGAAGGACCTGCTCGAGGCCTTCCAGACCAGCTACAAGCCGCTGTGGGACAAGCTCGACACCGAGCGCAAGCTCACCGACGAGATCAACAAGGAACTCGAAGAAGCGCTCAAGAACTTCAGCGGCGACTGGGTCCGCAAGCAGAAGAGCGGCAAGAAGGCCGAGCCGGCCGCCGCAGGCGTCTAAGGGCGTCAAGCTTTCCTGAGACCACGCAGGCCCGCCGAATCGGCGGGCTTTTTCGTGCGCCGCCACAAGCGGTCGCGGCCGACTCAGCGCAGCAACGCACATCGCCGAAGGCATGGTTGCCTCCGGCGATGATGAACGCTGGGTTGATTCGACTCGGGGGTGCCGGTATCAGCGGCGGCGACGGATCGCCAGCAGGCCACCCATGCCGAGCAATGCCAAGGCCGAGGGCGCCGGAACAAACACGGGCACCTTGTCGGACAGGCCGCCTTCGAGCCCGCGGAAACGCATCACCATGCCGGGGCTATCGACCGAGCCGATGAAGTCGTTCGAGGTCAGGCTCCCGGCGTCGGCCGAACTGATCTCGAAGATGAATCGGCCGCTTTCCCCGATGCCAAGACCGACGGAGGGATCGCCACCGCCAAGCCAGTTGGCACCGACGGCGGCACCGCCGTCGAACTGCCCAAACGGACTGGCATGAAACGAGCCCAGATCCAGGAACGATACGGGGTCGGCCGAAGCCAGCAGGGTGGCCAGCGGGTCGTTGTCGCCCGAGGCCCTGAAGACCAGGCCGGTCATGAAGCCACCGACCGCCAGGGGCGAGTCGTTCGTGACGTCAATGCTCAGCCGGCCGTCGTTGCCGCCCAGATAGGTGTACTCGAGGCTGCCGGAGAACATGGCTCCGGTCTGCTCGCTGCTCGCCGCCATATCGCCGCTGAAGCTGACGACCTGCCCATGGGCCAGGGTTGCTGCCCCGGCTGCGGCGACAACCGCCAGAATGCGTGTGGTATGCATCGTGTCTCTACTCCCCAAGAGAATCCCGCGGGGTGTGCGTGCGGCCCCAGCGACCGCACGTCTCTCCTCTGCCACCAGTCTAATGCCGATCTCGATTCACAGAATCAGGAAATGCCAGCCCCCGAGACAAAAAAAGTGGAAATTGAATGGTTATTGGACGTCTTTTGGTCGAAGTTTGGGTCGTGATCCGGCCGGACTTCGGGTATGTTCTGGGCATGACCAGATCGCTCCTTGCCATCATCGCGTTCGCGACCGCCCAGCCGGCCCTCGCCCAGTACGCCGTTCACACGCTCGAACCCCCGGCAGGGGCCACCGACACGGTGGTCACCGCGATCGATGCCGATGGGACGATCGTGGGCTCGGCCAACCTGCCTACCGGCCGAATCGCCGTGCTCTGGGCGTCGTTCGACTCGCCGCCGCAACTGCTCGGCACGCTCGATGGCGGCGCCAATAGCGAGGCGATCTCCGTGGCCAACGGCCTGGTCGTGGGCGTCAGCGACCGGGACTGCGGCCAGCGGGGGGCGTTCCTGTGGACCGCCGCTGGCGGGCTCGTGCCGGCGGGCCCGTCGGCGTGCGTTCCGGTCCAGCCCGTCAGCGTGAATGGATCGGGGGACGTGCTGATGCAAGTGGGCGAGCCGCCGCTGCCCATCGTGTGGCCGCTGGGCGGGGGCTCACCGCGTCCGGTGGATACCTGGGGCCAGCCGGCCACCGCGCTGCGGCTGGACCCCGACGGTCGCGTCCTTGGCGCATCGCGATTCCACCCGGATGCCACCGGCACCGAGCGCGCCATCGAGTGGCCGGCTTCCGGGCCCGGCAGGTTGCTCGATCGTCTCGATCCGGACGCCGGTGGGTTGGACGCGGCCGTTGACCGCCATGCCTCGGGCCTCATCGTCGGCTTCGCACGCCTGGGCTCGGTCTCTCGGGCCGCCGTGTGGAACGCATCGGGCGAGCCCATCGACGCCGGCGAGGCGCTGGGCCCGGGGATTCGGTCGGACCTGGTCCGCATCAACGCCGACGGGCTTGCCGTGGGCTCTTCGTCGCTGGGGGCCTTCATCTGGACCGCGGATGCCGGGGCGCAACTGCTCGAGGACCTCGTCGATGAATCGGGCGACGGGTGGCAATTGAACCTGTCGCAGGACATCAACGACGAGGGCATCATCGTGGGCAACGGCACGAGCCCATCCGGGCAGCCGCGCGCCTTCGTGCTCGTGGAGGGTGGCCTCGCGTGCCGCGCCGACATGGACGGCGATGGCGCCCTGACGATCTTCGACTTCCTGGCCTTCCAGAACCTGTTCGATGGCGGCGACGCGCGCGCCGACTTCGACGGCGACGGATCGCTGACGATCTTCGATTTCCTGGCGTTCCAGAACGCGTTCGATACCGGCTGCTGACAGCACCCCTGACCGCAGCCCTGACCGCAGCCAGGCTTGTCCTGCGCGCCCCTTCCAACACGCGAATGCAAGTTCATGCTCATGCGAACGTCTGCAAGATGTTCGCATGGACATGCGTGCGTCGCAAAGTACAATTTATATAGACATCCAGTTGCTACGTAAGGGGGAATTTACGATGACTCGTTCGATGACGCGCCGGCCCGAGGCATACTGGGCGGGCGCTATCGGCATTGCGCTGTTTGCCACCCTGGTCGCCGCCAGCCGCGTGCCCACGACGCTGGGAGACTTCTTCGGTCCCGGAACGCAGCCGGGTGGACTGATCCATCCGGTGGAGCACTCGACGCGTTGCGATTCATGCCATGGTGGATACGACGCCCTGCACGAGCCCTATGAGCCATGGGCGGCGAGCATGATGGCCCAGTCCGCTCGCGATCCGATGTTGTGGGCCGCGCTGGCCATCGCCGAGCAGGACGCGGCCTTTGCGGGCGACATGTGCCTGCGATGCCACACGCCCGGCGGCTGGCTTGCCGGCCGCAGCACCCCGACCGATGGCTCGGCGCTGATCGCCGAAGACTTCGACGGCGTGAACTGCAACATGTGCCATCGCATGGTGGACCCGCACTACAAGCCCGGCGTGAGTCCGGCCGTGGACGCCGACATCCTCGCGGGCCTGACCCATCCGCCCATGAGCGAGCACAGCGGACACTTCGTGATCGATCCGCTCGACCGGCGACGCGGCCCGTTCGATCTGGGCGGCTTCAGCCGGCACGACTGGCTGCAATCGCCCTACCACGCGACCTCGAACAACTGCGCCGCGTGCCACGACGTGTCGAATCCCGCCTACGAGCGTCAGCCCGACGGTCGATACGTCCTGGGCGAGCTCGACCAACCGCACCCGACGCACGACAAGTACGATCAGTTTCCCCTCGAACGCACCTTCAGCGAATGGACGGCAAGCGACTTCGCCCGCGGCCCCATCGACATGGGCGGGCGCTTCGGCGGCGTGAAGATCGCCGTCAGCAGCTGCCAGGACTGCCACATGCCCGACGTCGTCGGCAAGGGCGCCAAGCAGGGCGAGATCCGCCCCGACCTGCCCACGCACCTGTTCAACGGCGGGAGCACGTGGATCCTCCAGGCCGTCCGCAACCTCTACCCCGACAGCGAGACGGGCCTGAGCGACGCGAGCGTGGCGGCCTCGATCGGACGCGCCCGGGACATGCTCGCGCTGGCCTCGGACATGGAACTCTCGGTCGACGGCTCGGACGTTCTCGTCCGGATCATCAACCAGACCGGGCACAAGCTGCCGACCGGCTATCCCGAAGGTCGGCGCATGTGGATCAACGTCCGGTTCCTGGACGCCGACGGGGCGCCTACGACGAGGCGTCGGCCACGCTCAGCGAGGGCGACACGAAGGTCTACGAGGGCAAGATCGGGGTGGACGAAGACGTGTCGGCCGTCACCGGCATCCCGACGGGACCCAGCTTCCACTTTGCCGTCAGCAACGTCTGGTACAAGGACAACCGCATCCCGCCGCGCGGATTCACGCAGGCCGGGTTCGAGGCCGTGCAGGCCCAACCGGTCGGCTACCACTACGACGATGGGCAGTACTGGGACGACACGCGATACGCCATCCCGCCGCGGGCCGCGCGCGCCGAGGTGTCGGTCTACTACCAGACGGCGTCACGCGCGTACATCGAGTTCCTGCGCGACGAGAACGCCACCAACGATGCGGGGCAGGTGATGTTCGAGCAGTGGGAGCAACTGGGCAAGAGCCCGCCGGTGCTCATGGACGAGGGAAGCATCGACCTGCCGGCCCCGTGCGCCGCCGACCTGGACGGCGACGGCGTGCTGACGCTGTTCGACTTCCTGCGATTCCAGAACCTGTTCGACTCGGGCGACCCGCGCGCCGACTTCGACGGCGACGGATCGCTGACGATCTTCGACTTCCTGGCGTTCCAGAACGCGTTCGATGCCGGCTGCTGAGCGCGGCCCGGCCGGAACCAGCGGCTAGGCGCTCAGCTGGCCATCGATCAGCTCGTACCGGCCGCCCCGCAGGCCCAGCGCCCTGGGCAGGTCGCAGGCCACGTGCAGCGGGCGGGCGGCCTGGCCGCCGTCGAGGATCGCGATGGCGTGCGGGGCCGCGTCGATGATCAGGAGGCCTTGGCCCGCGCCACTGCCCACGCGACGAACATCGAAACGGTCCCAGCTGCGCTCCGGCCCGCGCTCTGGCGCTCCCGCCGCCCAGTCGCGGGCGGCGTCCAGGGGCGTGCCGTTGAGCATGACGAGCGGCCCACGCCCGCCGTGAAGCTCGAGCACCAGCTCGGCCGGCGCGCGGCCGGCCAGCCCGAACGCGGACGGCGCGACGGCCCACCGCAGCCGCAGGCACGCCGTGCGCGTGGACGCCTCGCCGCGGACGCGGCGCTCCAGGCCGGTGCTGGTGTGCGTAGTGGTCATGGCGTCAGGTCACCTTCGCCAGCATCCTGGCCGCCACGCGCAGGCCGCGTCCCTGGGGGCTGGCGAAGCGCTGGCCCAGCTGGTCCACGGTTGCCAGGAAGTCGAGCAGTTCCTCCAGGCGGGCGTTCTGGGCCCGCACCTCGGCGGCCAGGGCCTTGCCGGCGCCGGCCCGGGCTGCCTGCTTCACGCCGGTCTGGTCGCGGATCTCGTGGAGCTGGGCGATCAGGGGCTCGACTTCCCGTTTCAATCGCTCGCGCACGATGGCGCGGAACATGGCCCACACGTCCTGCTCAGCCTGGAAGTACTCCTTGCGGTCGCCGCGCTTGTGGGCCTTGCTGACGATGCCCCATTCGAGCAGGGCCCGCAGCGACATCGACGCGTTGCCGCGCGAGATCTGCAGGCGTTCCATGACCTCGTCGGTGTTCATGGCCTGCCCGGTGATGAACAGCAGCGCGTGGGCCTCGGCCATGGTGCGGCTGATGCCCCATGCCCCGGCCATCTGCCCCCACGCGGCCACGAAGGCGTCCTGGGCCTCGCGCGCGGCCGCCTCGGGCGCGGGCTGCTCGCCGGGCGCGGACGCGGGCGTGGGGTTGGGGGTGGGGGTGGGGGTCGGGGCGGGGTCCATGCGGTCAGTATCGCCCGGGACGGGCCCGGAGTCCAGCATTGATTTCAAAAATGACTGAAAGTTTTGCGGGTGGGTGCGGGGGGCGCACGTGAAATCCCCGCGATCGAAATCCAAACATCGCCCGATCGCTGGCCCCCGGCCCATTCTGATCAGAACCCGACCGTGAAAACCCTGAAAAACCGTGCTGGCGGGCCGTACGGGCGGCCGGGGCGGTGCCAGCGCGTTTCCCGACTCGGAGTTGGGAGTTCCGGGACCGGAGCCGGGAACGCCGGGAACGGACCTGGGAATTCCGGGGGCGGGCCCGGGTACGCCGGGGCCGGGCCCGGGCGCTCCGGGTTCGAGGTCGGGCGTTCCTGGGCCGGGCCCAGGCGTTCCGGGGCCGGGTTCGGGCGTCGCGGCGATGGGCCTGGGAGGTCCGCGGCCGGGCTCCGAGCATCCGGACCTTGGGGCCGAGCGTCCGGGGGCGGGCTCGGAGCGTCCCGGCTCGGCCGCCAAACGCTCAGGCCGCGGGCGCGGAGGGGTGGGCGGGCCCAACCCCCCCGTCGGCGGCCACGAGAAACGGCCCGCGCAAGCGGGCCGTGGGTGAGCGGCAACGTGGGATGGAAGGCCTTCGGCCCCGTCGCCGCGTTGGAGGCGTCGCGCGCCGGATGGCGTCGAACGTCCCCGGCCGCCTCCGGCCGCAACCCGGCTCGCGGGGCCTCAGGGCACGCCGGCGGTGAAGGCGTCCAGGAAGATGGCCATGTCGAGGACGTCCACCTCGCCGCTGGCGTCCGCGTCGGCCCGCTCGTCCTGGCGGGCGTAGTAGTTGTTGTACAGCGTGGCGTCTTCGGACTCGACCATGCCGTTGCCGTTCATGTCGGGGGTGAAGCAGAAGGTGGTGTAGCGATTCTCGAAGAGCCAAATGTCGCGCTGCTCGCCCACGTCAACCGTGCCCGAGGGCACGCCCGGGTCGTGCACCAGCGTGTGGACGGACCAGAACTTGCACAAGAACGGGTCGTGTTGCATGTCGCTGAAGTCCGCCCACGCGTCGTTGGGATCTCCCATCGGCGCAGTAGCTTCATCCTCGTAGCTGTAGTTGACCGGACCCGCCTGGACAAGTACGTTGCTCACCGGTGCCGTGTACGAGCTGTTGAGCCTGACGCGACGGATCTGCGGCCAGGTCTGCTGACTGGTGAAGGTGTACTCGATGTACGCCACGCCCTGCCGCGTCACGCCGATCGAGGGATACAGGCAGTCGCCGGTGGTCGTGCCGTTAGTCTCGATTCGGCCGCTCGCGACGAGCTGCGGATTCCAGACCGGGGGACTCTGGATTACGCGGAAGTTCGAAAGGTTCGGGTCGATCACATACCACTGCACTGCGTATCCGTCTTCGGGCTTGGGCGTGCTGGCGCCGTCAGACGGTGCCACGGCGTGCGTCACGAACACGCGGTCATTTCCTTGCGTGTCTTTCGTGAGCACGGCCGACGAGATAAAAGCACCGCCCGCCCGCGGATTGAAAGAGCCATCGGGAGTTTCGGGTTCGTAATTGTCGTTGGCGTAGAAGAATTCAAGCCCCGCACCCACGCCGACATCGAGCAGTGGGTACTCCTGCGTCGTCATACTGTCGTCCTCGATGTGCTGGGTGTAGTACCACCGCGGGTCCGGCTGGGCGTTCTCGTCAAACCAGAGGCCGGCCAGACGCACGGCGTCCTGCTCGCCCGCCTCCTCGCCGATCGCGACCGACACGAACAACTGGCAGTTGTCGACCTGGCCGAAGGGCTCCTGCACCGGGTAGTGGCGGCGGTGAAAGTCGGGCTCGTACTCAATCACCGTTGGATCGGCGGGCAGATCGCGGAGCCGCAAACTTGTGATCAGGCCCTCGCCCGGCCTGTCGCCGTCGCGCATCGACCGCGGAATTCCGTCGTTGAACTCGATCGGGATGATGAAGATATTCTGGAAAGCGAACGACACACTGCCATCGTTGTCTGTGCCGAACGCGGTAACGTACATCGCTTGCTCGTCGGTGGCGATGATCGGAAGGTCGAACAACGCGCTCCGCTGCGGTGGAAACACGGTCCCCGTCGGTGGAAATGGCTTGTGAAACTCAAGTGTAGCGGACGGCGGGTCAAGGTAGCGCTTCATGTTCTGAAATGCCATGTCGAACGCCGCGCCTGCGTTACCGATAGGCGTGGTAGGATCCAGATCATTTCTACCGGTAAAGTACCACCAGTGTGTTGGGTCGAACGTATCGAGGGTGGGTTCGAGCGGTGGAAACTCGGATGGGTGCTTCGCGACCGCGACGTGGAACGCCGAGATATCGTCGTCATTGGTCGTCTGGGGATCTGCGTTCGTTTCGCTGTAGGTCATCCACTGGCGGTTGTGCGTCGGGTCGTAGTCGCTACGTGGGTCGAACCATCGGCTGATCGCGATCTCGGGCGGCGTGATCGTCCCGTCGGCCACCCGGAAGAACGGGAACGGATTCGCCGGGTCGTCCAGCGGTCGGCGGTCGAGACGGTTGCCCGCCTTGTCGTACAGGATCACGCCGTGGTTGCTCGTGATGACGATGGCGTGCTCGCCCACCGAAATGCCCGTGTCGGTGGGCTTGAAGCCGAACTCCTCAGTGTTGTTGACCGTGCGGGCCACGTCCTGGACGGGCTGTCCACACGCGAGACCACACGCCAGCAGCAGACTCGCCGCACCGATAGCCGCACCGATACCCTTTCGAACATCCATCGTTCGTTCTCCTCATGCCTGGTGTTTCCGGACCGAGTATCAAGCTACCAGAAAGCATGGCGTAAAGCACGGCAATCTGCACTGGATTGAGAAGGATTTGTTGGGGTAGGGCAGATCCGCTTGCATCCGTGGCGGCTTCCGGCCACAATACTGGGATATGAAAATCGCTGCTTTGCTTGTCCTCGCGGCCTTCGCGCTGACCGCCTCGTCCCGAGCCATGGCCCAATGCGAGCCCCAGCGGTTCTGGCCCGATTTCGAGCCCAGGCCGCTCGAATTCGGCGTGGCGGTTGCCATTAACGACGAGCACCTCTTGGTCGTCGATCGCTTCGCGGACAAGGTCTATACGTATCGCAAGGGCGGCGACGGGGACTGGACGTTCAACCACACGGTGCCCGGCGCCAGCGGCGGGGCCATTTCCCTCGATGGGGATCGCTTCCTGACGGGGAGCCTGGGCGTGGAAGCCTGGGGCGGGGGGATCGTGTACGAGTTCAATGGCGAGCGTTGGAGCGAGAGTGGGCGGATCGAGTCATTCGACGACGCGCGGTGGCGATACTGGGGCTACTGCGTCACCCTCTTCGGCGATCGGGCGGCGATGTGCAATCCAAACGGTGCCGCATTGCTATTTCGAGAGGTTGAGCCCGGAATGTGGGTGCACGACGATCCAATGGTTGTGCCAAGCGGAGTGACGGGGAGCGGCTTTGGTGCGGCATTGACCATGGACGGGCGTTTCTTCGTAGTCGGTGCTCCTACCGAACCAATCACGGGCATCCACAACGGCGCGGTATATGTCTACGAGTGGGACACCGAAGGCAACCCGCAATTCGTCCAGAGGCTCGAACCGCCCGCCGCGTCGGTTGGGCCGAGGTTGGGATCCTCGCTCGCGCTCATAGGCGACACGCTGGTCGTTGGGGCGGCGGGAGCGCAGATCGGCCGTGAGGTATTCGGTGCGGTCTACGTCTATGAGAGAACCGACGATGGATGGCAGATGAAGCAGGAGTTGCAGGCGCCGGAACCGGAGGATGGAGCGTTTTTCGGTGGCTCGATCGCGATACACGGTGACCTCCTCGCTATTGGCGCCACCGGCGAGTACTCCGGTGGTGATGGGCGAGGGACGGTCCACTTGTACCGACGTACCAGCGAAAGCACGTGGCAGCACGTGGACGAAGTGACCCTCCAGGGCGCCGTTGGTACCGGCTATGGTGTGGCGCTTGACTTAGCAAGCGAGCAGTTGGTGGTCGGCGGTCGGGATACGGCTCACATGGGCTACGACCAGGGCGTGGCCGACATCTACGACCTCGCCTGCCTGCTCTGCAAGCCCGACCTCGACCTCGACGGCACCCTCACCATCTTCGACTTCCTCGTATTCGCCAACCTCTTCCAGGACGGGAGGAGCGAGGCCGACTTCGACGGCGACGGCGAGCTGACGATCTTCGACTTCCTGGCGTTCCAGGACGCATTCCAGGCCGGCTGCCCCTGAATCGGGGGGCGCCGGGCACGAAAATCTCTGGAACCCATGGATCCAGAAAACCGGCTTCGCAGGCCGGTTTTTCGCCCTTCGGCCCGGCACGACCCAGAAATTCTTCGCCCGATCCATCAACTCGGACTGGAGTGGCCCTGCGAACCGCCCGAAAACCTGGGTGCCGGCGTTGGTCGGCCCCGCAGAGGCACGCGGGGCGGGCGCCGGGACACACGTTTTGGAGATTCAGTCATGCCGACATCAACACGCTATCCGAGCCGCCAGGGCGACCTCATCCCCTGGAGCCGTGCTCGGGCCGACACGTGGAAGGGCGGACAGGCGGGGGTCCCCGACATCGGGCTCACCCAGCTCCAGGCCGACACCTTCGACGCCGCGGTAACGCTGGTCGAGGAAAAACTTGCTTTGCAGGTCGCGGCCATCGAGGCCGCCGAGCGGGCCAGCCAGGAAAAGGAAGAAGCATATAACGATATGCTCCGCCTGCTTGGAAGTTACATGGGCATCATCGATGGCTACGGCAAGGCCACCGACGACCCGGGCGTGTGGGCCCGGGCGGGCTTTGCCGAACCCAAGAAGGGCGGCCCGCGCCCGGCGCCGCCCGTGCCCACCGTGGGCGAGACGGTGACCAAGAGCGACGGCTCGGTGCTCTTCGAGTGGGATATTACCTCGGGCGGCGGCGCCCAGTACATCGTCCAGCGGATGATTACCGACCTGGATGGCGTCGAGGGCCCGTGGGTCGTCGTCGACTTCACCAGCCAGAAGCAGTACCTGGACGAGGCCGTGCCCGTGGGCGTGCGTCGGGCGACCTACCGCGTGCGGGCCCGCCTGAGCAACGGCCAGGCCAGCGGGTGGAGCTCGGTCGCCCAGGCCAACTTCGGCACCCAGGGCAGCCAGGGCGGCCCGGTGGCCAGGAAGGCCGAGGGCGCTCCGACCACCGGCGTGGCCTGAGCGGGACGCGTTCGAGCACGAAACCCGGGACCTCTCCGGGGGCGGGCCGCGTGGGCTCGCCCCGCTTGCCATTGGGGGGGATGCACGCCCGCGGCCGGGCCGCCGAGGGCCGCGAATCCCTACGATTCGCTCGTGGCCGAACAGGACCAACACACCCCCCTGCGCAGCGGGGCCGACCAGCCCCCCACCAGCCCGCCGCCCGAGGAGCCGCGGACGGTGGGGCCGCGGCTGCTGGGGGCGATCGTGGCCCTGGTGGCGGCGGCGCCGTTGGCGGTGGGCGCGGCGCTGACCCCGGCCGCCGAGGGCCACGGCACCCACACGCGGCTGGGGCTTCCCAGTTGCTCGTGGGTGGTCGCCTTCGACGCCCCGTGCCCCACGTGCGGGATGACCACGGCGGTGACCCACGCGGCCCACGGCGACCTGATCGGCTCGTTCCTCGTGCAGCCGGCCGGGGCGATATTCTCCGTGGTCGCGGCGATCGCCTTCTGGTGCGGGCTGCACGGGGCGATCACGGGTGCCGAGACGGTGCGGCAGAGCGCCAGGATCTTCCGGGGCCGCACGTGGTGGCTCATTGGCGGCATCCTGTTGGCCGCATGGGCGTACAAGATGGTCGTCTTCGAGCGTGGGTGAGGGCAGTGGCCGCCCCCGAGCCGTCGCCCCGTTCCGCCTTGGTTCAGCTTCTTGACTCAGACTTCTCCAGCCAGACCGGAGGTCGCATGACCGGATCCGCCGCCATCCGATCCACCGCCATCATCACGCTGCTGCTGGCGTGCATGGCGGCCGCCGGATGCAACATCGTGGGCTTCTTCGGCGCCCTCGAGGCCGAACGGCGACGCACGGGCACCATCACCGTCGAGGGCGTCTACGACGGCCTGGAAGGCGAGCGGGTTGCGGTCGTGGTCGACGCGTCGCGCGAGATCTACATGACCGCGCCCCAGGTGGTCGGGGCCATCCTGACCGAGATCATCGCCCGGCTGGAAGCCAACGCGGGCGTTCAGAGCGTGGTGCCGGCCGCCGAGGTGCAGCGCGTGCTGTACAACGAGCCGGGCCTGCTGGACCGCACCTTCGACGAGATCGCGGCCCGCTTCGGCGTCGAGCGCTTGGTCATCATCCAGCTCGACGAGTTCCGCCTGGCCGAGCCGGGCAACGAGTACGTCTGGAATGGCCAGGCCGCGGGCAACCTGCTGGTGATCGAGGCCGACAGCTACCTGGAAGACGACGTGCGCCTGGAGCAGTACGTCAACGTGACGTATCCGGACCAGCCGAACACGACCATCGACGACTTGTCTGCCAACGCGGTTGCGCTCGAACTGCTGCGCCGCTTCGCCAATCGCGCCTCCTGGTTCTTCTACGACCACAAGGAGCGGTACCCCGAGTACCAGGAGTACTAGCCCGATGCGTGTGCTTCCACTGTTCTGCCTGACCCTGCTGGCGCTGCTGAGCGCCGGGTGCAACATCGTGGCGCCCATTGCCGTGCTGGTGCACGGCCCGCCCAAGGTGCCCGCCGAGTATCGCCTGGACCGCAACCGGAGCGTGGCGGTCGTCATCGATGACCCCGACAGCCTGGTGCCCTCGCTGGGCTATCGCCGCGTGATGCTCGCCTCGGTCCAGGAGAACCTGGCCGAGCGAGCCAAGATCCGCGAAGTGATCGACGCGCGCGACACGATGGCCGTGCTCCAGCGCGACAGCGCCCAGGAGCGCATGAGCCTGACCGAGATCGGCCGGGCCATCGGGGCCGAGCAGATCGTCTGGGCGCGGGTGGAGGGCTTCAGCCTGGCCGCATCGACGGGCGAGTATCGCCCCAACGCCCAGCTGCGGGTGAAGGTGATCGACGTCTCGACGAACGAGAAGGCCTGGCCCGACGAGCCGGCCAGCGGGTACGAGCTGGACGTGACCATGCGGGTGCGGCCGGACTTCGTGCCCTCCAGCGGCCCCGAGCAGCGCACCGCCATGGAAGAACTGGCCCAGTACACCGGCCGGGCCATGGCCGAGCTGTTCTACACCGTCGAGAAGACGTTCAGCGCCCGCGCGGGCAGCTGAAGGGGCCAATCATGTGTCGATGGCCCGAACCCCTTACAGGCTGCTGCACCTGGTCGAGGCCGACCACCCGGGCATGCCCCCGCCCGAGGGCGGGCCCAGGCTGGACCAGCTCGAACGCGGCGGCGACCTGAGCGCCCTGGCGTGCGCCGCCATGCTGGATGCCGAGGACTCGCACGCCCCCGCCGATGCGCACGCGGTGGTCGCCCTGGGGCCGCCGGCCGTGCAGCGCCGGGTCGCGTCGCTGGGTGCTGGCCCGGTGGCGCGCGTGCCGGTGCCATTCGGCACGCCGCATGCGACCGCCAACGTCCTGCGCAAGGTGGTGCGCCGCAGCGGCGTTCGTTTCGATGCGTGCGTGGCGTGGAGCGCCTTCGCCGCCCGGGTCGCGCGGCTGACCGGCTTCGGACCCGGCCGGGGCGACCTGGCGCCGTTGCTCGAGGCCGACCCGCACCGACCCGATCCGGACGCGGCCAACCCCGAGCGCGTGCGAAGCCCTCACGGCGAAGAGGGCGCCCTGGCCCCGCTGGCTTCCCGCGTCATGCGTGCTGCGTTGTCTCCGGCTCGCCTGCCCTTGGGTGAAGCACGGGAGCGAGGCCCCGACGCACCGATTCGCGTGGCGCTGCTGGCCGATCCGGCGGCCTCCGGCTCCGCCACGCTGGCCTGGCGGGCCACGGCGCTGGCGGCGGCGGCCCATGGCCCGATGGACCTGATCCTGCCGATCGGTTGCGCGGCGGCCCGTCGCGTGGCGCGGCTGCCCGAAGCCAGCCATGCGCGCGTCATGCTCGACCACGACGGACTCCCACAGCGACTGGCGCGCGTGCGTCTGGCGCTCGCGGTCTATGGGCCGGGTGTGTACGAGCACGCCAGCCCCGGGCTGGTTGCCTATGCCCTCTCGATGGGCGTGGGGGTGATCGCAGACCGAACGCGCATCGATGGCCTCCACCCCGACCTACCCGAGGGCGAGCCCATCGCGGGACTACAGCCATTGCACGCGCCGGTGCCCATCGAGATCGCCCGGGCCATGCTGGCGGCGCTCGATTCGCCCGTGGCCAGCGCATGACAAACGCCCGCGGTGCGCGGGCGTTTGACGAACTCCTGCGAGACTGGAAGACTCAGCGGTTGCGGGTGCGCGGCGCCATCTCGCCTTCCTGCTTGTCCTTGGGCGGCTGGAGCACGAGCAGGCGATCGACGACCGTCGAAATCTTGTCGCTGCGAACGCCGGCGGCGCGAACGATGCCCTCGCGATCAACGATGACGTAATAGGGCCACCACTGCACGCCGTACGCGTCCTTGGTCTTGTCGTCCTGGTCGGCGGCCATGGCGAACAGGCCGTTGTTGGCCTCGGCGGTCTCCATCATCTTGTCGCTGCCGCGGGTGTTGCAGATGCCCACGAATCGCACGTCCTTCTCGGCGTACTTCTGGGCCATCTCGGTGTTCTTGGGCATGGCCGCGCGGCAGGGCGGGCACCAGGTGCCCCAGAAGTCGATCACGACGATCTCGCCGCGCATCGACTTGATGTCGCCGCCCTTGAAATCGTCGTCCAGGGCCTGCCACTCGCCAACCTGGAAGCTGGGGGCGGGCTTGCCGAGCTGGCTCTGGATCTTCGCCCAGGCCTCGTCGTAGCGCTCGTTGCCCGGCGAGGCATAGGTCAGGTCGCGCGAGAGCAGCGTCTCGAGCGTGTAGTCCTGCTGGGTCGCCTGCTGGCCCATGGTTCCGTCCTGGCTGGCGTTGACCATGCCATTGGACGTAACCAGCGCACCGGCCATGATGACCATGGCACCGCCGAGTTGAATGGTCGTCGAAGAGCGAGAGCGATTGCAGAAACACGGCATGGCTGAGATCCTCCACGTTGGGCCCGCACATTGACAGGCGTTGATCTTCTGAAACGGGTGGAACGGGCGGCTGAAAACGGCCGGACCGGCAGCGACCCGACACGCTTCGGGCAGCAGGAGACGAGCGAAACAACGCTAGCGCGTCCGATGTTCCCGCCATAACAGGGGGTTTCCCATCATGCTTGCACGCGTGGTATGGTGGTTTATGATGCCGCCATGGCCCAGCAGACCTCCCCAGACCAGGTTCGCATCGTCGAAGTCGGGCCGCGCGACGGCCTCCAGAACGAGGCGGGCCGGGTGGCAACGGCCGACAAGGCCGCGCTTGTTCGCACTCTGATCGCGGCCGGGCTCCCCGAAATCGAGTTGACGAGTTTCGTCAGCCCGAAGTGGATTCCGCAACTCGGCGATGCCACGGAATTGCTCGAGATGCTCGCCGGAGACCTGCCCGAGCAGACCACCTTCAGCGCCCTCGTTCCAAACATGAGGGGCATGGAGCGCTTGCTGGAAGCGAACGAGAAGGCCATCAGGGCCACGGGCCGGCGCGCCATCGATAAGGTGTGCCTGTTCACGGCGGCAAGCGAGACCTTCAGCCAGAAGAACACCAACGCGTCCATCGCCGAGACCTTCGAACGTTTTGCGCCCGTCGCCGCAGCGGCCCGTGAGCACGCGCTTGAATTGCGTGGGTACGTCAGCTGTGCGTTTGCGTGTCCGTTCGAGGGCACCATCGGCGTTGACGCCGTGGTCCGCGTCGCCACGCGATTCGTCGAAAAGCTCAAGGTCGACGAGGTGTCCATCGCCGACACCATCGGTCAGGCCGCGCCCGGCGATATCGGTGAGCGGATCGAAGCACTGGCGCACATCGACACGACACGCCTCAACCTGCACCTGCACGACACCTTCGGGCGGGCGGCAGACTGCGTGCGGGCGGGCCTTCGCGCCGGCGTGCGATCGTTCGACGGCGCGGTCGGTGGTCTGGGCGGGTGCCCGTATGCCTCGACCCCCGGCAAGCGGGCGCCGGGAAACATCGCCACCGCCACGCTCGTGCAGGTCGTTGAAGACGAGGGCCTGACAACGGGCGTCGTGCGAGGCACACTGGCAGAAGCCGGGCAACTGGCCGAAGAACTCATCGCCCGCGCACGCACCGGAGCCTCGGCATGATCGCACGCGAACGCATCGGCGACGTCGAACGGCTGATCCTGTCTCGGCCCGATCGACGCAACGCGCTTACGCCGGCGATGCTGGCCGACCTGGCCGGGCACATCGAGCGTGCGGGCGATGCACGCGCCTTGCTCTTGCTGGGCGAGGGCAGGGTGTTCTGCGCGGGCTTCGACCTGGACCTGTGCGTGGGCCAGCAGGGCGAGGCCAACCTGCGGAGCCTGCTGACGGACCTGTCGAGATGCGTGGCGGCCATGCGCGCCCTGCCGATCCCGGTCGTCATCGGCGTGCAGGGCGCTGCGATCGCCGGTGGTTGCGCCCTGCTCGGCGGCGGCGACGTCGTGATCGCCCATCCCGACGCGAAGCTGGGCTATCCGGTCACGCGGCTGGGCATTTCTCCCGCCGTGAGCGCTCCGTTCATTGCCGTCGCGCCCGGACAGGCACGGCGATTGATGCTGGACCCCGGATTGATTGATGCCCGCCGGGCCCACCGCATCGGCCTAGTGCACGAGTTGCACGACGAGCCGGCGGCGCGCGCCATGGAGCAGGCCGAGCACTGGTGCGCCAAGCCCGCGCACGCCCTGGCCGACACGAAGCATTGGCTGAACGAACTGTCTCCCGCCGACGCGTCTCAGGGCCTGGACACCTCCCTGTCGCTCGTGGGCAACGACGAATCCCACCGCCTGCTGGCGGCCGCCCTCGAAAAGAGATGACCCGATGACCGACCTGGCCACCCTTGATATCGATGGCGCCATCGCCACGCTGACCATGAACCGCCCCGACGCGCGTAACGCGATGTCGCTGCCGCTGCTGGACGCGCTGCACGCCCGGCTCGACGAATTGCCGAAGGATCCGCACGTGCTGGTTCTGACCGGCGCGGGGAAGAGCTTCTGCGCGGGCATGGATCTCAAGAGCGTGCTGGGCGACGAGAACGCACCGCCCAAGCTCCTGCACGGCATCGCGAGGCTGACCACCCGCCTGCGCAACCTGCCCATGGTCGTCCTGGCCAAGGTGAACGGGGCCGCCATTGGGGGCGGATGCGGACTGGCGTGCGCGTGCGACGTCGTGCTGAGCCACGCCGACGCGAAGCTGGGCTTTCCGGAGGTCGACCTGGGCGTGTGCCCCGCCGTCGTGGCGCCCGTGCTGGTCCGAAAGATCGGGGCGGGCAGGGCGCGGGCCATCCTGCTCCGCGGCGGGCTCATGAACGGCACGCAAGCCCACGAGGCAGGCATCGTCGATGAACTGGCGGAAGATCGCGACACGCTCGATGCCGCGTGTCAGCGCGTCGCAGATCGATTAGCCGCCGGCGGCCCGAGCGCTATCGCCGCGACAAAGACGCTGCTGACCGAGATCGATGGCTCGGGAGACGATCGTCTGGCGGCACGCGGCGCCGACCTGAGCGCCTCCGTACTGGCCACGCCCGAAGCGCGCGAGCGACTGGCCGCGGCATTCAACCGCTGACCCGTTTGCTCGCCGTTCGAGCAGTCATGTTCCACGTGCCCATGAAGCAACACCCCCGCACGCAGGAGCGTGCGGGGGCGGTGCCAAGGGGTATGGCGATTCAGGAACAGTTACGGGCAGCCCGCATCAAACTCGTTCTGGAAGGCCAGGAAGTCGAACAGCGTCAGCACGCCGTCGCCGTCGAAGTCGGCACGCAAGTCGCCGCTGTCGAAGGCGTTCTGGAAGGCCAGGAAGTCGAAGATGGTGAGCTGGCCGTCGCCATCGAAATCGGCCCGGCACAGCGTCTCGAAGCAGATGTTGTCGATGCTAAACAGCCACGTGGGCGAGGACGAATCGATCTCGATCCGCGTCACGCCGTTGAGGTTGTCGAACTGGATGTCACGCCGCCACGCGCCGCCGTTCTCGAGCAGCCCCTCGGTCCGCACCAGGGCGGCCCCGCGATAGAAGCGGATGGGGAACTCGAACCCGGTGCTGGGCGATCCGCCGCTGTGGAAGTCCAGCTCGATCGAGTCGATGGCCGGCGAGAACCGCATCTCGAGGGTTTCGTTGCGATCGCCCTGATCGCCGCCGTCGGTCGCGTTCACCAGCGACTTGGTGCCGAAGTAGCTGAGATAGTCCGACACCGAGGCGGGGGCGCCCGAGCCGACGCTGAACCGCACGCCCGTGTACTGGGTGCTGATGCGGTCGCCCGCATCGCGGTCCTCGAACTGGATGCAGCCGGGGTTGCACAGCCAGACGATCTGGGCCTCGATGAGGTCGGCAACTTCGCTGGCGGTCATCGACTCGTACTCGAAGCCGTTGAGCAGCGTGCGCTGGCCGCGGCCGCCGATGACCGTGGCCCCGCGACCCACGACGCTGTTGAATCGCGACACCACCTGGGCGCCCGCGGCGGCGGTCAGGTCATCGCCGTTGTCGTTCCATTCATCGCCGGCGACGGTCACCGGGCTGGTCGCCACGCTCCACGAGGCGTGGCCGCTGCTGTTGTAGACGGGCTTGGGCGCGAAGAAGTCCACCGTGCTGGCCACGTCGAAGGTCGACTGCAGCGAGGGCGAAGCATCCAGGTTCCAGTACGAGAAGTGCACCTTGGCGCCACGCGAAACGGCGCTGGCGATGGCCGTCTCGAAGCTTCCCGCAAACCCGTTGGCCGGCTCGTGGATCACGATGCAGCCGTAGTTGCCGCTGCGGACCGCGTCCTCGAGTTCGGCCTTATCGGCCACGATGAGGCGGTACCGCCCCTCGCCGAAGGCGGCATCGGCCGCATCGAGCTCCCACCGGGCGCCGGCGCGGGCCTCGGTGAAGACCAGATTGCCGCTGTCGTAGCCCAGCAGGTGGGCGATCTGGTTGCGCACGCCGTTGCGGGTGCGCGTCAGGCTGGTCATGGACGCGTAGTCCCACGCGTTGTAGATTGTCTTGCCACCCACCGACGTGGCGATCGTCCCACCGGCGCTGTTCAGGCCCGCGCGATAACCGCTGGCCAGCGTCAGGTCGTCGCCGTTGTCAAAGTAGTACGGGTCGGCGGCATCGGCGGTGAGGTTGCCCACGCCACCCCACGACGCGTCGCCGATGTCGATCTTGTTCTTGGGCGCGAAGTAGTCGACGGCGGCCGTGAAGCCGAAGATGTCGCCCGTCAGCAGGTCGTCGCCGTTCCAGTACGACACGTGCAGGCGACCGCCGTCGTTCACCCAGTTGCGCATCGCCGTGATGGTGTCGGCATCGAAGGTGCTCAGCGGGTTGTTGACCACGACCACGTCCCAGCCGCCCGCGGCGAGTTGGGTACGGAAACCCGCCTGGTCGTTGCCGTCGATCAGCGTCACGGCCAGGCCCAGGGCCGTGCAGGCATCCTCGGCGATGTCGGTCTGGGCCGCGCCGGCCGACTCGTTCTCCCACACCAGGGCCGACTGCGCACAGGCCAGGCCCGTCACCGCGAGAAGGGACGCGGCGGCGGACACCATGCGAATATGCGAATGACTCATCGGTTGCTTCTCCCTCGTTCTTCCACGCGGCGAGCCGACCTCCGGCCCCGCCGCGCGGCTTGGACGAGTCATGAGCGCAATCCGACGCCCCCACTCACGCAGTTTTTCACAACGGGTGTTTGTCCTATTCGTAATGTCTGACAAGCCCGAACCGGCAAAGCAGAGGCCTACTGGCCACCCGACATGACCTTGAAGTTCGCTTCGTCCATGAACTCGATGAGTTGGACGCGTTCGCGGGGAATCCAGATCTCCTTGCCCTCGCGGATCTCACTGACCTGCTTGAGAACGACCCAGTGCTCGTCGATCTCGTCGAGGTAGCCGAACACCTGCGTGGGCGTCGCACTGCCCGGGCCGTGGACGCTGAAGGTCCGGATGCCGTGGCTGAAGCCCGAAGAGCTTCCGCCACGCACGGGCGCCTGGGCATCATGCACGAGGTACACGCGGACTGGGTCGTCGCGCCCTTCCTCCGACGCCATGCCAAGCCCAGCCGCCAGCCCGCCGGCCAGCATCAGGCCACCACTCACCATCCACCGCTTCCGTCGCATGCCCCGCCTCCTTACGTGTCGCGCTGCGAGTGCAGCGCAACGCAGTTGCCCTCGCTATCGCTGATGATCGCCCGGAAGCCGTGCGGCCCGATCGGGTGGACATCCTGCTTGACCTTCCCACCCAATGTCGGCACCTTCGCCACGGCGTCACGAATCCGGCCGTCGACGTTCAGATAGATCAGCACGCCCGTGTCAGCGACCTCGCCCGTCTTGGGCACCAGACACCCGCCGTTGCCTTGATCATGATCGAGCACGGCGAACTCGAAGCCTTCGTTGCTCTCGCGGTGTATCTTGATGGCCAGCACCGCCGAGTAGAACGCGATCGAGCGATCGAGGTCGGCCACGGGCAGGTCGAACCAGACGACGCGGTTGTGCTTGGTGTTAAAGTCGGACATGATCCCGACTTCATCGGCTCGAATGGATCGCTCGCACCATGACCACGTGCGGACCGATGCCAGGCAGTTCGAATTGCTCGCCCACGGAGCAAAAGCCGAGCTTCTGGTAGTATCCCGCCGCCGTCAATCGGGCATTGCACCAGGCCTCTGCATAATCTTGCAAGGGGGTGTGAGAAAGACCGAAATCGACCAGGTCGCGCCCATACCCCCGGCCACGGAACTCGGGCAGCGTGGCCATGCCGCGAATGCGCACGGCAGCACGCTCGGAGCCAGGCGTGGACTCCACGAAGAAAGACGAGACGGACACGAGCGTTCCATCCACGCGAATGCCGACGTGGACGCTCGTGTCTGCCTCGTCATCCGGGTACACCGACTGCGCTTCGGGCAAGCCCGGCCTGAGTATGCGCTGCCTCAAGGGCCGGGCATCGGCCGCCGCGATGAGTTCGACGCCTGGACGATTCACACCGGCTGCTTCGCCTCGTTCAGCTTCTTGCGAATCACCGTGTGCAAGATACCACCATTGCGGTAATACTCGATCTCGATGGGCGTGTCGATGCGGCACTTGCAGGTGAACTCGATCGTCTTGCCCTCGGGCGTGGTCGCCTTTACGGGCACGTCGCAGCCGGGCTCGATGGGGCTGGGCAGCATGATGTCGAAGGTCTCGTCGCCCTTCAGGCCCAGGCTGTGCGCGTTCTGGCCGTCCTTGAACACCAGCGGCAGCACGCCCATGAACACGAGATTGCTGCGGTGGATGCGCTCGAAGCTCTCGGCGATCACCGCGCGAACGCCCAGCAGCATCGTGCCCTTGGCCGCCCAGTCTCGGCTACTGCCCATGCCGTAGTCCTTGCCCGCGACGACCACCAGCGGCGTGCCGGCCTTCTTGTAGTCCATGGCCGCGTCGAAGATGTACTCGACCGGGGCGCTGGCGATGTCGTTGCCCTTGGTGAAGTTTCGCGTCCAGCCGCCCTCGGGCTGCTTGCCGCCCTCACTGGTGGGAGCGGCGGCGATCTTGTTCTTCACCCGCACGTTGGCGAAGGTGCCGCGGGTCATCACGCGGTCGTTGCCGCGGCGGCTGCCGTAGCTGTTGAAGTCGCGCTGCTTCACGCCGTGCTCGAGCAGGTACTGCCCCGCAGGCGTCTCGGGCTCGATGCGGCCGGCCGGCGAGATGTGGTCGGTCGTCACGCTATCACCCAGCAGCGCCAGGCACCGCGCGCCGCCGATGGGCTCGAAGCCGGGCGCCTGCTCGGCCATGCCCTCGAAGAACGGCGGGTTCTGGATGTACGTGCTCTCGTCCTCCCAGGGGTACAGGTCGCTCTTGGAGACCGGCACCTGGTTCCACGTCTCGTTGCCGGTGAAGATGTCGCCGTACCGCCGGGCGAACTGCTCGCGGTCGATGCACGAGGCCACGACCTGCTGCACCTCCTCGATGCTCGGCCAGATGTCCTTCAGGAACACCTCCTTGCCGTCGGGCGTCGTCGCCAGCGGCTCGTTCACCACGTCGATGTCCACGCGCCCCGCGATGGCGTAGGCGACCACCAGCGGCGGGCTGGCCAGGAAGTTGGCCTTCACCTTCGGGTGCACGCGGCCCTCGAAGTTGCGGTTGCCGCTCAGCACGCTCGCCGCGATCAGGTCGCCCTCGACGATGCCCGCTTCGATCTCCGGCGGCAGCGGGCCGCTGTTGCCGATGCACGTCGTGCAGCCGTAGCCCACGGTCTGGAAGCCCAGCGCGTCCAAGTCCTCGGTCAGGCCGGCCTTGTCGTAGTACTCGGTCACGACCTTGCTGCCCGGCGCCAGGCTGGTCTTCACCCAGGGCTTGCGCGTCAGGCCCAGCTCGCGCGCCTTGCGCGCCACCAGGCCGGCAGCGACCATCACGCTGGGGTTGCTCGTGTTGGTGCAACTGGTGATGGCCGCGATCACGACCGAGCCGTGGTGCAGGCGGATCTTCTGGCCCACCCTGGGCGGGCGGGTGGCCTCGGTCAGCTCGACGACCACGCCGTGCTCGTCGTAGTGGGCGTGGTCGTCCGAACTGGGCGCGGCGTGCTCGGGGTTGACCGCCGAGAACTCGGCCTGCCCGCCCTCGCCGGCCCAGCGGTTCAGGTTCACGCTATCGCTGGGCACCCTCTTGCCGAAGGGGCCGGCCAGCTCCTCGCACCACCGGGCCTTCATGTCGTGCAGGTCCACGCGGTCCTGCGGGCGCTTGGGGCCGGCCAGCGAGGGCTGCACCGTCGACAGGTCCAGCTCCAGCACGTCGCTGAATTCGGGGTCGGGCTGGCTCTCGTCCCACCACAGCATGTTGGCCTTTGCGTACTTCTCGGCCAGCTCGATCTCCTCCTCGCTGCGGTTGGTCAGGCGCAGGTACTCGATCGTCTTGTCGTCGATGGGGAAGAAGCCGCAGGTGGCCCCGTACTCGGGCGCCATGTTCGCGATGGTCGCGCGGTCGGGCAGGCTCAGCGCCGCCATGCCCGGGCCAAAGAACTCCACGAACTTCTCCACCACGCCGAACTCGCGGAGCATCTGCGTCACGGTCAAGACCAGGTCGGTCGCCGTCACGCCCTCGGCCAGCTTGCCGGTCATCTTGAAGCCCACCACCTCGGGCGTGAGCATGTACACCGGCTGGCCCAGCATGACCGCCTCGGCCTCGATGCCGCCCACGCCCCAGCCAAGCACGCCAAGCGCGTTGATCATCGTCGTGTGGCTGTCGGTGCCCACCAGGCTGTCGGGGTAGACCTGGCGCTCCTCACCGTCGGCGGTCTGGACGGTGCGGGTCAGGCAGCCGCGCGCGAGGTACTCGAGATTGACCTGGTGCACGATGCCCGTGGCCGGGGGCACGCAGCGGAAGTTGGCAAGGCTCTGCTGGCCCCACTTGAGGAACTTGTACCGCTCGTTGTTGCGCTCGAATTCGCGCTCGGCGTTGATCGTCAGGGCCACGCGCGTGGCGAAGTCGTCCACCTGCACCGAGTGGTCGATCACCAGGTCGCAGGCCACGTCCGGGTTGATCATCGTCGGGTCGCCGCCCAGCCGCTTCATCGCGTCGCGCATGGCGGCCAGGTCGACCACGCAGGGCACGCCGGTGAAGTCCTGCAGGACCACGCGGCCGGGGGAGAACGGCATCTCGACCCGGTTGACGTCCCTGGCGTTCCAGCTGGCCAGCCCGGCCACGTCGTCCTGGGTCACCGTGAAGCCGTCGACGTTGCGGAGCATCGCCTCGAGCAGCACGCGGATCGAGTAGGGCAGCGTGCGGACGTTGCCCACCTTCTGGTCGGCCAGGGCCTCCAGGGCGTAGTAGGTGTAGTCCCCGCTCTTGTCGGTGCTGAGCGTGCGGCGGCTATTGAACGGATTGCTGGCCATGGCAGGGTCTCCCGGGGGTCGCGTGCGAATCGTCGGTCCACCGGTAGTATCGCCGGGCCGGACCTATTGGTCCAACTGCTGACGCTAACAGCTTGTATAGATATCGTCTATGCCGACCGCCCGCTAGCCGTCCAGCGGCTCGTCCGGCGGACGCTCCTCCCAGTGGCCGGCCCGGCCCAGCTCGCGGCCGTGCTCGTAAAGGGCCCGCATCTCGTCGGGCTCGAAGGCGTCCCAGTCGGGGCTGCCATCGAACTGGCGCACGTAGTTGAAGCGGAAGCGCACCCCCGCCTCGAGCGTCTCGGCGTAGAGCTTCTGGAGGCTGCCGATGGAGACCTCGCTGATCAGCGTGTTCACCGCGCGGCGGGCCACGCCGATCATGGGCACCCAGCCGAAGTCGACCTCCTGGTATCGCGTCCTGAGCTGCCCGTTCACGAGGGCGTACAGGGTCGCCGGCGGGGCGCCCTGGGCCCCCGCCCCGCCATCGGCCGCGCGGCGCTGGGCCTCGATCGCCTGGCACAGGCGGGCGAGTTCCTGCCGCCAGAAGACGTTCTCGCGCAGGCCGCCGTCGACGTGCCAGCGGTTCCTGTTGCGATCGTCGCGCAGGCCGCTCTTGAGCTTGACGGGCGGGAAGGCCATCGGCACCGCGGCGGCGGCCAGCAGCACCTTGCGGAACAACTTGTATTCCTTCTCCTGGGCCAAACACACCAGGTCCCAGATGACCAGCCGCGTGTCGCCCAGGTCCACCGTCGCGACGTACAGCCCGCGCCGCTCGCCCTGCTCGGCCACGGCGTTGATCACCTTCCTGGTGATGTGCGTCTCGATGAGCTTCTTGAGGGGCGCGGGGTCATAGAGCGACTTACTAAAAGGAATATTGATCCACCAGCGGCCCTCGTACACGTCCTTGCGCGTCACGCTCGTGTAGATCGATTCGAGCGCTTCGGTGCTGGCCTCGCTCTCGATGAACGCCAGGGGCGCCATCAGGCTGCCGGTGCTGATGCCCGTGACGACGTCGAAACGCGGGCGGTCGCCGCGCTCGTGCCAGCCGTTGAGGTAGCCGGCGCTGAAGGCCCCGTACTTGCCCCCGCCGCTGATGGCCAGCACGCTCGCGGCCCTCCCCGGCTCGATGGGGCGGACGACGTCGGTCGCGAAGCGCGCCAGCTCCCCGCCGCGCATCGCGCGGCAGCGTGCGAGTGGTCCGTCGCGGTGCTTGGCCATGGCGGGTCCTTCCGTAAGCGTCGTGCTTCCTGCAACGAGGGATGCGCGCCGCAGGCGCGCCCGGTCAGGCTACGGGGCCGCGGGGCCCGTTCAAGGGGCCGTCGCCATGGCCGCAAAGAGGTCCTGCTCGAAGGCCGCCGCCGCGGGCGAGGGGGCGCGGTCCCTCCTCCGCACGAGGGCGAGCCCGCGCACCAATCTTCCATCGCGGCAGGCGAGTCCCGTCGTTTCCGGCTTGTCGGGCGCGCTCCCGCTGAGCGCCATCCGGCTGACGAACCCCACGCCCACCCCCGCCTGCACCATGCGCGCAATCCCCTCGATCGACCGCAGCTCGACGACCACCTCGAGCGTCACGCCGTGGGCCATGGCCGCCTGATCGATGACCGCGCGCACGCTGCTGCCGGCCTCGAAGCCCACCACGGCCTGGCCTTGGAGATCCTTCCAGGCGAAGTCGGTCTTGGCGCTCAATGGGTGCCCCGGCGGGCAGATCAACCGCAGCTCGTCCTGCGCGCGGGCGACGGTCATCAGCTCGGTGCTCCCGGGAATGTTCACCGGCAGGGTGACAACCCCGAGGTCCAGCTCGCCCTTGAGCAGCGCCTCGGCCACCTGGCTGCTGCCCGCCTCGCGCACGCTCACGCGCAGCTCGGCGTGCTTGCGGCGAAAGCGCTGCACGACGCCGGGCAAGAGGTACGTCACGACGGTCGCCCCCGCGCCGATCCTGACGGTCCCCGCCTCGAGCCCCGCGAGCGCCCGCACGGCCCGCACGCCGGCGTCGACGCTGCGGACCGCCTGGTCGGTGTGCTCGAGCAGGACCAGGCACGCCTCGGTGGGCGTCAGCCCGCGGCCGGTGCGGCTGAAGAGGTCGACGCCGAGTTCTTCCTCGAGCTTGCGGACGGCGGCCGAGAGCGTCGGCTGGCTGAGCCCCAGCCGCTGAGCGGCGACGGTCATGGTGCCCGCGTCGGCGATGGCGCGGAGGTAGCGCAGGGGGGTGAGCTCCATGGGGCATGGTTGGCCGCCGGAGCCGGCGGCATCGCCACGTTCGGAGCCCACCGCGCCACGGCGCGCTTACGGGCAGCCGATCGCGAACGCGCTCTGGAACGCCAGGAAGTCGAACAGGGTCAGGCTACCGTCGCCGTCGAAGTCGGCGGCCGGATCCCCGGTGGCGAACAGGCTCTGGAACGCCAGGAAGTCGAACAGGGTGAGCATGCCGTCGCCGTCCAGGTCGGCCGGGCACGAGGCGCCGCCGCACTCG
Source organism: Phycisphaerales bacterium (assembly GCA_040221175.1). Lineage (NCBI taxonomy): Bacteria > Pseudomonadati > Planctomycetota > Phycisphaerae > Phycisphaerales > Phycisphaerales bacterium. The sequence goes on from JAVJVK010000007.1 coordinate 91,754, forward strand.
TTGAGGAACACGCCCACGGTGTCCGTGTTGACGCCCGCCACGGCCAGGTCGTTGTCGCCGTCGCCATCCAGGTCGCCGAGCGCCGCGGCCGTGTTCGAGTCGCCGGTGAAGTACCGCGCCTCGGCGGCGAACGTGCCATCGCCGTTATTGACCAGCACGCTGAGCCGGGCGTCCGAGTCGGCGACCGCCACGACGAGGTCGGGAGCGCCATCGCCGTTGAGGTCGCCGATGGCCACCGCCTGGGCGAACCCGGTCACGTCGTAGGACTCCTCGGCGCTGAAGGTGCCGTCGCCGTTGTTGCGAAGCACGCTGGCGTTGCCGGTAATCGCGCTGCCGGCGTTGGCCACGGCCAGGTCGTCGTCGCCGTCGCCATCGATGTCGCCGAGCGCCACGAACTGGGCGGCGAACTCCAGGCTGTATGGAACCTCGCGGGCGAACGAGCCGTCGCCGTTGTTGGCCAGCACCGAAACCTGGCCGCCGCCGATGACCTGGACGGCCAGGTCGACGTCGCCGTCGCCGTCCACGTCGCCGGTCGCGATGGCGCGCGAGCCGATGCCTCCGACGCTGTACGTCGACTCGGGCCCGAACGTGCCATCGCCGTTGTTCAGCAGCACGCCCACGCCGCCGCCGAAGAACTTGCCCACCGCCAGGTCGGCGTCGCCGTCGCCGTCCAGGTCGTCGATCGCGACGAACTGGGGCGAGATCGCGCTGTACGCAACCTGGGGCGCGAAGGTGCCGTCGCCGTTGTTCATCAGCACGCTGACGTTGTTGCCGCCCAGGTTCGACACGGCCACGTCGTTGTCGCCGTCGCCGTCCAGGTCGCCGATGGCCGCCCAGAAGGCGCTCAGGCCGGTGGCGTACGCCACCCCATCGGCGAAGGTGCCGTCGCCGCTATTGAGCAGCACGCTGGCGTCGCCGCTATCGCGGTTGGCGGTAACCAGGTCGTTGTCGCCGTCGCCGTCCAGGTCGCCGATGGCCACCGACAGCGGGTAGTCGCCCACGCCGTAGCTCGCGACGGGCGCGAAGATCTCGCCGGGGTCGCAGTCCTGGGCCAGCGCGGGGGCGCCCAGCAAGGCGGCGGCCGCCGCAACGAGCACGGCGGGCGCGGCGGGCACGGGATGGGTCGTGGTCTGGGGCTTGGTCTTGGTCACGGCTCTCTCCTGCGGCCTCCGGGTCTCGCGAACGAAGCGCAGGACACGGGCGCAGGGAAATGGCCGGAGGCCACCGGTGCACGTTCCACGCCCCCACGCCGGAACACGCCACGCCCGCATGCTACCAGAAACGCCCCGCTCGTGCAAGGAAATCTTCCGGCCGCCGCAACGCGACGGGAGGCCATCGGTGTCGGTGGGGAGGCCGCGGGGCTCGCCAAGGAGGCCGCCGGGCCATCCTGCGAGGCCGACGGGCTCCGCGGTGAGGCCGCCGGGCTCTCCGACGAGGCCGCCGGGCTTCACGGGGAGGCCGTTGGGCTCTCCGTGGAGGCGGCCATGCTCCACGGGGAGTCGCTTCTCGGGCCTGTGCAGAACCCGAAAACGCCGGTCGATGCTGGGAAAACCGGCCGCGCGGCGGCAGGGGCGTGCGACGCGGCCCGGCCGGGCCCGGGCGATGCGAGCCTAAAACCCGGCCACGCCCCAAACAAAAAAAAGTCGCCCGATTTTCCGTTCTTGGACTGAAGTCGCCCTCGGGGACCGCCGACCTTAGGTCTGGGCCGCCGCGGCACGCGTCGCGGGGCCCGGGACCGATCGGGATGGCGAACTTGCATCCGGCCCGATCATAAGAAAGGCGGAACGCATCATGTCTGGACAACGCACGACCGTGCCCGGCGGCGACCGGGCGTCCCTCCAGTTCACCGAGGCCCGTAAGCAATTGTGGACCGACAACGCCGCGCTCATCGGGCTTGCTCCCGAGGACGCCGCGGCGCTGGTCGCCTCCAGCGGATCGGCCCAGAGTGCACTGGATTCCCGCGTCGCGGCGGTCAACGCGGCCAAGGCCGCCACCGTCACGTGGCACACCGCGGCCGAGGAGAACCGCAGCCTGGCCCAGGACCTCGTTCGCAAGATCCGCGGCTTCGCCGTGCAGCAAGCCGATCCCGACGCGGTCTACGCCGCGGCCCAGATCGACCCGCCCAAGACCCCCGGCGAGCTGCCCGAGCCCGCCGTGCCCACCGACCTCAAGGTAACATTGGACACCGAGGGCCGGGCCGTTCTTACGTTCGAGTCCACCCGCTACGGCGGGACGACGTGGCGCATCCAGCGCCGCGTGGTGACCAGCCAGGGCGCCATCACGCCCTGGGCCTCGGTCGACTGGGTCTACGAGCGCAAGTTCGTCGACCAGGCCACCCCCAGCGGCGTGGCGGGCGTGCACTACCGCGTCCGGGCCGAGCGCCCCAGCGGCATCAGCGCCTTCTCGACGCCCGTCGCCCTGCCCTTCGGGGCCGGCGGGAATCAGCAGGCAACCGCGGGCGCCATCGCGCCCACGGAAACCAGCGGCAAGGAAGCCGGCTGAGCCGCTCCGCGGCGGGGCCCGGGCGCTCCGCGGCGGGGCCCAGACGCTCCGCGGGGGGGTCTCTTCCCCCGTGCCATGGACAACCACGAGACGGGCGATGGGCCGGGGTGCGTATTCCCCCGGCCCGTTGTCCGTGGCCGGGCCGCCATCGGCCCCATCGCGGGCCCGTTTGACAGGCTACTGTTCGGTATGGCCACCGAAGCCGCCACCCTGACGACCACGACCATTCCCAGCCCCGTGGGCGAGCTGACCCTCGCCTCGATCACGGACCTGGATGGTCCCCGCGTGTGCCTGGTCGAGTTCGGCCACCGGCAGGGGGCGGCCCTGGACGCCCTGGCCACCATGTTCGATGCGCAGGTGCGGCCCAGCGTCGACCCGCCCGAGTGCCCGGCGCTGGCCCTGCTCATCCGGGAATTGACCGCCTACTTCGTGGGCGACCTGAAGCAATTCACCGTGCCCCTCGAGCTCGCCGGCACGGCCTTCCAGACCAGCGTGTGGAACGCCCTGCTGGCGATCCCCTACGGCACGACCGTCGGCTACGGCGACCTCGCCCGCATGATCGGCAAGGACGCGGGGGCCAGCCGGGCCGTGGGCGCGGCCAACGGGGCGAATCGGCTGGCGATCGTCGTGCCGTGCCACCGGGTGGTCGCCGCCGATGGCAGTTTGCATGGCTACGGCGGGGGCCTGGAGCGCAAGCGCTGGCTGCTGGACCACGAGCGGACCGTCGCCGGCGGGCTGTTCGCCACGGCCGGATAGCCGCCATTTGTAGAGCCCGCCGCGCGAATCGGCCGTTAGACCCTTCGCATGCGCGTGACGGCGATCATCCCGAGCCGGGGCGGGGCCGATGGGGCCCTGGCCCGCTGCATCGCCTCGCTGCTGGCCGAGCGCGACGCGAAGCTGGCCATCGTGGCGAGCATCGACGGCCCCGACGCCCCGGCCGACCTGGCGCCCTTCGCCCGCGACGGCTCGGTCACGATCGTGACCGGCGAGCCCGCGGGCCCCGCCGCCGCCCGCAATCGGGGTCTCGAGGTCGCCGACGGCCAGCTCGTGCTCTTCCTCAACGACGACGTCGTGCCCTGCCCGCGGCTCATCGATCACCACCGGGCCGCCCACCGCGACGGGGCGCCCAAGCTCGTCCTGGGCGATGCCCCCTTCGCCGTGCCCACCGACGACCGCGTGCTCGACCGCATGACCCGCGAGACGGCGCTGCTGTTCTTCTACAGCGACATGAACGGCGTCGAGCGCGACCGCGACTGGGGCTTCCGCCACGCGTGGACGCTCAATCTCTCGGTGCCGCGCTCGATCTGCGCCGCGTTCGATGACGGCCTGGCGCATCCGATGTTCGACGACCTGGAGTGGGCCTACCGCGTCACGACCGAGCACCGCGCCCCCGTGCTCTACCGCCCCGAGGCGAGCGCGACGCACCACCACCGCTACGAGCCCGGGCAGATCCTCGCCCGCGAGGCGCTGCTGGGCCACCAGGCGTTGCAACTGCACCGCGTCAACGAGGCGTGCGCTTCGGCGGTGTTCGGTGATCGCTTCGACGGCTCCACCCAGTCCATCGAGGACGCCCGCGCGCTCATGACCGACGACGCCATCGACGCGTACGCGCGGTTCGAGGCCATCGCCCGCAAGCCGGTCTTCAGCACCAACATCCGCGAGCTGTTCGCCAGCGCCCGCGGCTGGCGGATGGCCGCCCGCGCCGCCGGCTTCCTCGCGGCCGTCCGCAGCGCGCCGCCCCCCAGGGCCGGTCAGGTCTTCGCCGCCCCCGCGAGCGCCTGAGCCGTGGCCGCGCGCTCGGGCCAGATCGTCCTGTTCGCCAGCCGCCGCCCGCTCGACCAGTTCGCCGGCGTGCCCGACGCACTGAACGCACGCGGCGTCGAGGTGTTGTATGAACGCCTCTGGGATCGAGAGATGCGCTTCGGGCACCACGCGATCACTGAGGTACTCGAGGGCGCCCGCGCGATCGCCTTCGCCGACCTGAGCCACAACGCCCACCTGGCCCCCACGCGCCTCGCGCGAGAGATGGGCATCCCCACGGTGCTGCTGGTCGACGGCATCGTCGAGCACGCCGCGACGATGCGCAACCCCTGGCTGGGCCCCGACCACCTCCAGCGAACCCCCCACGACCGCGTGCTGGCGATGGGCCCGCTGCAGGCCCACATCCTCGCCGACCTGGGCAACGCCGTTGCAACCACGGGGTTGCCGCGGCTGGACGGCTTCGAGGCCCAACTCGCCGACGCACGTACCCGCACCGAGCCAAACCAGTGGCTCCTGGTCGCCACCGCACTGACGCCCGCGATGGACGACGACGCCCTCGCCCGCGTGCGCACGATGTTGCACGAGCTGCGCGATCAGGTTCGAGCCCGCCACCTGCCCATCCGCTGGCGCATCGACGCCGCGCTCACGCATGACCTGAACGTACCACGCGACACCGCACCGCTCACCGAATCCCTCGCCGGCGCCCGCGCCACCATCACCACCGCGAGCACGCTGGCCGTCGAATCCATGCTCGCCGGCGTGCCTACCGCGATCGCCCACCCCCACCCCTGGCCGCTGTGGGTCCCCGCGGCGTGGATCTGGGCCGACGCGCTGGACGACTCGGTGATCGCGGACCTGCCCATCGAGCACATGCGCACCGTCGCCGGCACGCTCGACGCGCTCCTGGCCGATCCCGACCTGGAACGCCAACGCACCATCCTCGCGCAGCTCCACACGCCGGACGCCGGGGCGAACGTCGCGCACGAACTGGTGAACGCGCGCCGGACCGGCAACACCAACCCCGTCGCCTCCATGGCCCGCGTACGCGTCGCGCCCGCTCCGTGCGAGACGCTCTACCTCGCCCTCTGCGACCACGAGCAACCGCGCCCGCCGATGGTCGACGCCGCGCTCGCCGCGATGCGCACGCGCCCGCGCGATCATCTGCTGTGCATCGGGCTGAGCCCCCTGAACTTCGCCGACGCCCGCACGCCCGCGCTGCACCACCCACGCGCCCGTGAGGTCGTGCCCGACCCCACGCTCGCCATGCACGAGCGTGCACAGGCAATCCTCGAGGCCGCCCTCCTGCTCGCGCCCACGCAGATCACCTTCGACGACGACTGCGCCCTGCCCCTGGCCGCGCAGCTCGCTGCCCGTGGCGTGCGCTGCGACGACTCCCGCCTGGCCCAGCGCACCGACCACGCCGTTCGATCCATCGAGCGGTGGCCCTGGGCGCCGCGCTGGCCCGACGACGAGACCGCCGCCGACACATGGTTCGAGCGCGAGCTGCGACACGCCGGCTACGAGCGCATCGCTCTCGATGCACCAGGTACCGAGTGCGACGCCGTGCTCGTGCGCGCCGCCGCGCCGCGCCCGGACCCGGCGCTCGTCCAGCAATGGCGCGATCGCGGCCTGGGCGTCGCCGTCTCGCCCAACGGTCTGGTCGAAGCCGGGGTGTACGCGGCCCAGCGCGCCATCGATCGCTTGGCCGCCCAAGGTTGCACCCGCATTGCCGTCGTCGCCCACGACCAACGCACCCCCGTGCTCATCGCCCCCATCCGTCACGGCGCCCCCATCGTCGGCTGGATCGACGACGGCGCCATCGAACCAACGACCCACGTTGGCCTGCCCGCACACGCCTTCCACGCCGGCATCGATCGCCTGCGGCCAGACGCGCTGCTCGCGTTGCACGAGCGCGACCTGCCGCGCTACCGCGCCACCGGCCTGCCGACAGAACTGGTTGATCTATCGGAAGCTGCCGCGCACCAGCTCGACCACGTCGTGCGCGAAGCGATCCATCCCGAAACGCTCGCGCGCCCGCGCGCCCATGGCCGTTGACCAGCCGGCGCGCCACGCCGGATCCATCGACCGCTCGACGATCGCTTCAAGCTCCGCCTCGCTGGCAAAGCCCACCGTGCCCACGTCGATGAGCGGCCACGCCGGGTCTTCATGCGGCAACCTGGGCTTGCCCAGCGGGCAGTCCTTGAGGATCGCCATCTCTCGATGCGTCGGGCCGACCATGCCGCCCTCGCCGAGCACCAGCCCGCAGCGCCCCCACAGCGCCGCGACGCGCATGAGTCCGGCGTGGTTGGCGATGGCGTAGAGCGGCCGGCCATCGTCGCTCTGGCCATCGGGCTCGACCGCGCCCACCATCGCGTTGAGCTGGTACCAGCGCGCGCGATCCAGGTCTTCGAACGTGCAACGCACGATGGGCAGCCCGCCGCTCATCGCCGCCTCGGCCACGCGCTGGTGGTTCTGGCCGCGCACCGAGGCGTGGATCGTCACGCCCGCCAGTTGGTAGGCAGCACGCAGCTCTTCGCCGTGCGTCAACTCCCCCCGCGCATGCGCCGCAAGTTCGGGATGATCGTCCCAGCCCTTGCCGTACAGGTGCAACCGCCAGCCGCGTTGCCCGCACACGCTGGCCGCCCACCGCGCCGCCTGCTGGCGGAAGTGCAGGTCGGCCAGCGGATAGGCGATCTGCTGCAGCAGGCCCTCGACCATCGCGCCGGCCGGCGGGCGCGTGCTGCTCGCCCGCAGCGCCGCCTCACACTCGACGCGCAGCTCGTGCACGAGCCATCGCTGCTGCGCTTCCGATCGCGACATGGCCTCCGGAACGCGTTCTTCCAACTCCAGGATGGCCCGGCCGTACGCGCTCGCTGCGCCGCCCTGGTCGTATACGCGACGAACGTATTGCGCCGGCGGCTCGCTGTGCCGCGTCATGAGCGCCACGTCGCAGCGAAGGTGCTCATGCCCGCCAGCCATCGCCCCACCATGGAACTTGGTTGGCGAGACGGGGTTCAGCCAGCCCAGCATGCGCTCCTCGGGCACGCCCAGGCGATCGCGCAGCTCGGGATAGAGCATGCCGACCACGAAGTCCCGCGGGCCGCTCCGCGCAAGCTGGCCGCCCATGAAGTAGTGGCCCATCGCATCCTGCGACCACGTCACGACCGGCACGTGCGGCGGCACGACCGGCCCCAGGTGCGGGCGCAGGTAATTCAGCAGCACCACGCCGTCGGGCTCGAAGTCGATGATTGCCCGCGTGTAGTGCAGCTGGGTCTGCTTGGTATGGTCATCCGGCTCGACCAGCAGCCGGGCGTCGTGGCCCGATGAATTGAGCGCCTCGACGAAGTCGGCCGCCGAGGGCCACATGTACGTCGAATAGCGCGACGTGGTGACGAGAAGCCGAAGCGACTCGGCCGTGCGCCAGCGTTCGGCGATGGCCGTCCGCTTCTCGCGGCTGTTGGCCCACTGGCGGAGCGTGGCGCCGTGCTCTCGCATAACCGCCTGCTGGCGCGCGTGGGCCTCGCCCAGCAGCTTCGCCACGCCGGCGGCCGCGCCTCCGGACGCCCCGTTGTCGATGACGCTCTTGGGCAGGGGGTTGTCCACGTGCTCGACGAGCCAACGCTCCAGCCGCTCCATCGCCGCCGGGCCCACGAACCACTCGACGCCGGGCGCCGCGAGCAGGTCGCGTGCCGCGGTTTCCCCCAGCCGCGCGAGTCCGGCCAGCGCCGCCTCGGCCCTGGGCTCGATCACCATCACCCGGGGCAGGTATTGCAGCGAGCCGGTGCGCTCGGTAATCGCCCGCGCAATCAGCTCGATCGACGTGGCCCCCACGATGACCACCGGCGGTGCGAAGAGATCTTCCGGCGGCCAGATCGCGCCGCCCCGGGGCGTGGGCAGGGTTTCCGCGAGCAACGGACCCACGCCCTCCAGCACGCCGCCGGTCAGGTCCCACGCCCGCTGCGCCTCGGGCCACAGCGCGGCGGCGGCCTGGAGTGCCGGGCCGGAACCTGCGGGCGCACGGACAGCGGGGAGTGCGGACATGCCCCGTCCATCGGCCCCGCGTTCGTGCCAGCACCAGAAGATGGCCGATGACCCCTCCCGTGAGCGCCCTGCACACCCACGAATCGAAGAACGACCGTACCGACGCGCCCACCTGGCAGCCCAAGGCCCCGCGCCTGGCCGTCGTGCCCCAGCTCCGCGAGCGGCTGCTCGACCGCACCGCCGCCTGGCTGGCCATGAGCGGCGTCACCCGCATCGCCCTGTACCCCGGCGGCCGCCACACGCGCGCCGTCATCCGCCAGCCCTGGCTCATGCACGGCATTCGCGTCACGGCGGTGCTCGACGACCAGCCCACGCGTGAGGCCATCGCCGGCGTGCCGGTGCTCTCGCCCGGCGAGGCTGCGCAGGACCCGACCTTCCAGGCGGTCGTCCTGAGCACCACCGAGCACGAGGAGGCCGTCGGCGAGCGTGCCCGATCGGTCTTCGCCGGCACCCCCGTGCGCATCGTTTCGCTCTACGTGCCCGACGACACGATCTGGGAAGCCGACGCCACGATCGAACGCCTCGTGGCCGGCGGGCTCTCGCTCGAGGACGCCCGCTGGCTTGTGACCAACCGCAGCGAGCGGCACGATGCGCTGCAAGCGATCATCCCGCCCGCCCGAACCGAGCTGCACGCCCGCCGGTACGAGCTGGCCGCCGAGATCGCCAGGCAGCACGGGGCCGAACGCATCGCCGACGTCGCCAGCGGGACTGGCTATGGCTCGCGCCTCTTGCACATAATCGCCCGCGCACGGACCGACGGCGTCGACCTGGACGCCAACGCCGTCGACTACGCTTCGCGCGTGCACGGCTGCGCGGGCGCGTGCGCGTTCCACGCCGCCGACGCCTGCAACACGCCGCTCGCCTCGAACGCCTACGACCTGGCCGCCAGCTTCGAGACCATCGAGCACGTGCCGGACGCCACGGGCCTGCTCGTCGAGTTGCGACGCATCGTCAGGCCCGGCGGGCGCCTGGTCATCAGTACGCCCAACCGGCTGGGCCCCACGCCCCACCACGTCCACGACTTCGGCTTCGCGGACTTCGGCGCGATGATCGAGAGCGGCTGGACGATCGAGCGTTGGATCGGCCAGAACCCCACCGACGAGGTCTACAGCCCCGACCTGCCTCCTGGGATGTGGCCGATCGACCCCGTGGCCGCCCGCGACGAGCGATGGCCCGGCGGCGGGGGCAAACCCCAGTTCCTGATTGCCGTGGCGCGCAAGCACGACGGAAGTGCCGCGTCATCGACCTGCCATCTGGACGCCATCGTTTCGTGGATGCGCGCCCGGCCGGACGCATAGCCCCGACCCACGCCGAACAAATCATGTGATCGCTCTCAGACCGCTCGGCAACTCCCCGCGCGGCGCGATGATTGTCGCCAACGCCGGAACATCGATGCGGACCGGCCCGTTCCACGTGGTACCTTCAGGTCGCACGAGACAGTGCGACAACCAATATGGCGACACCCAGTATGGTCCGAGAAAGAGAGGCATCCATCATGCGCACCATTGCAACCATTTCCGCCGCGGCCGGCCTTGCCACCGCCGCCCACGCACAATTCACCACCGGCATCACCAAGCCCGTCTTCGGCGAGAACCAGCCCGAGGCCTACTTCAACCTGGGCGACACCAACACGCTCCTGTTCGACATCGAGACCGACCTGGGCCTGCCCGCCACCGCGCCCGGCTTTACGGGATTGGCCGGCGATGATCGCAACCGGCGCTTCTTCGCCACCGTGCGCAACGGTCCCAACGACGACGTCTACGAGTTCAGCTACGACGACCTGTTCAACCCCACCAAGCTCGTCGAGACCCAGGACGCCGCCGGCAACGACATCTCCATCGACGGCCTGGCCTACGACACCGACACCGGCATCCTTTATGGCACGCGCACGCTGGGCAGCGGTGGCCAGCCCGAGGGCCTCTTCGCCATCGACCTGGCCACCGGCGTGCTCACGCTCGTGCTCGACTACCAGGACACCAGCAGCACCTACACCATCGGCGGCATCGACTTCAACGAGGACGACGGGCTGATCTACCTGGCCGACGACGACGAAACCGGCGGCCGCTGGATCTACAGCGTCGATCCGCTCGACCCCACCGCCGGGCTGACCGAGGTCGTGCGATTCCCCGATATCGTCACCGACGTCGACGGCCTGGCCGCCGGCGGGGGCGAGGTCTTCCTGCTGACCGACAACGCCGACGCCAACGGCGGCGTGCACCACATCTACAACCTCGCCGACGGCACGTTCTCCACGGCCGACTCGCCCTACCCCGCGCCCGCGGGCAGCCCCATCGCCCCCAACCCCACCGGCGGGGCGGCCTACACGCCCAACCTGCTCGATGTCGGCGGCTGCCGCGCCGACATCGACGGCGACGGCGAGCTGACCCTCTTCGACTTCCTCGAGTTCCAGAACCTCTTCGACGCGGGCGACCTGGCCGCCGACTTCGACGAGGACGGCGAACTGACGCTGTTCGACTTCCTGGCCTTCCAGAACGAGTTCGACGCGGGCTGCTGAACGCAGCGAGGACAGACAACCCTCCAATTGCAAGACAGCCGCCCCTCGGGCGGCCTTTCTTATGGCGTGTTCCAAGCTTCGCCTAGGGGCACCCGGCGTCAAACGCGTTCTGGAACGCAAGGAAGTCGAAGAGCGTCAGCTCGTCATCGCCGTCAAAGTCCGCGGCGAGATCGCCCGCGTCGAACAGGGTCTGGAACGCAAGGAAGTCGAACAGGGTCAGCGCGCCGTCGCCGTCGAGATCTGCAATGCACGCCCCGGCCTCGAAGAGCGTCGCCTCGAAGAAGTAGCTCGCGGCGGCCAGGCTGTCGCTGACTTCTTCGAAGCCCTCGGTCTGGTCGCGTGCCGTCGCCGCGATACGTAGCTCGTACGCGCCGGGATCGAGGTCGACCTCGATGGGCGCCACGGGCCGCAGCAGCAGCCGCGTCCCGATGTCATCCAGCACGGCCTCGACCTCGAACTCGATCTCGAACGTGTCGGTGTTGTGCAGTCGGATCGACGCGCCCGCATCGCCGGGGCGATCGCGCGAGACCTCGCCATCGAACGCGCGATCGACCAGCAGCTCGAAGTCCTCGATGAGCAGCGTTGCCGAAGCGGCGGTGACGAACCGCACGCGGTACCAACTCGTGGCATACGCATCACCAGATCCCTGGATGAAGAGCTGCGCGACGGCCGAACCGGACGCCTCGATCACGTCGCCATCGGGATCGGGCTCGAACACGCTGGTCTGCTCGGCGCGTGACCGATTGGACGCGAAGGGCGGGATGGCTGCCAGGGCCGAAACCGACTCGACAAAGTCTCCAGGCTCCATCGAAGTCACCAAGTCACGGTCGAACAACGGGTCGTCGGACACAAACGAGAAAGCCTCGGCCTCAACCACCCGGCTGATCTCGCGATCCTGGGCGAGGGTCTGACCGGCCATCGCTACCGACGCACCGAGGGCGATCATCCATCTCCGCATGCGTTACCTCCTGCGGGCATTGTACCGAGTTCCGCCCGGATCACGATGGAGACTTCGAGAAGACGGCCGCACGCCCTTCCTACCCTCCACGCTTATGACCAGCCATACCCCCCCTGGAAGGGCCCGCATCCTCACCGGCGACACCCCCACCGGCCAGCTCCACCTGGGGCACCTGGTGGGCAGCCTCGAGAGCCGCGTTGCGTCGCAGGACGAGTACGACTGCTACTTCCTCATCGCCAACATGCACGCGTACACGACCAGGGCCGACAAGCCCGAGGGCATCCGCGAGAGCACCTTCGAGATCGTCAAGGACTGGCTGGCCGTCGGCATCGATCCGCAGCGCAGCACCTTCGTCCTGCAAACGGAAGTCCCCGCCATCGCCGAGCTCACATGGTTCTTCGCGATGCTCTTGCCCTTCAACCGCGTGATGAAGAACCCGACCTTGAAGACCGAGATCAAGGACAAGGACCTGGGCGATACGTACTCGTTTGGCTTCCCCATGTACGCCGTCGGCCAGTGCGCCGACATCCTCGCGTTCCGGCCGCAGCTCATCCCCGTCGGAGAAGACCAGGTCGCCCACATCGAGATGTGCCGCGAGGCGGCGCGCCGCTTCAACCAGGTCTACTGCGGCGTCGACCCGCACGCCGAGGATGCTGAACACGAATCACTCGGCGGCGTGTTCCCGATCCCCGCCGCGAAAATGGGACGCATCGGCAGGCTCGTCGGCACCGACGGCAAGCAGAAGATGTCCAAGAGCCTCAACAACGCCATCTTCCTCACCGACACCTTCAAGCAGATCAAGAAGAAGATGGGCCAGCTCTACACCGGCCGGCAGACCATGGACGAGCCCGGCGACATCGACAACGCCCTGTTCGAGTACGTCCGCGCCTTCATCCGCGACGAAACCAGAGTCAAGGAACTCGAAACCAGGTACGCCGCCGGCGACAACATCGGCGACGGCCACATCAAGGTCGAGGTCGCCCAGGCCATCGACGAGCTGATCGCGCCCATCAGGGAGAAACGCGCCGAGCTCGCGGGCGAGGCGGGCGACAAGGTTGTGCTCGAGATCCTCCGCGAGCACGCGGCCAAAGCGAACGCGGTGGCGGAAGACACGCTCGCAAGAGCCAAGGCGGCGATGAAGCTGAACTTCTTCGGGCGAGAGCTGCGGTTCCCGAAGTAGCCCTTCTTACGAACCCCTGCCGTGAGGCAGGGGGTACGGCAACACGAGCCGCGCCCGCGCTATCATGCCCCCTCGCTCATGCGAGGGGTTCGTCAAGACGGCCGCGATTCGAGCCCACACTCCGGGCACGCCGAAACCCGCTCCCCCAACGCATACCCGCACGCCACGCACAACCCCCGCGCCCGCCGCCGCCGCGTGCGCCGCCAGCGCAGCAGTGCCATCGGCGTCAACGCGAGCGCGGCGTAGAAGAGGGTGTTGGCGAGTAAGCCGGGCCAGATCGGGCGCCAAGGAAAGGCGATGTCCTTGCCAGCGAGGGTCGCAGCAAGCAAGCCTTGCGAATGTTTGGCACTCGCCTCGCCATATCGTGTAACAATCCGCCCTTGTGCGGCGATCGCCGGCCAGCCCGCCCGCCAGCACTCCACCCTGTCCGCAGAGGCCGTGTAGCGTGTGCGTGCGAATGCGGGCCTGGGATCGCCCGGCTTTGCGTCAAAGACGTCATCCGGCGGATAGCAGTTGCTCAGCCACCGCACACTGGCGGGATGCTCGAACTTGTACACGAGTACCACGTGATCGGCGCCCAGATAGAAACCCATCAATCCCGGGCCCGAATTCCGCGTATTCGCGGCTATCACCGCCGCCACCGGCACGCTCACCACCGCCAGCACCACCCCCACCAGCAGCGCCGCCAGCACCATCCGCCATGTCAGCATGCGGTGCCGCCGGGTCATCGCCAAGCGTATCGCCCCAGTCAACGCCCCCAGGATCCTCCCGCCGAGCGTCCGTTCCGCCCAGCCGAGCGCACGAATCGTCATTTCGTGCGCTCGCGCGGACGATTCGTGGCCTCTGGTGGCCGCGCCGGGGGCACGGATCACCAGAGAGTGCGCATTCTCGGACCATCAGAGCGCTCGGATTGCCGGCGCTTGCCCACGCCGCGACGATCCGGGCCGCCCTGTTTATCTTTCTGCCGTGAACGCCCGCCCCCGCATCCCCGTCATCGCCGGCCCAACAGCCGGCGGCAAGACGAGCCTGGCGATTGCCTGCTCGAAGCTGGCCGAGGCGCGGGAGCTCGTGTCGAGGGGCGCGGCGCAGGTCATCTCCGCCGACGCGTTCCAGGTCTACCGCGGGCTCGACATCGCCAGCGCCAAGCCGTCCCTCGAAGAACGCCAGGGCGTGGAGCACCACCTGATCGACATCGTCGAGCCAACGGAGCCCTTCACCGTCGCCCAGTGGCTTGAGTTGGCGACGCAGACCATCGACGAGATCGAATCACGGGGCGGCTGGCCCATCGTCGCCGGCGGCACGCACCTCTATATCAAGGCCCTGATCGACGGCCTCTTCGAGGGCCCGCCCGCCGACGAAGCGTTGCGCGAAGAACTCCGCGCGATGCCCGCCGCCGAACGCCGGGCCGAGCTCGAGCGCGTCGACGCCAGGGCCGCCCAGCGCATCCACCCCGCCGACGAGCGCCGCACCATCCGCGCGCTGGAGGTCTTCCGCCTCACCGGCACGCCCATCAGCGAGCACCAGGGCCAGTGGGACAGCAACACGAACCCCCTCGCCGATCGGCTGCTGCTGGTCACCCTGCACTGGGAGACGCAGGCCATCAACCGCCGCATCAACGCCCGGGTGAAGCAGATGGTCGAGCAGGGGCTGGTCGAGGAGACCCGCCGGCTGCTGGACTCGGGAAACCTCGGCCCCCAGGCGGGCCAGGCCCTGGGCACGAAGCAGGTCGCGGCATATCTCACCGGACCGAGTCAATCCGGATTTTCCCTCGACGACGCCATCGAGCGGACGAAGATCGAGACCCGCCGATTCGCCAAGAACCAGCGCACCTGGCTGCGCCGATTGGCCGCCGGGCCGGGCGAAACGCCCAAACGCCTGGCGATCCATCCCGATGGCCAGGACGCCGGCGAGATGTCGCAAGCCATTGTCTTAGCATGCTTTATGGCCGATTGACCACACGTTGCCGACAGGCTGCCAACACGCCATCTCTCCGGCCGGGGCGAATATCGGCGGGCTCGGCGGGGGTTCTGGGCCGATGGAAGGACATCGCACGCCCCGGGGCGGGCCGGCGCTTGACAATGCCGCGGCCGGCTCCTTCCGTGTCTGCGACCACCCGAACCGCGGGGAAACTACCCACTTGCCCCGAAGCGAACTCCATGGCCAAGAAGACCTCCAAGAAGACCACCACCAAGAAGACCTCCAGGAAGGTCGGCAAGAAGGTCACCAAGAAGACCGCCAGCCGGGCCGGTGGGGGTGGGCGTGGTCGCACCAGCCGGGGCACGGGCTACAAGGCCGGGCAGGCCAAGGGCAAGGACCTGGTCATCGTCGAGAGCCCCAGCAAGGCCAAGACCATCAATAAGTACCTGGGCGACGACTACGTCGTCCTGGCCAGCGTGGGCCACGTGCGCGACCTGCCCGAGAAGGCCGACAAGGGCGACAAGAGTCCGGTGCCCGGCGTCGACCTCGAGAAGCGCTTCACCCCAACCTACCGCGTGCTCAGCGGCAAGGAAGCGGTGATGCGCGAGCTCAAGCGGGCCGCGACCGACGCGACCAGCGAGGGCGGCAGCGTCTGGTTCGCGACCGACCTCGATCGCGAGGGCGAGGCCATCGCCTGGCACCTCGCGCAGGAGATCGGCATCGACGCCGAGGACGCCAAGCGCGTGGTCTTCGCCGCCATCACCAAGGCCGAGATCGCCAAGGCCTTCAACAACCCGCATCCGATCGACGTCGACAAGGTCAACGCCCAGCAGGCCCGCCGCATCCTCGACCGCATCGTGGGCTACCAGGTCTCGCCCCTGCTGTGGAAGAAGGTCACCCGAGGCCTGAGCGCCGGCCGCGTACAGAGCGTGGCCGTGCGCTTGGTGGTCGAGCGCGAGCGTGAGATCCGCGTCTTTGTTCCAGACGAATCCTGGAGCATCACCGCAAGCTTCGCCGGCACGCAAGACGCCGCCCGTTCGCTGGCCCCCCAGTGGGCCAAGCTGCTGGCGAGCAAAGACGAGAAGGGCAACCCGCCCAGCATCAAGGCCCAGAATGCATGGCTGGCCAAGCACGACGGCCTGCGCGCCGAGCTCGTCGAGGTGAACGGCGAGAAGTTCGAGATCCTCCAGAAGGGCAAGCTCGACGACGACGCCGAGGCCGCCGTCAGCGCCGAGAAGTTTAAGAAGCCCCACACCTGCGACATCACGCCCAGCGTGGTGAAGATGCTCGAGCAGGCCGGCCTGAGCGACGTCAAGACCCACGTGACCGAGGACGAAACCGGCCGCGGCCCGGCGCGCTGGCTGCGCACCATCACCGGCACGCCCGACCCGAGCATGCCGTGGACGGTGCGCTCGATCGAAACGAAGCGCACCAGCAGCCGCCCGCCGCCGCCGTTCATCACCTCGACGCTGCAGCAGGCCGCCAGCACGCGTCTTGGCTTCGGTGCCCGCCGCACCATGAGCGCCGCCCAAGGCCTGTACGAGGGCGTCAACATCCCCGGCGAGGGACCGGTCGGCCTGATCACCTACATGCGTACCGACTCGACGCACATCGCCGGCGAAGCGCTGAGCATGGCGCGCGAGCACATCAAGAAGACCTGGGGCGACACGTACCTCCCCGAGAAGCCCAACTTCTTCGGCAGCAGCAACAAGAGCGCGCAGGAGGCCCACGAGGCCATCCGCCCCACCAACGTCGCCTACACGCCCGACATGGTGCGCAAGAGCCTCAAGCCCGACCAGGCCAGGCTCTACGAGATCATCTGGCAGCGCTTCGTCGCCTGCCAGATGAGCAACGCGCAGTGGGACGCGACGACGATCCTTATTTATGGTGGCAAATCGGACACACTCACCTTCAAGGCCACCGGCCGCGTGCTCGTGTTCGACGGCTTCTACAAGGTCGCCGGCGTCCCCACTTCCAGCGACGAGGCCACGCTGTCGACCATCAGGGAGCAGGAAACGCTGCACGCCTTCGGCATCGACCCGCGCCAGCGCTTCACCACGCCGCCCGCACGCTACACCGAGGCGAGCCTCATCAAGACGCTCGAGAGCGAGGGCATCGGCCGGCCCAGCACCTACGCAAGCATCGTGCAGACGATCCAGGACCGCAAGTACGTCGAGCAGCGCGAGCGCCGCTTCTATGCGACCGACCTGGGCGAAGTCGTCACCGACAAGCTCATCGAAGCGTTCCCCCGCATCATGGACCTGGGCTACACCCGCCAGATGGAAGCCGACCTGGACAAGATCGAAGAAGAGCACCTCGACTGGATCGACATGCTCGAGAAGTTCTACGGGCCCTTCAGGGAAAGCCTCGAGCACGCCCTGGAGAACCTCCAGCACGCCAAGGCCGAGGTGCAGCCCAGCGACTACCTCTGCCCGCGCGACGGGGCCGAGCTGGTCTATCGCTTCGGCAAGAACGGCCGCTTCCTGAGCTGTTCCAACTACCCCGATTGCAACTACGCCTGCCCGGTGGACACGCACGGCAAGCCGCGTCCGATCGAGTACGTCGACGTACGCTGCCCCAAGACCGGCCGGCCGATGGTGCACCGCACCGGCCGCTTCGGCCCGTTCATCGCCACCGACCTGGCCGAGGGCGAGAGCCCCGAGGATGGACTCATCCTGAACATCGACAAGAAGGGCCACATCGTGGCGCCCTCGGTCCCGCCGGTCGAGACCGACCTGCCCTGCCCCACCTGCGAAGCACCGCTCAACCTGCGCAGCGGCGCCCGCGGCCCGTGGCTGAGCTGCAGCCGCTTCCCCAAGTGCCGCGGCCGCGGCAAGTGGAGCGAGCTGGACGACAAGAAGCAGGCCGAGCTGGAGCGCAAGCTCGAAGCCCACGAGCGCGCCAACCCCACGCCCATCATCAAGCGCCTGGATGGCACGCCGCTCACCGACGCCAAGGGCAAGCCCGTCGAGCACGCACCGACCATCGGCCAGCTCATCCTCGACGAGATGCCGAGCGATGCCGTAAGCACGCACGAGCGCCCCGTGCCCAAAGAGCACGCCAAGTCGGCCTAACGACCCGCGTGCGCCTTCCGCGCATCGGCGGGCAGGTCGCATTCGAGCGCTTCGCGGTCCCACCCAGCCAGGTCCGCCGCCGCGGCGTACGTGCTCTCGAGGAACGCCATGAGCGCCTCTTCGGGGTCCTTCGCCTCGCGCACCGCCGCGTAGGGCAGCACGAACTCACCCAGTTCGTCCGACCACGTCGCGGCCTCGGGCTGCACGCGCGCCTTCTCGAAGCCATCGGGCTTTGGGTACGCGTACGAGTAGAACACCGCGTCGGCATCGTCGTTGCCGGGCCAGAAGCCCGCGCTGCTGACCTCGTGCGAGTACGCCTCGCGCGCCACCCAATCGGGAAAGTTCGGCACGCCGCCGGGGTGCGGCGGCGCCGTCCGACCCGAAAAGCGCGTGACGGCCAGGTCGAAGCTGCCCCAGAAGAAGTGAACCGGGCTGCACTTGCCGGTAAAGCCCGCGCGGAACCGCTTGAACACGCGGTCCATCTGCACGAGCGCCCGCCAGAACCGCTCGACCGCCGCCGCGTCGTAGGGCCGCGGCGCCGTGTCCTCTTCGAACGGAATGGCGTCGGCCATCTCGCTGGGCGTCGTGTAGATGTCGATCTCGATGCCCAGACCCTCGAGCGCATCCATCACCGCCCGATAGAATGCCGAGACGGCGCCCGGCCCAAGGCCGATCCGCCGCACCTCGCCCTCGACGGTTTCGATCACCAGATCATGGTCCACGAAGTCGAAGCGAATCTCGAAGGCGCGAACACCCTTGGACATGATCGACGTCGTCAGCCCGCGCCCGTTGACGTACAGCGGCACGTGCCAGGAGTGGTTGGTCCAGGGCGTGGGCTCCAGACGCACCTTGCCAACGACCTGCGTATACAGGTGCAGGGCCTTGGCCGTCTCGGACCACGAGGCGTAGGAAATGTCTGGCCATACCGGGCCGGTGGTGTTCGCCATGACGAATCCTCCCGTCCAACGGTAGCGCCTACTCCCCCACCACCTTCTTCCTTCGAAGAACATGGTGGTAGTGCCGCGCGAAACGATGCGCCTCGTCGCGAACCTGCTGGCACAAGCGCAGTCCGAAGTTCTCGCGTCCCAGCCGAATGGGCTCGCTCCGCTCCTGCACGTGGATCAGCTCTTCTTTCTTGGCCAGCGAGATCACCATGGGCGCCGGCACGTCCATCTCGCGCAAGGCCTCCATCGCCGCGTGCAACTGCCCCAGCCCGCCGTCGATCAGGATCACGTCGGGATACAGCTCGTGTCCCGCGCCCGCCTCGCGATACCTCCGCGAGATCACCTCGCGGATCGATGCATAATCGTCGTTGCCCGTGCCCTTGATCTTGTACCGTCGATACTCGCTCTTGAACGGCCGCCCATCCACGAAGCACACCTTGCTGGCCACCGTCTCGTTGCCGCCCAGGTGCGCAATGTCGAAGCCCTCGACAACCCTCGGCGGCTCGTCGAGCCCCAGCGTCTTCTGCAGGCTGCGCATCCCCTTCTCGGGCTCGACGTAGCCGATCTCGGTTTCGGGCTGCCAGCCATCGCGCTTGCTCGAGCGTTCCTCCAGCTTCTCGATCGCCGCGATCTGGTCGCGCAGCTCCGCCGCCCGCTCGAACTCCAGCTTCTCGCTCGCCTCGGCCATTTCCTTGCGCAGCTCGCGCAGCATCTGGCTGCGCTTGCTGCCCATGAACCGCACGAAGCGGTCCACTTGCTCGCCATAGGCCGTCAGGGTCACCTTGTCGGCGCACGGCGCTGTGCACTGGCCGATGCTGTAGAGCAGGCAGGGCCGGAAGTACTTGTTCTTCGGATCACCCTCCACGATGTCCAGCTTGCAATCGCGGAACTTGAACACCCGCTGGGCCACCTGCACCGCTTCGCGCAGCGCCCCCGCGTTCACGAACGGGCCGAACACCTTGGCGCCCTTCATGTACTCGGGCGTCGTGCCATCGGGCCGCACGCCCGCGGGGTTGCGCGTCACGAACACCCGCGGGAAGTCCTCGCGCTGCGTAACGACCAGGTATGGGAACGTCTTGTCGTCGGTCAGCCGGACGTTGAACCGCGGGCGGATGTCCTTGATCAACCGGTTCTCGGTCAGCAAGGCCTCGAACTCGGTCTCGCACTCGATGAACTCGAAGTCCCGCACCACGTCGAGCATCGGGCCCTTGGCCGGCCCCAAGTCGGTGCTCGGCACGAAGTAGCTGGCCACGCGGTCGGGCAGCTTGCGGGCCTTGCCCACGTACACCACCACGTCCCTGGCGTCCTTCATCAGGTACACGCCCGGCGCCGCCGGCAGAGAGCGCGCACGCTTGAGCAGCCGCGCGAGCCGTTCGGCCCGCTCGTCGGCATCCTCCTGCTCGGTCCAGAAGTTTTCGTCACTCACTGGTTCATCGGCCACGGCTCGATTGTACGACCGCCGCTTGACGCACTCACCGGAAATCACCCGCCCGGCCGAACCCCGCGCATCGAGGTATCCCGAGTGCCCGTCGTTGCCGCTTCGGCCTCGGCCGATATCGCGCGCTCCTGCTCCTGACGCTGCACCATGGCCGCGGGATTCAGCGTCCCTTCGCGCTCGGCCCGGGCCCGCTCGGCGGCGGCTCGCAGCTGGGCGTCACGCTCCAGGTCCGCCGCCGTCAGCCCCGTGCCGCGGAACATCCCGAAGCCAAAGACCAGCACCAGCACGACCACGAGCACCAGCCCCGCGCCGGCCCCGAAGGCGCCCAGCACCAGCTTCGGACTCATCGAGCCACCCTCGAACTGCTCACGCCACGCCACCACGCGCTCGCCCACGCGCTCCCGCAACGGCGGCCTGTCTCCGGTGCGTTGGAACCTCTCGAACAGCCCGCCGGTGGCCATGCGGTTGCTGAGCCGTCGCCGCGCCTCACCGCCCGCATTGATCGCGCCATCGATCCTGCGACCAACCTCCGCGAAGCTGTCTTCGAACTCACGCCTGCCCATAGGGCCCTCCAGCCACTGCCACTCCATTGTATCGGAAGTCGGCGAGAAACGAAACACCATTCGCACGACCGGAAATGTTTCGAACGTACACTGGCCGATGCACTGGGTCGCGCCCGAGCACGAAGGCCACATGCCCCCAGGCCTCGCCTGCATCGACTGTCGCTACGACCTGGGCGGGCTCGCCTGGGGCACGCGGTGCCCCGAGTGCGGATTCCCGGCTCCCGCGGCGTGGCCAACCAGCGCCCTCGGCGAAGCCCACCCGGCCTTCATCGCCCACCTGCACGACCGCTTCCGCGACCTCTGGCACGTCGACGCGTGCCTCGCCTTCGGCCTGCTGCTGCTTGCTCTGGTCGTACTCCTGGAGGCGTTGCTTCCCACCAGTCCTGCCAGTGGCGTGCTCGCGCTCGTTGGCGCGGTCTGCCTCGTCGCCAGCAGCGTCTACGGCTGCATCGCGCTGGCCCGCCTGTCGACCAGCCATCGCAACGCACGCATGGACCTCGATCTGCCGCATCGCAAGGCAATCCTCTGGTCGTTCGTGTTCACCGTGGCGCCGCTTGGTATGCTCGTGCTGTCCGTGTTCTTTGCGTTCATCATGCTCGCGGGCACGTGGTGCATCGTCGTCCCTGCGATGCTGACCTCCGCGATTGCCGCCATCTGCCTGCTCGTCAACACCGCCGACCACGCCTCGACCACCATCGAACGCACGGGCAACAGCCCTCGCTGGACCCGAGCCGAGCTTGCCGCGGCCGTCGCCACGGCATGCTGGCCCATCGCGATCCTCATGTTGTGGGCCTACCTCGGCGGCGCGGGTGTTGCCATCTCGGTCCTTTTGCTCGTCGCCATGCTCTGCGTCACCCACGCCCTGCGCATGCGCCACGCACAAGAGGTGGTGCGCCTGACGCTCCGCCAGCGTCGCCAACAGCTCGCCCGATTCACCGCTACTTCGGAAGATCCACCCCTCGCATCCCCCCGTTCGTAGCCCAGAAGTACAGCGGGAACTCGCCGTCGGTGCCGGCCACGCCGCCCAATGCGTCCAGGCCGCTGGGCCGCCGGCTGGGGTAGAGCGGCATCAGGTCGCTCGGCTGGATGCGCCCGCCGGGGAGGAACTCGTCTCTGTCCGCCGCCGCGTCGCCGATCTTGCGCATGTCGGCCTGTCGCACGCTGCCGTCGCCCGTCGCGACGTGGGGCCTGGCCTCCGGATTGCACCAACTGGGCGCCATCTTCTGCCGCGTTGCGCCGCTGCCGGAGATCGCCACTCGGTTGTTCTTCGCAAAGTCGGCGCGCTCCCAGAGCAGCACCTTGTCGGCAGGCTGGGCCATGCTGGCCGCCGACGTCGGCGCGAGGCTGCCCGGACCCATCGCCGCCCGCGCACCCGCGCCGAATCGGCTCGGCGCCGTCCACATCGTCGGGCTCATGTAATAGCTCGAGGGATACAGGTACAGCCCGTTGAGGCTGTCCTGCAACGACCGGTACTGCGCCAGTTGATCGAGTGCGAGCCGGTCGGCCGGCGAAAACTGCACCTCGGTGTCTCTTCCGCCCTGCGCGTTCCAATCGCTCAGCCACGAGTACCAGTACACGCCGAAGAACTCGGTGCTCCACTGCGGGGCCGAGGGCACCTCGAAGTTCCAGATCGGCTCGTCCTGCGAGGGATGGAGCGCATCGCTCCACACCGAACCGGGCACGCGCCGCCGCCGGGCGTCGGTCTCGGGGTCAAAGGGCGTGGGGAAGAACCGCTGCTCGTGCTCGTACAGCATCAGCAACTGCGACAGGCTGCGCAGGTTGGCCACGCCCACGGTCGAACGGGCCGTCAGCCGGGCCCCCGCCAATGCCGGGATCAGGATGCCCATCAGCACGCCGATGATCGAAATGACCACCAGAAGCTCGATCAGCGTAAAACCGCGTAACCTGCTCGAAGCCATCAGGCCCCCTTCGCCATCCCCGTGCCAGTGCTGGTTCCCCACACCGTACTACGCCCTGCCAGCCCCGAAGTTGCATGCCGGTTTCCCGGCTGCCCGGCCGGCCGTCTATTGAGACTCCGTCTCAACACGATACGATCTCGCTCACCGCCACGTCACACCTTCAGGAGCCTCGATGCCCATGCCCGCAAGTGCCCGTTTTGCCGCGTGTTGTGCCGCCGCCACCCTCGCCCTGCTTTCCGCGTGCGAGGAGCAGGCCCCGACCTCGCCACCGCACGCGTCGACCACCACGACCGAACTCGCCCCGGAACAGCCGGCAAGCGAGACCGCCACGAGCGAAACGCCCCGCGTGGCCGCCCTGCTGCCCTTCGCCGCCGACCAGCTCATCGCCCTGGGCGTCCAGCCCGTGCTCGTGCCGTCGCTTCCGGGCGGCCAGCCCGAGGCCTGGCAGGGCATCGAGGCGGGCGCCCTGGACCACTCGGTGGGACCCAACATCGAGCAGCTCATCGCCGCCGACGCCGACGTCATCATCATGAGCGCCGTCTACAGCCAGTTCGTCCCCCAGATCGAGGACTCGACCGAAGCGCAGGTCATCACCATGGACGCCGACACGCTCGAAGACGTCTCGGCCCACACGCGCACCATCGGCGAACTCGTGGGCAAGCCTGACCAGGCCGACGCATGGATCGCCGACTTCAACGCGCAGCTGGCCGCCACCGAGCCAATCGATTCAGCCGGCGACCCCATCAGTGTGCTGGCGGTGTTCGGCACGCCACAGTCCTTTTATGCATTTCTTCCCGACAGCTATCTGGGCGATCTGGTCGAGACGGCCGGCGGGCGACTTATCACCAGCGACCTGCCCGCGCATCGTTTCTATCGCGGCCTGGCTCCGTTGAGCATGGAAGCCGTCGTTCAGAAGGATCCTGACGTCATCCTCGTCGTGTTCCACGGACCCGAGCGCGCCGCCCGCGCGCTCTTCGCCCGTGACCCCCTGTGGGGGCAACTGACCGCCATCAAGGACGACCACATCGCCTTCCTGGGCGAAGACCTCTTCGCGATGCGATCGGGCTCGCAGGCCGTCACCGCACTGGAAGACGTCCGCGCCGCCATCGAGCGAGCCAAGCCCACCCAATGACCACCCTGTCGGCGGGCCATCAGGCGACCATCTCCCCGGCTACGCGTCCCGCGTGGCGTCGCTTCGTGACGCCCGCCGCCATCGTGCTCGTCCTCGTGCTTGGTCTTGCCCTGTCGCTCGCGCTCGGAGCCGTCCGCATCCCGCTGGCCGACGTGGTCGCCACGCTCACCGGCTCGGGCGAGGGCACGAGCGAGCGCATCATCATGAGCGCCCGCCTGCCGCGCGCACTCGTGGCGTTGCTCGCCGGCGCGAACCTCGCCGTCGCCGGCGTCCTGCTCCAGGGCGTCACGCGCAACCCACTCGCAGACCCGGGCATCATCGGCGTCACCGCCGGCGCAGGCGTCAGCGCCACCATCGTCTTGGCCGCCTTCCCGCAGGCTGCCCACGCGCTCCCGCTGGCAGCCTTCCTGGGCGCCATGGCCTCGGCCGTCTTCGTCTACGCCGTAAGCTGGACGCCCGGCGGCGCGGGCAAGGGCGGCACGAGCCCCGTCCGCATGGTGCTCGCGGGCGTGGCCGTCAACGCCATCCTCGGCGCCGTCATCGGCGTGCTCATTACCGCGTTCGCCGACCGCATCCCCGCCGTCATGTTCTGGACCGCCGGCTCCTTCAACGGCCGCGGCTGGAGCCACCTCTGGATGGTGCTGCCCTACTCCATCGTGGGCCTCACGATCGCGTTCCTCCTCCGCTCACGCGTGCGCATCCTCGAACTGGGCGATGACACTGCCAGCACCATGGGCATCTCGGTCGAACGAACGCGCCTGCTCGCCTTCGCCGCCGCCGCCCTGCTTGCCGGCTCGGCCGCCAGCGTCGCCGGCCTGGTCGGCTTCGTCGGCCTGGTGGTTCCTCACCTGGTCCGCCTGGCCATGGGCTCCAACCGCCTGATCGTGCCCGTCAGCGCCTTCGCCGGCGGCGCATTGCTCTTGTGGGCCGACCTCGCCGCCCGTACCGTGCTCGCTCCGAGCGAGCTGCCCGTGGGCGTCGTCACCGGCCTCGTCGGCGGCCCGTACTTCATCTTCCTGCTCTACAAGTCGGGGTGGCTGCGATGACACTGAAGGCCAACGACCTTTCCATCGACCTCCCGCCCCGCCGCGTGCTCGCCGGCGTGAACGTCACGATCGAGCCGGGGGAGATGGTCGCCATCGTCGGCCCCAACGGCTCGGGCAAGTCCACGCTCCTGCGCGCCCTGGCGGGCCTGCTGCGCCCCGCCGCTGGCAGCGTCACGCTCGATGCCAAACCCCTGCACCGCTACCCCAAGCGCGCCCTGGCCCGCCGCCGCGGCCTGCTCGCCCAATCGGCCGACCTCCCCCAACTCACGACCGTGCGCGAGCACGTGGCCATGGGCCGCCACGCCCATGCCAGCGCCCTGGCCTCCCTCTTCCGCTCGCAGCATCAGGCCGCCCACGACAACGCCATCGACACCGCCATGGATCGCTGCGGCATCGCGCACCTGGCGGACCGCCGCATGGAAGCCCTCTCGGGCGGCGAATGCCAGCGCGTCCGCCTGGCGACAACGCTCGCCCAGGAGCCCGCCGTCCTCATGCTCGACGAACCGCTGACGGGCCTGGACATCGAGCACCAGCTCAGCCTGCTCGACCTGCTCAAGGAACTCAACACCGCCACCGGCGTCACCGTCATCTGCGTCATCCACGAACTGGGCCTTGCCCTGCGGCACTTCCCCCGAATCCTGGCCGTCCACGACGGCGCCATCGCGGCCGACGGCACGGGCCGCCAGGTCATGACCACCCCCACGCTCCGCACCGTCTTCGGCGTCGAGGGCTGCGCCTGCTACGACCTTCCCGATCACCCCGTCGTGGTGTGCAAGAGCCCGGGCGAATGCGCTGCCGGCCGCGAACTGCCGCAGGTGGTCACACCGATCCTCGACCGCCGAGCCATTGCCCGATAAAAACGCAGGGCGCACGATTTGCGCTCTCGACTATTTCTCAGCCAATCAGGCTCAAGTCGCCCCCTCACACGTTCGATAACCGGGGCATGGCACCCCAGAACAGCAACCCGGCCGTCGCCCAGGCCCAAAGCCAGGGCGAAAACCAGACCGCACCGAGCCCCACCAGCAGCGGACGCCAGCCATTCAGGCTCTCGGCGCTGCACCCGCGCGCGGGCAAGGCCTCGTCGGCCGGCATCGCCCCCAACCTCATGGGCGAGATGGCCGGCCTGTTCGAGGGCAGCCTCACCAGCGGGTACGGGCCACAGATCGGCATGGTGCCCACCGCCAAGCCCAAGACCGAAGAGCCCTCCACCAAGCCCGCCAGGCCCGCGATCAAGCGCCGGTCCAAGGCCTCAACCGAAGCCAAGCCGAAGCCCGCCCCGCGCCGCATGACCGCCGAGGAGGCACGGGCCTTCCTCATGGGCTCGGAGGCGCCCGCCGGCCCCAATGCCGAGCCCCGCCCGATGCGCACGCCGCCCATCCCCAAGAGCATCCGCGACCTGCGCCTGGCGGGCTTCACCAGCGTCTACGAACTGCTGCCCGAAGAGCCACGTCTGTTCGCCCTCGAGTCGGTCTACGGCCGCTGGGACGGCAAGATCCTCGTGCTGGATTCAGCCCCGACCCACGTCCAGGTGGTCAAGGCCCGCCTGGCACGCCGAACCCTGCGCCCTTACTGCCAGCACGAGACCCCGGCGACCTACGGCCTGGCACGCCTTGCATTCCCGTTGGCCAGCCGAGGCGTCCTGGCGGGCACTTGCTACGGCCCGCTGCTGGTTAACGACAACGGCCGCGATGAACTGAAGCGCAGCCGCGACGAGCACCGCAAGGCGGTCGCGCCCATGTTGCGCCACGTCATCAAGAGCATGCCAAACGTGAAGGCCATCGTCTGCCTGGGCGTCACCGCCTACGACTTCGTGCTCCATGCCATGACCAGCAAGGCACCAAGGCCGGGAGCCTTGCCCCGCTGGCCCCAGGAGTTCGATGCGGCCGAGCCCGTGCGCCCGATCTTCGGTGGGCCCACCGTCTTCCTCACTTGCCGCACCTCGCCCGACGCCATCCACCGTCGCGGCGGCGAGACCAGGGCCCAGCAGGACTGGCAGGCCGTCGCCGACCACCTGGCACACCAAGAGAAGCCTCGCGCCCTTAAGAGCATCGGGCGCTCCAAGGTGACCGTGCCCAACCACGCCGCCTGATACACATCACCACTTCGAACGAGGCCCGAGCGCACGCCCGGAACCTTCATAACAAACCCTACGCTGACGCATGCGTCTCACGGGCCGAACCATTACCGACGACCGCGGCAACCGTCGTCCAATCACGCGATGGGTGTATAGCTTCACCTATCCCATGCCCTGGGAACCAATCTACCGCGAGACCCCGCGGAGCTGGCGCATGTATCACCTGGGAGCGCTCATTTTTGCACTGGTGGTCGTGGCCTTGATCGTGTTGTCGAGCTTCATCTTCCCAAGCCTTGGATCGCCGCTTGCAGCCCTGCCCTCGCTGTGGATGCCAGCGTTCATGATCGTCTGGATGGGTGTGTTCTGCTATTTCCACTTCGCAGTGTTCAAGCCCTGGGCCAAGCGGCACAAGCTCGCCGCTGGCCACTGCCGTGCTTGCGGCTACGACCTCACAAACCTCACCGCCGACCCCGACGGCTGCACCACCTGCCCCGAATGCGGCGCCGCGTGGAAGCTCCCGCCACCCACTCCCCAGACCTGAGCCCTACTCCCCCACCCGCCGCGTCACGCTCACCGCCGGATACAGCCCCGCCACCTTCTCCCGCGGCTCCACGCGCGCCTTGTGCCGGGGATTCAGCGGCTGCAGCCGGATCAGTTCTTCGCCCCCTTCGCCGCGCTCGAAGTACACGCGCTTGAACGTGGTCTCGCTGTCCGGCTCGGCAAGCCGCGCGAAGCAGTCCATCCCGTCTCGCACCTCGCGGCCGGGGCTGAAGATTACCACGTCGCCCTCGAGATACGTGGGCTCCATGCTGTCGCCGGTGATGCGGGCCGCGAAGGCGTCCGGGTCGCCCAACTCGGGCGCCGCCACGTAGCTGTCGGCTACGCGGGCCGGGTAGCCCAGGTCGGTGAACTCGGCCGCCTGTCCCGCCGGCACAAGATTAATCAGCGGCACCGCCCGGGGTAGCAACGCCTCGACCGTCTCGCCCTCGCCCGGCGTGCCCGCCTGCGGCGCAATCCGCTCCACCAGCCGAGCCAGCACGCCCGACTCGAACGCACGATCGAGCCCGCCCGGCCCCGCCGAACGGAGCATCGCCGCCAGTTGCCGCGCAGCGTGGCCCTGCTCGCGCCGCTCGGCCAGCTCCTCGCGCACGGCCGCCGGCGTGCTCTGCATCGCCACCATCTCACCCAGCGAGCCCGGCTCCATCTCCAGGGCTCGCTCCAAGCCAGACAGCACACGCTCGGTCGGCGCCCCCCGCTTGCCGCGCTCCAGCAGCGAGAGATATCCCTTGGTGCACCCCGCCCGCTCGGCCGTCTCGCGCAAACTCAGGCCGAGCCGCAGCCGCCGATCCCGCAGACGATCGCCGAACCCGCTCGCCAACGGCCACTCGCTGCATCGATCCACCGGCATGCTCGGCCCCTTCCGTGAGCCGCCTCAGAGCATCGAGAGCGGCTATCTGCTCCATATCGCCACCCAACTGCGCAATCTGGTGGGGATACCAAACATTAGCCTTGCAATTGTTTGCAATCCAGTCGACAATAGGGCGTCAGACCAAAGCATGCAGTAAACGGAGAGCACGCCATGCAGACAAGACTGGACGATGCGGCCCTGGACATGCGACGCAAGCAGCGGCGGGCTCTCGTGACGCGCGTCCTTGACGCGGCAGACCATCTGCCCCCCGAAGAACGCCAGCTGCTCATCGCCATTTATGGCCGCGGCATGGCCGTCAGCGAGGCCGCCGTCATGCTGGGAACCCCCGAGCGCCAGCTTCGCCGCCGCGTCCGGGCCCTGGTCCGTCGCGTGTGCGACCCGACCTTCGACGCCGCCGTCCGGCTGAGCCCGGACATGCCCCGCCAGCTCCGCCAGGTCGCCCGCCTGAAGGCCATTGAGGGCCTGCCCATGCGGCAGATCGCCCAAAGGCTGGGCGTGAGCTACCACACCGTGCGCAAGCACTACGACGCATTCCGAGCCCTGATCGAGGCCGCGGGCTCGCGCTCCAAGCCAGGGAGCGCCGCGTGAACGACCGCGTCGCCCACGCCCGCGCCTTGTTCGCCCTGCCCGTGGGCTCGGCCGAGCCCTGCCGCCGCAGCGCCCTGCGCGCCGCCCGCGATGCCGCCCGATCGCTCGCGCAGCTCGAGCCCGGCCAGGTCGCCCTGCTCACCGGCCCCAGCGGCAGCGGCAAGAGCACCGCCATCGCGATGCTCCGCCGCCGCCTTTCGCGCATGGGCCGCGTGGTCGTCCGCCCACCCGCACACCTGTCGCGCCGACGGCCCACCATCGAGCACGTGGGCGATGACCTCGACCAGGCACTCGGACTGCTCGGCGCCGCCGGCCTGGCCGAGGCCTCCTTGCTCGTGCGTCCGGCCGGCCGACTGAGCACCGGCCAGCTCGCGCGGCTGACCATCGCCGCTGCCATGGACCGTTGCACCCCCGGCTGCGTGCTCGTCGTCGACGAGTTCGCCGCCACGCTCGATGCGCCCACCGCCCACTCGCTGGCCCACGCTTTGGCGCGCTGGTGCCGACGCAAGCGCATCACGCTGGTTGCCTGCAGCGCTCGAGAAGACACGCTCGAAGCGCTCGCGCCCGACCTGCTCATCGTCCTGCCCCTGCCCGGCGATCGCCCGTCGCCACCCGTCGTCATCACCCGCGCCCCCGCGGAGCCATGCCGTGGCACACGCCTCGCTCGTCCGCCGATTCCGCGTCCTGCGCACTGACCCCATCACCATCGAAACGGGCACGTACGACGATCTTCGCGCGCTGTCGCGCTACCACTACGTGGCCGGTCGGCCCGGGCCCATCACCCGTATCCTGCGCGCGAGCGCCGACGGCGAGACCGTGGGCGTGCTGGCCGCGTCGATGCCGACCCTCAACGGCCGGTGGCGAAGCATCGCCTGGCCGGGCGACTACGACACGCCCGACAAGCGCGCCAACGCCCTGCGCCTCAACCACGACGTCCGCGTGATCTCGCGCGTCATCGTCGACCCGCGTTACCGCGGCCGCGGCGTCGCGGTCCGGCTCGTGCGCGCGTACCTGGACGCCCCGTGCACCGAGCGCACCGAAGCCCTGGCCGCCATGGCCCACGCGTGCCCCTTCTTCGAGCGAGCCGGCATGGAGCGCATCGACCTGCCGCTGAGCAAGGCCGACGCCAAGCTGCTGCGCGCGATGGCACGCCACGGCGTCGAGCCGGCCGACCTGCTCGCGAGCCTGCCCGCGGCGATCACCCCGAGCCTGCGCGCGTGGGCGCGGGCCCGCAAGCTCCGCGGCGGCGACATCGCCGCGCGGGCATTTGCGCTGCTCACCCACCCACCCGTCGCCCACGTGCACGAACGGAGCCAGTCGTGACGCCGCTGCCGGCACGGCCGGCGACCGTCGACGAACTGGCCCAGTGCGTGGGCACGATGCTGGACGTGCAAGTGAGCGCCAAGCCCTTGGCGTACCTGGCCCATGCGTTCTTTGCCGACCACATGCCCGACGCGCTCGGCAACACCGCCGACGACCCGATCGACGCGGTCGTGTGGGCCAACCGCGGGGGCGGCAAGACGTTCCTGGGCGCCGTGGCGACGCTGCTGGACCTGGTGTACAAGCCGGGCATCGAGGTGCGCATCCTGGGCGGCTCGCTCGAGCAGGCCCAGCGCATGCACGCGCACCTGCGGCATCTCATCCGGTGCCCGGCCGTCAGCGAGCTGGTCGAGGGCCGCGTCACCGATCGACGGCTTGAGCTGATCAACGGATCGAGGCTCGAGTTGCTCGCCCAGAGCCAGGCATCGGTCCGCGGCACGCGCATCCAGAAGCTGCGCTGCGACGAGGTCGAGCTCTTCGACCCGGCCGTGTGGGAAGCCGCCCAGCTCACCACGCGCAGCAAGACCGTGGAATACGAGGGCAAGCCATACACCATCCGCGGCTCGATCGAGGCCCTGAGCACCATGCACCGCGCCCACGGGCTGATGCGGGACGTTGTGGACCAAGCCAACGAGGGCACGCGGCACCTGTTCAAGTGGGGCGTGGTCGACGTGCTCGAGCGCTGCGACGATCGCTACACGTGCGAGGGGTGTCCACTGTTCACAGAGTGCCAGGGCTCGGCGAAGGATGCGAATCGGGTGCCGGGCCACCTGTCCATCGCCGACGCGGTCTCGCTGAAGGGGCGGGTTTCGCTGTCAACATGGGACGCGGAGATGCGGTGCGAGCGGCCCAAGAGCGACGACGCGGTGCTGCCCGAGTTCGATCGGGCCGTGCACGTGCGCCAGATGCCGAACATCGACGAAGACTGGCAATGGGTCCTGGGCATGGACTTCGGGTATCGCTCGCCGACGGTGATCGTGTGGGGCGCGCTCAGCCCCGAGGGGGTGTTGCGCGTTGTTCGTGAGCGCGTGGCGTCACGGTGTCTGCTCAATGAGCACATCGACGCGATGCTGGAGAACGAGAGCCAGAAGCCGAGCTGGATCGGCATCGACCCGGCCGGCTGGCAGGGCAACGCGCAGACCGGCCTGAGCGACGCCCAGCAGATCCAACGCGCCGGCCTGACCGTGCGCGCCCGCCGCACGACCATCCGGGCCGGGCTCGACCTGCTGCGCGCTCGATTGCGGCCTGCCAATGGTGAGCCGACGCTGTTCATCTCTCCCGACTGTCCGCACCTGATCGAGAGCCTGGAGCGCTACCACTACGACATGCAGC
The DNA here is from genome assembly GCA_040221175.1 of Phycisphaerales bacterium. Lineage (NCBI taxonomy): Bacteria > Pseudomonadati > Planctomycetota > Phycisphaerae > Phycisphaerales > Phycisphaerales bacterium. The sequence continues at coordinate 123,487 of JAVJVK010000007.1, forward strand.
GCCCCATGAGCGAGGAGCCGGCCAAGGACGGGCCCGACCACGCCGTCGATGCGCTGCGGTACCTGGTGACGAATCTCGATCGGCCGGGGGCGCTGAAGGCGGGGAGTTACTTGTGAGTGTCGAGGCCGAGGAACCGCAGCATGATGGCCTCTTCGCTCTGACACAGGTGTTCCATCGCCGCGGCCGACGCACTTTGACCATGCAGGCAGGCTCGCGCGAAGGCAAAGAACTCGGCGGGCCTGGTGTCGAGCAGCGATCGCGTGACGGCCTCGGCGAGGTTGTACGAGAGTTCCTGGTGCCCATCCTCGGGCGAGCGGAAGGTGTCGCCATGCAGGAACCCGGCCAGGCCGATCGACGACCAGAGCGCTCTGTGTCGCCGCATCTTCTCGTGATCGATGGTAAAGAAGCACTGATTGGTGACGCGCTCTTCCATCATCTGTGTGAGACCCTCTTCGGCCCACAGAGGGAGGTCGCCGGCGTCTTCTGACCGAGGTGCGAGCGCGTGGTGGGTGAGTTCGTGCGCGATCGAATGCTCGAACGCGTGGCGATCGACGTTCAGGATCAGCGTCGACGGATTGATTGACGAATCGCCAAGATAGATGCCGCCGGATGAGGCAACGTGCCCATCATCCTGGCGGTACGCGTCAACAAGGTCGTAGTACGCATCCATCGTGGGCGCGGCGATGATGGTGATGTGGGCGATGGGGTGCTCGTTGGGATCACCAAGGATGGGAGTGAGCGCTCGTCCGATCGTGGCGAGCGACGACGCCGCTGCGCGCTCGAGGCGCATCCGATCGGCCTTGGGGGCAAGGCCCTCGACACCGATGCTGCGCCATCGCTCGAGCGGCGTTCTGTACTTCGATTGGAGGGTCTGCGCGAGAAAGTCGACCCAGCCGGCAATCATTGCGTGGGCCAACTCGTCGGCGTCGGAGTCTGTCTGTGTTGTCGAGTCAATGTGATCCAGGGCCTCGTCCCAGTTCAGGTGAGGCAGGCCGAGATGGCTGCGCAGGAAGGGCGAAATCGCGTCGATGGCCAGCGGCTCGGGCAGGCCGGCGGGCTGGGGCGTGGCGTCCGGGCGCCCGCGCGAGGATCGACGAAAGAACACGGCGGCCCTCAGTGCCTGAACAACCGGTACACCATCAGGATGCCGCCGCTCAGGATCGCGCCGCCGATGAGGCCGAGGATGCCGTCCATGGCGGCGCCCCAGCCGGGGCCCACCTCTTCTGGTGCGACGAACGCGCCGACGCCGGCGGCGATGGCGATGCTGGCCAGGATGAAGACGGCCTGGAAGGCGTTGTCCTTGACGCGAAGGTTCGGGCCGACGGCCACGTCGGTGACGATGTCGTAGGTGCTCGGCTCCTTGCGCTTCCTGGCGCCTCGCTTCGGCAGGGGCGGCGGGCCGGGCCGCCGGGGCGTGTCGGGCGTGGGCGAAGGGCCGTCGGGGTGCTGTGCCATGGTGGGCGATGGTATCGGCGGGCGGGCCGGGGGTGTTTCGGGGGTGCGGGGATGGTTCCGGGCGCGCCCTGGGAGGCTTGGGCCGCGCCCCGAAAGGTTCCGGGCGCGCCCTGAGAGGCTTGGGCCGCGCCCCGAAAGGTTCCGGGCGCGCCCTGAGAGGCTTGGGCCGCGCCCCGAAGGGTTCCGGGCGCGCCCTGGGAGGCTTGGGCTGCGCCCTGAGCGGTTCAGGCCGTGGCCCGCGGGGTGTGCGCGGCGGCGCACGCGGGCTTCCCGGGGGCGATGCGCAGTTCCTGCGCATCCGGTGGGGGCGGGGCGGGGGCGGCTAGCATGGGGCATGAAGCCGAGCAACCCCTGCCCGCGTGCCCTTCTGGTGCTGCCCCTGCTGGCGTTGCTGGCTCTGCTGGCACTGCCCCTGGCCGCCTGCGAGGAGGCGGCGATCGAAGAACAGTCCGTGCCCGAGGGGGCCGAGACCATCGCCGAGCCGCCCCACACCCAGAGCCAGATCCAGACCGAGCCCGACGCGGCGGCCGAGGCGGCAGATGGGGAGCCGGCCTTCGCCGACGACGCCGAGGCGTGGCCCTGGGCGGCGCCCGCGGGCTGGCGCCGCGTCGACCAGGAGCGGCCGATGCGTCTGGCAACGTACGTGATCGAATCGGGCGACGCCGGGGATACGGTGGAGGTCGCCATCAGCCGGTTCCCCGGGGACGTGGGCGGCATGCTGGCCAACGTGAACCGCTGGCGCGGGCAGGTGGGGCTGGCGCCGGTCGGCCAGGGCGAGCTGGACGGCATGATGGAACGCTTCGAGAACCCCGGCTTCGTGGGGCACACGATGCGGCTGGATGGGCCCCAGGGGCACATGCTGGTGGCCAGCATCCATGAGAGCGGCGAAGACCGGACGTGGTTCGTGCGGGTGACCACCGACGCCCAGACGGCCGACGCGGTCCAGGACGAGGTGTTCGCCTTCGCGCGCACGTTCGGGGCGGGGGGCTGATAGCCTGCGGGCATGCTCCTCCGCCGGGCCATCGAGCCGCTGGCGTCGCTCCGCCTGACCGTCGTTCTGCTAGCGCTGTCGATGGCCCTGATCTTCGTGGGCACCCTGGCCCAGGTCCGCATGGGCGTGTGGGAGGCGGTCGACTCGTACTTCCGCAGCTTCGTGGCGTGGGTCGACCTGTCGCTGTTCATTCCTGAGGCCGCGGGCGTAATCCCCATTCCCGGCGGGGCGACGCTGGGGCTGCTGCTGCTGCTCAATCTGGTGGCGGCCCACGCGGTGCGGTTCAAGCTCTCGTGGCGGCGCGTGGGCATGATCCTCATCCATGGCGGGCTCATCGTGCTGCTGGTGGGCGAGTTCGCCACGGCGTGGCTGGCGGGCGAGGGGCTGATGGCCATCGACGAGGGGGCGACCAGCCAGTACTACGAGGACGTGCGCTCGGTCGAACTGGCGGTGGTCGATCCGTCGCCGGAGGGTGAGGACCGGGTGGTGACCGTGCCCGCGGCGATGCTTCGCTCGGCAGTGGACGGAGCGGCGATTGCGCATGCGTCGCTGCCGTTCGAGGTCGAGGTGCTGCGGTGGATGCCCAACGCGCGGCTCATGCGCGGCGATGGGCCGACGGTGGCGGATCGCGGCGTGGGGCTCGAAGCGGTGGCGCAGCAGCGGCCGCCGGTGCGGGGGGTCGATGGTGCGCAGAGCGATGCGCCCGCGGCGTACGTGCGGCTGACGCGCGATGGTGAAGACCTGGGGACGTGGCTGGTGTGGGCCGGGCTTGTGGGCTCGCAGCGCGTGGAGGTCGATGGCCAGCACTACGGCCTGGCCCTCCGCTACGCGCGGACGTACCTGCCCTACAGCCTGACGCTGCGCGACTTCCGCCACGACACGTTCACGGGCACGGACATCGCCCGGAACTTCTCCAGCGACGTGCGGCTGGTGGATGAGGGGCGGGGGGTTGATCGGGACGTCCGCATCTGGATGAACAACCCGCTGCGCTACCGCGGGGCGACGTTCTACCAGGCGTCGTACAAGCCCGACGGCAGCGGGACGGTCTTGCAGGTGGTGCGCAACCCCGGGGCGGCCCTGCCGTACGTCGCGTGCGCGCTGGTGGCGGCGGGCCGCTGCTGCACTTTGGGTTGGCGATGACCACCTACCTGCGCCGGCGGAGCAAGCGGCTGGCGAAGGCGGGGGCGCCAGCGGCGGGGCGCTCGGCGTGGGGGTCGGCGTGGGGGTCGATCTGGCCGTGGGCGGTGGGCGTGCTGGGGGTGGGGCTCGCCCTGGCGGCGCTGGCGCGGCCGGCGGGCTATGGAGACTTCGACCTGGACACGTTCGCGCGCCTGCCCGTGTCGGCCGGAGGTCGCATCAAGCCCATGGACACCGCCGCGCGGCATGCGCTGATGGTCGCCGGCGGGCGGCAGTCGGTCGATGGCGAAGCAGGCATGCCCGCGATCGAGTACCTGGCGGGTCTGATGGCCCAGCCGGAGGGCGTGGCGGGCCTGCCCGTGGTGCGCGTGGACCACCCCTAGGTGCTGGCGCTGCTGGAGTTGACGCCCGACCAGGGCGGGCGGCTGGGTCTGAGCGCGATCGAGCCGCACTGGGGCGAGGTCGCCCGTCAGGCCCAGCGCGCGATGGACATCGACGCCAAGCGGCGCGACCCGTACCAGCGTGCCGTGCTGCGGCTGTACACGGCGGTCGACACGCTGCTGGCCCATGCGCAGCTCCGCGAGCCGTTCATCGTGCCGCCGCTGGGCCCCGATGGTCGGTGGCGCAGCTTCCATGAGGTGATGGTCCACGACGATCCGCTCGGCAGGGGCGCTTCGCCCGAGGACGTGCATCCGACGGTGGCGTACACCGTCGCGATGATGACGGCGTATAGCGAGGGCGACCCCGAGGGGTTCAACGCCGCGGTGGCGGACTACGAAACGCTGCTGCGCGACTCGATGTCCGGGGTGATGCGGAAGATGGACCTGGAGGTCCTCTTCAACCGGGCCCGGCCGTTCGTGGGGGCGGCGTCGGTGTACGTGCTGGCTTTCGTGCTGCTTTGCGGGTCGCTGCTGATGCGGGCGCGCGCGGGAGAGAAGGGCGAGCCGTTGCGGCGCTCGGCGGTGGCGCTCTTGTGGGGCGGGCTGCTGGTGCATACGGCGGCCATCGCGGTCAGGATCTACCTGCAGGACCGCCCGCCGGTGACGAACCTGTACTCGTCGGCCATCTTCGTGGGCTGGGCGTCGGTGTTGTTCGCGCTGGTGCTCGAGAAGCTGCAGCCGCTGGGCGTAGCGGCACTGGGGGCGGCCAGCGTGGGCTTCGCGACGCTGGTCGTCGCGCACAACCTGGGCGACGACGGCGACACCATGCAGATGATGCAGGCCGTGCTGGACAGCAACTTCTGGCTGGCCACGCACGTGGTGACCATCACGCTTGGCTACGCCGCGACGTTCCTGGCCGGGGCGCTGGCGGCGCTGTACCTGGTGCTGGGCGTGTTCACGAGGCTGCTGACGCGCGAGCGGGCCCAGGCGCTGGGCGGATGGTTTACGGCGTGGTGTGCTTCGCGCTGCTGCTGAGCTTCGTGGGCACGGTGCTGGGGGGCATCTGGGCCGATCAGAGCTGGGGCCGGTTCTGGGGGTGGGACCCCAAAGAGAACGGCGCGGCGCTGGTCGTGCTGCTCAACGCCATCATCCTGCACGCGCGCTGGGGCGGCTTGGTGCGCACGCGGGGCATCATGGTGCTGGCGGTGGCGGGCAACATCGTGACGGCGTGGAGCTGGTTCGGCACCAACATGCTGGGCGTGGGGCTGCACTCGTACGGCTTTATGGACTCGGCGGCGATGCTGCTCATCGGCTTTGTGATAAGTCAGTTTTTATTCATGTCGCTGGGGCTGCTGCCGGTGCGTGCGTGGCGCAGCTCGATTGACACGGCGTCTCAACACCCCAGTGGTGTAGACAGCGCGGATGGGTCGATCTAGTCTCCTTTCGTCAGGCGTGCGACGCGAGCGCGATCGAGAAGGGGAGGCCATGGCCAAACCGCCCGGCAACCGGCCCGCACAGGACGCGCCCGCGCGTGGACGCACGCTGTGGCGGCGGGGCTTGCTGGCACAGCTCGGCCTGCTGCCCATCGCCGTGGCGGTGGTGGTGGGCATGCTGGCCGGCGTGGGGGCGTTCACCTTCGGCTATGGCGAGGGGTGGGCGTACCTGAGCAACGATCCGCAGGCGTGCGCCAACTGCCACGTGATGCAGGGGCACTACGACGCGTGGCAGAACTCCAGCCACCACGCCGTGGCGACGTGCAACGACTGCCACCTGCCCCACGACTTTACCGGCAAGTGGGTCACCAAGGCCGACAACGGGTTCTTTCACTCGCTGGCGTTCACCACCGGCGACTTCCACGAGCCCATCCAGATCAAGCCGCGCAACGCCCGGGTGACGCAGAACGCCTGCCTGCACTGCCACGCGGATTTCGTGCACAGCATGCTGCCGGCGCAAGACGGGGGCGGCATGCTCTCGTGCGTGCACTGCCACCAGGACGTTGGCCACGACGAGCGACAGTGACGGAGAGCTTCCATGAGCGACACGCATCCTGCTGATACCAGGCCAGCGCGGCCCACCCCCGCCGAAGATGCCCGCCGCACGCGCTCCCGGCGTGTGTTCGCCCTGGGCGCGGTGCTGGCCGTCGCGGCCGTCGCCACGGTCGTGGTGACCTTCGTGCTGGTGACGATGTTCGAGCACAAGCAGGACGCGCGCACGCCCTTCGTGCGCGTGGCCGAGGTGAGCGAGGTCAGCACCGACCCCAGGCCATGGGGCCTCAACTGGCCCCACCAGTTCGACGCCTACATGCGAACGGCCGAGGGCGTGCAGTACGGCGGCTCGAGCGCCCTGACGGCCAGCAAGCTCGAGGAGAGCCCGTGGCTCAAGCGGCTGTACGCGGGCTATGCCTTCAGCCTGGACTACCGCGAGGCCCGGGGGCACGCGTACATGCTCTACGACCAGACGGTGACCGAGCGGGTGACCAAACGCCAGCAGAGCGGGGCCTGTCTGCACTGCCACGCGTCGAACACGGTGGCGTACCGGCGCGTGGGGCTCGAGGCGATGGGCCATGACGCCAGCGACGCCGCGCTGGCCGAGGGCTTCAACATGCCGGCGGTCATCCGCGGGTTCGAGGAGGTCAGCCGCAAGCCCTACCACGAGGTGCTGGCGATCGTGGCCAGCGTGCCCGATGGCACGCCGGACAACGATACCGCCTTGCACCCCGAGATGCGCGAGCAGTCGAGAATCGAGACGCCCGCGGGCCACATCGACCTGGGCAACGCCCACCCGGTGAGTTGCGTGGATTGCCACGACCCGGAGACCATGGCCATCCGCATCACGCGGCCGGGCTTCGTGCAGGGCATCGCCGAGCTGGCCGCCAGCGACGAGCCGGTGCCGCACATGCCCAGCATCGACCGCTGGCGCGAGGGCGGTCGGGCCGAGCCGTACGACCCCAACGCCCTTGCCACGCGTCAGGAGATGCGCTCGTTCGTGTGCGGCCAGTGCCACGTGGAGTACTACTGCGCCAACAAGATGACGCTGACCTTCCCCTGGGGCAAGGGGCTGAAGGTCGAGCAGATCGAGGCGTACTGGAACGAGACAACGTTTCCCGCTGATGGCCAAGGGGGTCAGGAGGGGGGCGGTGAGTCGTTCTACGACTACGCCCACGGCGAGACGGGGGCCAAGCTGCTGAAGGCCCAGCACCCCGAGTTCGAGCTGTGGAGCCAGGGCATCCACGCGGCCAATGGCGTGAGCTGCGTGGATTGCCACATGCCCTACGAGCGCGTGGGCGCGATGAAGGTGAGCGACCACCACGTGCAGAGCCCGCTGCTCAACGTCAACAACGCTTGCCAGCACTGCCACAACCTCCCCGAGCGCGAGATCATCGCCAACGTCAAGGCCATCCAGGTCCGCACGGTGGCGCTCATGGAGCGTGCGGCGGGGGCCATGACCGACATGCTCGACGCGGTGATGGAAGCCAAGGCGGCCGGCGCAACCGACGAGCAGCTCGCCGAGGTCTACGCGCTGCAAAGCAAGGCGATGTGGCGGCTGGACTACATCTCCAGCGAGAACAGCAAGGGCTTCCACGCCAGCCAGGAGGCCGCCCGCATCCTGGGCGAATCGATCGACTACAGCCGCCGGGCCCAGGCGATGGCCCTGCGGTTGCGGGCCCCCGAGGCCCCCAGCACCGAGGGGCTGTCCACCGAGGGCGTCCAGGGCGTGACGCCCGCTGGGGAGGCGCCGCGGGAGGGGCCGGTGGAGCCGGGGTGAGTCTGGGGATGGCCGGGACGTTCCGGGGCGCGCCCTGAGAGGCTGCGGCGACGGCCGGAACGTTCCAGGGCGCGCCCGGGAAGGCTTCGGGGACGGCGGGGACGTTTCAGGGCGCGCCTTGGGAGGCTTCGGGGACGGCCGGAACGCTCTGGGGCGCGCCCCGGGAGGCTCGGGGGATGGCCTGGAAGGTTCCGGCTGTCCCCGGAAGGACCTTTCGCGCAGGTCTTGCGCGTTGGGGCGGGGGCTGGGGGGCCTTCGGGTGCGCGCACCCGGGGGCTTGCGCAACTGCGGGAAAGTTCCGGTGCGCGCACCGGAGGGCTTACGCGGCTGCGGAAACTTTCCGGTGCGCGCACCGGAAGGCTTCTGCGGGGCATGGCGCGCAGTTTCTGCGCGTTCAGCCCATGCCAAGGTCTTCGATCAACCTTGAGTCGCGAGTGATCAGGTGATGAGCGCAGGGCCTAGGGTCTTCCAGCAGGCGGTTCAATCCGACCGCACGCAGGGAGAGCACACATGGCGACGCCCGACGAGAGCTGGGCCGTGTACTGGGCCAATGTCGAGGGCAAGGCCGCCACGATCGTGGTCGACCTGTCCTGGCGTGATCGGGCGCCTGACCCGGCTCGGCCAGTGCTCGTGGAGGTCTCGGTCCCTTTCCACGCCTCGCGGGAGGACGGGTTTCCCAATCCGGATGAGCTTACCGCGCTCGACCCGATCGACGATGGCCTCGACGCCGCCATGAAACACGGGGTTGATGCCGTGCCGGTGGGCTGCATGTCAAATGACGGGCGGCGACGGTGGTACTTTTATGCGAGAAGCGGCGAGTGTGAGGCCGCGGTGCGTCGGGCCTTCGATGGGAGCGGATACGAGCCGACATGGGGCGCCAAGCCAGACCCGGATTGGAGTGGGTACAACGACACGCTCTATCCCAAGCCGGAAGAATTGCGATGGATCTGGGACGTGCCCGTACTTACTGCGCTCCAGCAGAATGGTGACCAGGCCGAGCGGGAACGCCCGATCGACCACTTCGCCTACTTCAAAGATCGCGGCGATGCGGAGCGGTTTGCGAAGTGGTGCACGGAAGAGGGCTTCACCCTGAACGGCGAGCCGGACACGAACGCCGATGATGAGCGATTCGGCGTGGAATTTTCGCATTTCGGGCCCGCCACGATCGACTCGATCCATGGCCGGACGATTGCCGCCGATCGCGAGGCGACGCGGCTAGGCGGCACGTACGACGGTTGGGCGACGATCGTGAAAAGGCGACCGTGGTGGCGATTCTGGGGTTGATCGCTTTCTGCTTCGGATCGTCGCCTAGGAATGCGCCGCCGCGCCGATGGTCATCTTGACGGCGACGTGGCTCGGCTTCACGCGGCTCTCGAACTCATCCCTGAACTTGTTCATGATGGTGCGCAGGGCCCAGTTGTTGCCGTCGGCCAAACCACAGATCGTCGTGCCGGGCATGGAGCCCATGCTGGTGGCGATCTCCAGGGCCATGTCCAGGTCCTTGGTCTTGGCGTGGCCGTCCTCGATGCGGCTGACGAGCTGGTAGAGCCAGCCGCTGCCCTCGCGGCAGGGCGTGCACTGGCCGCAGCTCTCGTGCTTGTAGAAGCGGGCGATGTTGCGCGCGACGGCGACCATGTCGGTGTCCTCGTCGAACACGGTCGGCCCGGCGGTGCCCAGGCCCAGCACGTTGTACTTGCGGCCGATGTCGAAGTCCAGCTCGGCCTCGTACTGGTCGGTTCCGAGCACGCCCATGCTCACGCCACCGGGGATGGCGGCCTTGTACTTCTTGCCATTTCGCATGCCGCCGCAGTATTCCTCGACCAGGACCTTCAAGGGAATGCCGAGCTCGAGCTCGTAGACGCCGGGCCTATTGACGTGGCCGCTGACGCCCATGAGCTTCGTGCCGTAGCTGGGCGGGCCGCCGACGCTGGATTCGACGCCCTGCTTGGTGAACCACTCGGCCCCGTTCTCGACGATGCTGGGCACGTGGGCGAGGGTCTCGACGTTGTTGATGATGGTCGGCCGGCCGAAGAGGCCCTCGACCGCGGGGAAGGGCGGCTTGATGCGGGGCCAGCCGCGCTTGCCCTCCAGACCTTCCAGCAGCGCAGTCTCTTCGCCGCAGATGTAGGCGCCCGCGCCGCGGTGGACGTAGCAGTCGACCTGGAACTTCGTGCCGCCGGTGTTGGCGTCGGTGTTCGTCAGGCCCCTGGGGCCGAAGATGCCCTTGTCGTAGGCCTCCTGGATGGCCTTCTCGAGGACCCTGGCCTGGTGGTGGTACTCGCCGCGGATGTAGATGAAGGCCTTGTCCAGGCGGCAGGCGTAGCAGGCGATGGCGATCCCTTCGAGGACCAAATGAGGGTCGAAGTCCATCAGCAGGCGGTCCTTGAAGGTGCCCGGCTCGGACTCGTCGGCGTTGATGGCCAGGTAGCGGGGGCCGCGGTCTTCCAGGGCCTCCTTGCCGTCCTCGATCTTGGGCAGGAAGGTCCACTTGAGACCGGTGGGGAAGCCCGCGCCGCCGCGGCCGCGGAGCATGGAGGTCTTGACGGCCTCGACGACGTCGCCGGGGGCCATGGCGAGGGCCTTGCGGAGGCCCTCGTAGCCGCCGGTCTTCACGTAGTCGTCGTAGGAGACGACGCGGCGGTCCTTGGGGTCGCCGTAGGGCCAGGTGGGGATGCGCTTGCACAGGACGTGCTCTTCGATCTTGGGGGACCAGGCCATGGCGACTCCGGGGGGGCGTGGGGCTGCTGTCGGAAAGCGAGGGAACTGAGCGGGCATTCTAGCGGATGGGGTGGGCGGGCCGACCCCGGGCGCGCGGGGGGTTAGGATTGGTCCCAGCCCGCCGCAGGACCATGGCGGGGTAGCCGGGCAAGCGACCTTTGGAGCGAGCGATGCGGAACCTGATGGTGATGGCGGCGGCACTGGCGTGCTCGGCGGGCGTGCTGGCGGAAGGCGGCAGGCTGGGCTTCGTGCACGAGCCCTACGTGCCCGCGGCGGCGCCCAGCGCGGGCGCGGAGGGCGCCTTCGGCGGCACGTCGGAGGCCTTCGGCGTGGCGGTGGCCCGCTCGGCCGCCCAGGACGACGTGGACTGGACCCGGCGGCAGCGGGAGATCGCCCTGCAGGAGATGTGGCTGTACTACCGCATCGGCGTGGGGGCGACCGACCGGGGCAGCGCCCGGTTCGAGAACTTCAACGGCAGCGACTTCGACGCCGACTTCGACAGCCCCGGGCTGCTGGTGAGCTTCGCCATCGGCGGGCGGTATCGCCTGTGGGCCGACGGCCCGTGGTCGCGCGTTGGGATGCGGTTCGAGGTCGAGGGCCTGTTCGGCTACAGCGAGTACGACCGCAACGGGCTGGGCGCCGGCCCGCGCGCCGGCGACGGCGACCTGTTCGAGTACGGGCTGAGTGCCAACATCATGCCGGACATCAAGCTGGGGCGGTTCAACCTGTTCGCCGGCGGTGGCATCGGCGGGTCGCTCTTTACCATCAGCGACAGCAGCCCGAGCGACTACGACGACTCGCGCGGGGCGCTGAGCTTGCAGGCGATGGCCGGGGCGAGCTTCGAGCTGACCGAGCCGGTGTCGCTGTACGCCATGGTGCGGTACCGCACGTACAGCAACATCCACTTCTACGACGACACGGACATCCGCATGCGGCTGCTGGACCTGGATTCGGCGTCGCTGGAGGTGGGGCTGGAGTTTCGGTTCTGAATCTTTCCCCTCCCCCGCTCCCAGCGGGGGAGGGGGTTAGAGACTCACCCGTTCGCTGATACTCAACCCGAAGGCATCGAGTTGGGGGTATTCGGCGTCGCTGTTGGTCAGCAGCTTCATCTGTGAGATGCCCAGGGCACGGACGATCTGGCTGCCGGTGCCGTATTCGAGGGCGCCGGCGGCCTGGCTTCTCGTTGGGCTGTCGTCGCTGTCGAGGTTGAACGGCTGGGTGAGGCGGTTGTTGAGGTTGGCGTGGGCGCTGTGGGTGTCGAGCCCGCCGCTTGGTCTCAGATACACGAGCGCCCCCCTGCCCTCGCGTTGGATCTTCTGCATCGCGCTGTCGAGGATGGTGCGCGCGTTGCGGTCGCCGTGGCGCGCCGCGAAGATGTCGCCAAGGAGGTCTCGGCGGTGCACGCGGACCAGCGTGGGTTCGGCCTGCTCGACGACGTTGCCCGCGTCGTCGAGATCGCCCACGCCGCCGAGGGTCAGGGCAAGATGCGGCAGAGGATCGGTGATGCTGCGGAAGGCGATGAGGTTGAAGGGGCCGTGGGCGGTGTCGATGGGCGTGCCCTCGGCCGGCTCCAGCCGCTCGACGAAGCGCTCGGCGCGCAGGCGGTGCTCGATGAGCTGCTTGATGGAGCACATCTTCAGGCCGTGCTTCTGGTTGAACTCGACCAGGTCGGGCACGCGGGCCATGGCGCCGTCGTCGCGGAGGATTTCGATGATGACCGCCGCGGGAGTCAGGCCGGCCAGGCGGCACAGGTCGACCGAGCCCTCGGTCTGGCCGATGCGCACGAGCACGCCGCCATCGCGGGCGCGCAGCGGGTTGATGTGGCCGGGGCGGACGAAGTCGCCGGGGGTGCTGCCCGGCTCGATGGCCAGGCGGATGGTCTTGGCCCGCTCGGCCGCGCTGACGCCGGTGGTCAGGCCGTGCTTGGGATGGCCATCGATGGCGACGGTGAAGGGCGTGCCGCGGACGGAGGTGTTCACGTCGGCCTGGGGCTTGAGGTCCAGCCGGCGGCAGTCGGCCTCGGTGAGGCTGAGGCACAGGTAGCCGCGGGCCTCCTTGAGCATGAAGCCGATGCTGGCGGCATCGGCGAACTGGGCGGGCAGGACCAGGTCGCCCTCGTTCTCGCGCGTCTCGTCGTCGGTGAGCACGACCATGCGGCCGGCGCGCAGCTCGTCGAGGATCTCGGGGATGGGGCTGAAGCCGTCGGGGAGTTGGGCGGTCACGGGCGAGGGTAGGAAGGGCTAGGGTGACCCATGGCCATCGACATGACCCCCAACCGCTGGCAACACACGAGCGAGTACCTGGACACGGTGTTCGGCCGGCAGGACGCGCACCTGGCCGGGCTCATGCCGCGGGCGATCGAGGCGGGCATCCCCGATATCGCGGTGTCGGCGTCGGTGGGGCGGATGCTTTTGACCCTGGCCAGGCTGGTGGACGCGCGGCTCATCGTGGAAGTCGGCACGCTCGCGGGGTACTCGGGCATCTGGCTGGCGCGCGGGCTCGCCGATGGCGGAAAGCTCGTGACCATCGAGCCCAATGAGATGCACGCAGGCTTCGCCGAGACCATGTTCGCCGAGGCCGGCGTGGCGGAGCGTGTCGAGGTCGTGCGCGGCTATGGCACGCCGGTGCTCGAGAAGATGGCCGGCGAGCGGGCGGGGGCGGTGGACCTGGTGTTCCTGGACGCCATCAAGACCGAGTACCCCGATTACCTGCCGCACGCCAAGACGCTCCTGCGGCCCGGCGGGCTGCTGGTGGCCGACAACATGCTGGGCTCGGGCGACTGGTGGATCGACACGCCGGCAGGCGAGAATGAGAATCGCGACGCGGCCGACCGGGTGAACCGGCTGGTGGCGGGCGACGAAGACTTCGAGGCGTTCTGCGTGCCGTTGCGCGAGGGCGTGATGGTGGCGCAGAAGAAGTAAGCAGCGCAAAGGGAGCTTGGCATGACCTGGCTGACGTGGGTGTTCGTGATCGCGCTGGGCGTCTTCGCGCTGCGGAACATCTGGACGATCTACGAGGCGCTGGCGCACGAGCCCAAGCAGACGGGGCGCGTGGGCGTGGGCCTGCTGTTCCTGGTCATCGACGTGCTGCTCATCCTCTGGCTGCTGGGCGTCATCCCGTGAGGCGCTCATGAAGCACCTTCCGGGAAGCTACACCGTCGGCCGCGCGGTCGAGCAGATGCGTGGGGCCCGACTGGCTGGGCGACGGGCCAGACCTGGACGACCACGACGCGGCGAACGTCGGCCAGATCGTGATCGTGCTGGCCGTCATTGCCGCGCTGGTGGCGCTCGGGCTGTGGCTCGGGGGCGTGTTCTAGCGGGAGGTCGTTGTGGCCTGGCCGTCGTTGGCGCTGCGCAGCTTGTCGCGGATGGCGTCGCTGTCGACCTCGGCGATCCAGAGCTGGCTGCTGGGGCGCTGCTCGCCCTCGGCCAACTCGCCGCGCTGGGCGGTCCACATCAGGTACCGGCCATCGGGGCTGAAGACCGGCAGCACGTCGGCGCCGTCGGCCTGGGTGATGCGCACGGGCGTCGTGCCCCTTGCCGGGTCGGCCCAGATGGCGAAGACCTCGTAGTTGCGGTGGCTGACTTCGCTGGAGGCGTAGACCAGGAACTCGCCGCTGGGGTGCCAGTACGGCGCCCAGTTGACGTGGCGATTGTCGGTGAGCTGGGTTTCGTTCGTGATGCCCACGGGCACGCCGTCGCTGTTGAGTTCGAGGTCGGCCACGAAGAGCTGGAGCAGGTTGTTGCCCTGGCGATCGGAGCGGTAGCAGATCTTCGTGCCGTCGGGGCTGAAGAAGGGGCCGCCGTCGTAGCCGCTGGCCTCGACGATGGGGAAGTGGGCTCCCGTCTCGGTGTCGTAGGCCCAGAGGTCGGCGTCGGGGCGACCGGCCGCGTCGCTCTTGGCCTCGTCGACCTGGGCATAGAGAATGGTGCGCCCGTCGGGGCTCCAGGACGCCTCGGCCGTGTAGCCGGGCTTCTCGAAGACGGGATCGGTAATGGCCGGGCGCAGGCCGTGGAAGTCGGTGTCCCCTTCGGCGGGGATGATGGTGGAGCTGATGCTGCCGCTGACGATCTGCATCTCGGTGGGGAAGCTCCACGCGTATCGGCCCGTGCCGCGCTGGTAGCCGGGCACGTTGTCGGCCGAGGGCGGCTCAACGGTGCTGCCGAAGAGGACGATGTTGGCCTGCGTTGGGTGGAACCAGCCGCAGGTGTTGGCGCTGCCGCCGGTGGAGACGCGGATGGGCGTGCGGATGCCCTCGATGCGGCCGCTGGTGCTCATGTCGAAAGGGGCGACGAACATCTCATAGTGCGGACTGGGGGCGGCGCCCTCCTCGGGCACGGGCGTGGCCTGGAAGATGACCATGCTGCTGGAGGGGTTGAAGTAGGCCTCGCCCGCGCGGGTGAACATGTCGCGGCTGGTGAGCGGACGATGGTTGGTGAGGATCGGGGCCTCGGCCTGCCGCCAGTCACCGCTGGCCCCGTGGCCGTTCTGCTCGGGGTTGCCTTCGCCGTTCTGGGCCGCAGTCAGCGAGCAGGCCAGGCCGACGCACGCGAGCACACCAATCCGAATCCCGATCATCATCCGTCCTTCCCGAGCGATCGCCCGGCTGCAAGCCAATCCATCCTCGTGACTGAGACTCTGTCGCAACGAATGGGAGTATATCGTCCGACCTGATGCCGGACGCCCCTGCCGACAGCCTCCTGAGGATCATCCTGGATACCGGGCGGTACGTGGTGGTCGACAAGCCCAGCGGCCTGCTGAGCGTGCCCGGCAAGGGGCCCGAGAAGGCCGACTGCGTGCGGAGCCGCGTTGCGGCGATGTACCCCGACGCGACCGGCCCGATGACGGTGCACCGGCTGGACCAGGACACTTCGGGGCTCATCGTGGTGGGCCTGGACCCCGACGGTCAGCGTGCCATGAGCCAGGTGTTCGAGCATCGCCGGGTAACCAAGCGCTACATCGCCGTGGTTCAGGGCGAACTCAAGGAGCACGCCGGGCTGATCGACCTGCCGCTGCGCATCGACTGGCCCAACAGGCCGAAGCACATCGTGGCCGAGGACGGGCGCGCGAGCCAGACGCGGTACCGGGTGCTTGGCGTCGAGAACGGCAACACGCGGGTGGAATTCACGCCCATCACCGGGCGCGGCCATCAGCTCCGCGTGCATGCGGCGGACGAACGCGGGCTGGGCGCGCCGATCCTCGGTGATCCGCTGTACGGCGACACGAGCAAGGCCCCACGCCTGCTGCTGCACGCGTGGAGCCTGGAATACACCGATCCGTTTACCGGTGAGCTGATTCGGGTGGTGAGCGAGCCGGGGTTCTGAGTTGGATTGACCAGGGTCGCGTGGAATCCCGACACCCCCTGAATTCCCGGTATCTCCCCCGCTATCTGGCGCACGGACGAGCTCGACCTGCGACGACGGCCCGATTTCTTCAATTTCACAGCGAGTTCACGGCGGGTTCAATGCCGGGCGTGATTGTTCGAGTGTGGGCCGGGTGGCCGGTCCACACGAAATTGATTCATCGAACACGGAAGGAGCTCTCCACCATGTTCAACAAGAAGCTGAACAACAGGACCAACACCGGCGAACGATTGACCCGCGGCCTTGTTCCCGCCCTCGTCGCCGCGGCTGGCCTGGCCATCGCCGCACCGGCAACCGCCCAGGACTGGGAGGAACACTACGAATGGGAGCCGGGCACGGGGTACCACGAGGAAGAGTGGTATGACCCGACCGACTGGTTTGACGACGACTTCTATAACACTGGCATCGACTACGAAGAGACCGGCTACGACTGGTGGCGTGACGGCGACGAGGCATGGTCGCCCGGATACGACAACGACTACTACGCCGACTACGACGGTGACCGCTCGTATTGGGAGAACCGCGACGGCGAGCCCAACGCCAGGTACGACTACACGTGGTCTGGATGGGACGACGCAAGCGGCCAGCGCAGGTCGCAGACCACCGACTCGGACTTCTACACCGACGAGGACGACCCGGTCGACTACGACTACTGGGACAGCCGCCGCGATTACGACTACACCAGCCAGGCGAACCAACAGGACCGGCAGCGGATGATCCAGAATGCGGAGCTTCGCGGCCGGCTCGATGGCTGGCAGCGCAGGAACCTCCAGGGCCAGAAGGACGCGCACACGCTCGTCCGCATCCGCATGGAAAACGGTCGCAGCGCGATCGTGAACCTTGGGCCCAACGTGGAGTTGTCCCGCCTGGACCTGCAGGACGGCGACCGCATCGCCGTGGCTGGCAAGCATGGCACGATCGATGGCAAGGACGTGTTGATGGCCCAGAAGGTGCGAACGGGCGACAAGATCGTTCGCATGAACAACTGGGAGCCGCAGCAGCAGAGCAATCGCGATCGCATGCAGCGCGAGTACGACCGCCAGCGCCGGATGCAGGCCGAGCGTCAGCGTCAGATGCAGTACGAGCGCCAGATGCGTGCCGAGCACCAGCAGCGCATGCAGGATCAGCGGCGCAGCGGTTCGCAGGTTCGCGGCAAGCTGGAGAACTGGCAGCGCGTGGACCTGGAAGGCCAGAAGGACGCCCATACCCTGGTGCGTCTGCGCATGGACGACGGTCGCTCGGCGATCGTCAACTTCGGCCCCAACGTCGAACTCTCGCGGCTTGACCTCGAGCAAGGCGACCACGTCGCCGTGCGGGGCATGCCCGGCAGCATCAACGACAAGGACGTGCTGATGGCCCAGTACGTGCAGGTGATCGACAGCACGACCATCCGCATGGACAACTGGGACCCGACGGGCAAGGACGGCTCCGGCAGCACGCAGTCCAAGGCCAAGCAGAAGAGCGGGCAGAGCGAGCAGTCCGAGTAAACCTCGCCTGACCTGATGGCATAACGAACGACCGCCCGCACTCGCAAGAGGACGGGCGGTTTTCTCTTGCGCAGATGGTTGACCCGGTCTTAGCGGCGGCGGCGCATCGCCAGGGCGCCCAGGCCCAGGACGGCCAGCGAGGCGGGCGCGGGGATGATGACGTCTTCGACGTAGTGGATCGCCGCGTCGTGCACGCCCTCGTCCTCGCCGTTGTTGAAGACGAGATAGGTGGTCAGCGCGCTGCCGATGCCCGCTTCGCTGCTCGAGAGATCGAGCGCCAGCAGATAGACGCCCGTCTCGGCGTCGTTCAGGTAGAAGTCGTAGTGCTCATCGAAGCCGGCCGGGCCGACGCCGATGCCAAAGCCCGGTGCGCTGCCGGCCAGGGGGCTGGTGGCGCTCAGCGGGCCGAACTCGAGGGTGAAGGTCTGCGTCGCGCTCTCGAAGCCCGCGCCGTTCCATCGCTGCACGGGGCTGGCGAAGTCGAAGACCAGGTCGCTATCGGGGAACTCGCCCGCCGCGGCGAACAGGCCGGGCTCGTCGGCGTAGATCCGCCCACCGAACTCGAACATCTCGGCGGCAAAGACGCGCTCGCCGGGTACGACGAACTCGCCGCCGGGGCCGTCCTCGACGATGCCCGTGACGATGCGGCCGTCGACGATCTTCAGGCCGATGTCGCCCTCATGAGCGAGCGTGGCGCTGGTCAATGTCAGGGCGGCGATGCTGGTGATGGCTGCGCGCATGGCGGAACTCCTCTCAACTCTCTCGCGACCGGGCCCTTCAGCAGCCCGCGTCGAACTCGTTCTGGAAACTCAGGAAGTCAAAGATGGTCAGCTCGCCGTCGCCGTCGAAATCGGCGGCAAGGTCGCCCGCGTCGAACAGGTTCTGGAAGGCCAGGAAGTCGAAGATCGTCAGCGAGCCATCGCCGTCCATATCGGCCCGGCACGGCGAGCCAATGAGCGTCGCCTCGACCCACGCCACGGCGTCGGCCAGATCGTCGGGGCTGGCGTTCTGGCCGAACACGAGATAGAAGGGGTCGCTGTCGGCGATGATCGCGGCGTCGTCCCACAGCACCATCTCCAGCAGGTAGACGCCATCGCTGGCGGGCGCAAGCAGTTCATACGCGAGGTGGTGGTGGAACTTGCCGGTGGTGCTTGCCTGGCCGAACACGAAGCCAGGCTGTGCACCAGCGAGGGGCGTCTCGATCGAGACCGGGCCCTTGCTGATCAGGATGCGCGAATCGGCGACGTCGGTGAAGGCGGCGCCATCCCACGCGAGCACGGGGCCGAGCACGTCGAAGCCCAGCGAGGCGCGCGGGGCGAACGCATCGACGGGCGAATCGAAGCCCGGGTCGTTGGTCCAGTTGGGAAGCTTGCCGAACGCCGTATCGAACACGCGGCGGCCGTAAACCGGCGTGCCGGCGTCGCTGTATCCGGTCTCGATGACGCCGCGCTCGCCGGTGATGACGATGTCGCCCTGGTGCGTCTGCGCCATTGCGGCGGCGCAGAGCGTCAGGAGCGTGATCGTTGAGGTCGTGATGCGCATGGGGCCTCCTTCCAATCGGGCATGCTTTACTGCGCGACGCGCGGGTCGAAGCGGTTCTTCTCGTAGCTCTCGTACACCTTCTCGAACTTTTCGATGGCGGCGTGGCCGTCGAGGTAGCCGTAGGTGGCGCGGGCCGACCAATCGCCGGGGTTGCCACCGTGGGCGTTGACCTGGCTCTCGAGCGAAGCGCGCAGCGGGATGCGCCCGCCGGGCGCGGCGCCCCAGTCCTCGGCGTGCACGTGGTCGGTGCGCGCGAAGTCGGCGCTCGCGTCGGTCTCACCGAAGGTCATCATCAGCCATTGCACCGTGGCGTAGGGGCGCTCGACCAGGCGGTCGGCGTCGTAGGTCTGATCGGGCGAGGGCGCGACGCTGCGGGTGGTGTAATTGTTCAGGCCATAGCTGGTCCACCGAGCGAGCTCGCCCAAGCCACTGGTTTCTCCTGCGCGCACGCGGCGGAGCGCTTCGGCGAAGCTCAACCCCTCGAACTGCCCGCCCTCCTCGACCGACCAGAACGGGCTGCGATCCACCGGCGAGCGGATGGCCAGGCCGTCTTCGGTGTAGTCGGCCAGCAGCACGGGCCAGGCGTTGGGCAGGTCGGCGATGCCGCCGTGGGCGAGCCCGGCGTCGACGTAGTGGCCCTTGTGGTCGTCGGCGTAGAGCCGCTGGGCGAGCCCGAGCGAGCGGACCTGGCTGAGACACACCGCGCCGCGGGCCGTCGCGCGGGCCTGGCCGAGCGCCGGCAGCAGGATGCCGATGAGCACCGCGATGATCGCGATGACCACGAGCAACTCGATGAGGGTGAAGGCGTGCCGCACGGCTGGCTCCCCGGCCCAGGTAATGAGACTGCGCTTTCAATACTACACATAGTGAGAAGGCGTTACCAGGAATCCGCCAGCGATTTGCCGGTACGATTCGGCGTGACCGCCGTCGCCACGAGCCCCATCCATGCCCAGAACCCGGCCATCGGCCGGCCGTTAACCATTGGCGGCGTTGAACTTGCGACGAACCTGCTGCTGGCCCCCATCGCCAACTACTGCGACCTGGCCTTCCGCCTCACCTGCCGGGATCAGGGCGGCGTGGGGCTCGCCTGCACCGACCTCTTGAGCCCCCAGGGCCTGCTCCGCGGCTCGGCCGCCAGCCTCGACCTCGCCCGCACCAGCGACGAGGACAAGCCGGTGGGCATGCAGCTCTACGGGGCCGACCCCGCCATCATGGCCGAGGGGGCCAGGTGGGCCGCCGACCACGGGGCGACGATCGTCGACATCAACATGGGCTGCCCGGTGGACAAGGTTTGTAAGAAGGACGGCGGCAGCAAGCTGATGTGCGACGTGCCCAACGCCATCGCCATCGCCGCGGCCGTGCGTGCGGCGCTGCCCGACTCGGTGCCGCTGACGGCGAAGATGCGCCTGGGCTGGAGCGAGGAAGATTGCCAGAACGGTGTCGCTGGCCAGCTCGCGCTGGGGCTGGTCGAAGTCGGCGTGAGCGCCATCACCGTGCACGGGCGCACGACCGCCATGAAATTCAGCGGCGAGTGCCGGCGCGCCGATATCGCCCGCGTCGTGCGCGCCGTGAAGGACACGCACCCGCACATCCCCGTCATCGGCAACGGCGACGTGCGCACCGCCCAGGACGCCATCAACATGATGGAGGCCACCGGCTGCGACGGCGTCATGATCGGCCGCGGGGCCCTGAGCACGCCCTGGCTCTTCCGCGACGCCTGGGCCCTCCAGACCACCGGCGAGGTTCCCCCAGAGCCGAGCGAGCACGAGAAGCTCGACATCGTCCGCGCCTTCTTCGACCGCATGCTCGCCTTCCGCGACGAGCACTACGCCATGACGCACATCCGCCGGCGGATTTCGTGGTTCGCCAAGCGGATTAATGGCGGGCACTGTCGACCGCTCAAGGAAGCCATCCGCACGGCAGAGGGCCCGGCGGACGTGGACGCCGCGCTCGACGGCTGGGCCTCTGGCGATCTGGCCGCCCCGGCTTGAACGAAAGCTTCGAATCGCTCGCCCCCGCGCACGCGCTGCGCGTTTTGCGTCCGAGAAGCACCGCAACGTCCGCGTAACCGAGTTCCAGAATGATTCTGTGACTGCACAGAATGGTTCTGGCACGCCACGGAAGGATTCTGGAACGCTCCAGAAGCGTGCCGTGACGCCACGAGTTCGTTCTGCAACGCCACGGACCGGCCCTGGAACGCTCCAGATTCGTTCCGCGACGCCGCGGCACGGTCCCACGCCGCTCCAGAAGCGTTCCGTGAAGCCCCGGATTGGGCCAGCACCGCTCCAAAATCGTCTTGTGGCGACTCGGCCTTCGTGGTATGCTGGTGGCAGAAGGAGCCCCGCCATGCCCAAGAGCCGAGTTGCCGTCCGCCCGTATGCCCTCTTCGCCGCCTGCGGGCTGGCCCTGACGGCCGCGAGTGCGGCGCTGGGTCAGGGCGATCCGTTGAGCGAGCCGTTTCCGGCAGTGCTGGAGTTGGCTGATCTTGATGGGGTGATCGGGTTTCGGATCGACGGCGAAGTTCGTGATGGCTTCACCGGCGTGAACGTCGCATCCGCAGGTGACGTCAATGGTGACGGCATCGATGATATGCTCATTGGCTCCCAAGTCGCTCCCGGAGAGAGCTACGTTGTGTTCGGTCGCGATGCCATAGCTGGTCCCGGCTTTCCGTCCGTGCTCCAGCTTGGCGACTTAGACGGAGTCACTGGGTTCCGAATTGGCGGCGTGGAGCGCCAGAGCGCAGGTTACTCGGTGGCCTCAGCGGGCGATTTCAATGGCGATGGCATCGACGATCTCGTCATAGGCGCGCACGGCGCTAGCCCGGGTGGCCGC
Source organism: Phycisphaerales bacterium (assembly GCA_040221175.1). NCBI lineage: Bacteria > Pseudomonadati > Planctomycetota > Phycisphaerae > Phycisphaerales > Phycisphaerales bacterium. The sequence goes on from JAVJVK010000007.1 coordinate 145,157, forward strand.
TATCGCGCTGGCACGAGCTACGTCGTGTTTGGAAGCGACAGCGGCTTCCCAGCCACGTTTCGACTCGCTGACCTGAATGGCACCAACGGTTTCCGGCTTGACGGTGACGAGGAAGAAACCCATAGCGGCTACCGGGTGGCCCGTGCGGGCGACATCAATGGCGACGGCATCGGCGATGTGATCATTGGGGCACGGCGGTCCTATCCCTTCGGCAACGATCTACCTGGTCTGGCTTACGTCGTTTTCGGTCGCGACCCCAGCTCGGCCTTTCCTGCCGTACTCCAACTGGGCGATCTTGATGGCGAAACGGGCTTTCGCCTCAATGGCACCGATGCGGGTGATTACTTTGGCGTGAACATCGCGTCGACCGGCGACATGAACAACGATGGCGTTGACGACCTGATCATTGGGGCGACAGGAACCGACCCCGGTGGCCGCGAGAATGCTGGCACTAGCTTTGTTGTTTTTGGCCGCGACACCGCTTCGACCGGTGGATTTCCCCCGGTGTTTGAAATGTCTTCGCTAGTCGGCTCAGAGGGATTCCGTATTGAAGGAGCGGCCGCGTTCGATACCAGCGGCAGACCAGTTGCTCATGCGGGGGACGTGAATGGTGACGGCATCGACGATGTTGTAGTGTCGGCGCGCGGAGCAGATCCCGGCGGGCGCAGGTCGGCTGGCTCAAGCTACGTCGTGTTCGGCCGCGATACAACCGACCCATTCCCCGCTGCCCTGCAGCTCGTTGATCTTGATGGTGTCAGAGGCGTGCGTATCGAAGGTGTTGATTCTGGAGACTTTGCTGGCGAACCGGTCGCATCAGCCGGCGACGTCAACGGTGACGGCTTGGACGACCTGATCATCGGGACAACCTACTACACCGCTACGTCCTACGTTGTCTACGGACGCGACACCAGCGGCGGCGGCTTCCCGGCTGTGATCCCTCTAGCTGACATCGATGGTGAAATTGGCTTCCGTCTGGATGGCATTGCCCGCGCCGTGGCCCCGGCGGGCGACATCAACAACGACGGTGTCGACGACTTCATGGTCGCTTCACCCTCCTCCGATCCCGGCGGTCGCGAAGACGCCGGCTCGACCTACATCATCTATGGTCGTAAACTGACCTTCTGCCCCCCCGACCTCGACGGCGATGGCGAGCTCACCATCTTCGACTTCCTCACCTTCCAGAACCTCTTCGACCTCATGGACCCGCGCGCCGACTTCGACGGCGATGGCGACTTGACCATCTTCGACTTCCTCGCCTTCCAGAACGCCTTCGACGCCGGCTGCCCCTGATAGCGACCAAACGACGGGGCCATTGTTTTGCCTGCGCTGCAACCGCATGGGCTGCTTGCGGTATCGTGCTCGTGGAAGGAGAACCCGCATGAGAGAGAACCGCATGTCGACGTTGCTGGCCGTTGGCGGCCTGGCGACCACCGCGATGGCGCAGGGCCCGCTGAGCGAGCCGTTCCCCGCCACCATCAATCTGGCAGACCTCGACGGAGCGCTGGGCTTCGTCATGCACGGCGTTGCCGCGAGCGATCAGGCCGGGTACGCCGTGGGGAGGGCCGGCGACATCAACGGAGACGGACTCCCGGATATCGCGGTCGGCGCGTGGCTGGCCGACCCGAACGGCTCGCTCCAGGCCGGTGAGACCTACGTCGTGTTCGGGCGGCGTGACCCGAGCCCGCACTTTCCTGCCCGATTGGAACTTGCAAGCCTCGACGGGGCCATCGGCTTCCGCCTGCCAGGATTCATCGGAGGCGGCCGCAGCGGCTTTGCCGTGCGGTCGGCCGGCGACATCAACAACGACCGGATCGACGACCTGGCAATCGGCGCGCCCACGCTCGAGGCCAGCGGTCAGGTCTACGTGGTCTACGGGACCCGAGCAGGATTCGCAGCGCAGGTGCCGCTCGACTCGCTCAACGGCGCCAACGGCTTCCGGCTGGACGGCGATGACGCGTCGGGCCGGCTGGGCGCCGCGATCGGCCGCAGCGGCGACGTCGACGGCGACGGGCTGGACGACCTGCTGGTCGGCGCGCCGGGCGATCGGGACCGGGGCGAGGCGTTCGTGGTGTACGGGCGGCGCGAGGCGTTCCCTGCCGTCGTTGACCTGGACGACGTCCAGGGCACGCTGGCCAGTTCGATCGTCGGCGACGCGATCGCCAGCGACAACGTCGGCGCGGGCATGGCATCGATCGACTTCGACGGCGACGGACTGGACGACCTGGTCGTGGGCGCCCCCACCGCCGAGACGGGCTTCCGCAACGGCGGCGCGACGTACGTGCTCTATGGCAAGCTCGACCGCTTCCCCGCTCGCGAGAGCCTGTCGAGGATCCTGCCGCGGACGCGATTCCGCGGGGCCGAGACGGCCGACCGCGTGGGCACGGCCATCGACAACGCGGGCGACGTCAACAACGACGGCATCGACGACCTGATCATCGGCGCGCCGTTCTCTGCCGGGGTACAGGGCCGCGGGCGTGCGTACGTGGTGTTCGGCACGGCCGACGGGCTCGAACCGTTCGGCTGGAACGACCTGTTCGACGACACCGGCGAATTCGGCTTCCGCATCGAGGGCGTTGACACCGGCGATGGTTGCGGTACGTCGGTGAGCGCCGCGGGCGACGTGAACGGCGACGGCGTCGACGACCTGATCGTGGGCGCGCCCTCGATCGGCGATGTGGGCAAGGCGTATGTCGTATTCGGGCGCGAGGACGGTACATTCCCGCCCGTGCTGCGATTGCGGGAACTGGATGGCCAGAACGGATTCAGGCTCCTGGGCATTGGCAACAACGATCAGACGGGCATCTCGGTCGCGGGGATTGGCGACATCAACGGCGACGGCGCGGACGACATCGCGATCGGCTCGCCACTGACCGACCCCGACGGCCGCACGCGCGCGGGCATGGTGTCGATCGTGTACGGGCGTGCGTTGTTCCCCACCTGCCCGGCCGACCTGGACCGCGACGGCGAGGCGACGCTATTCGACTACCTGGCGTTCCTCACCGCGTTCGAGTCCGGCGACCTGATCGCCGACTTCACCGGCGACGGCACGCTGACGCTGGCGGACTTCCTGGCATTCCAGAACGCGTTCGACATGGGCTGCTGAACGAGGCCACAACCGCCAATGACAAACCCACGCCTTGGCGTGGGTTTTTATGTTGGTCGGAGATGGAACTCAGGCCGTCGCCAGCCCGCGCATCGACGCCTCGCGGCGCTTGGGGCCGCCCTCGGCCTCGCCCTCGATGGCGGCGAAGCTTTCACCAAACCGGAACAACCGGAAGCTGTTGAACATCACGAAGAGCACCGGCAGGATCTGGTAAAGGCCCGCGACAGTCAAGTTGATGAAGCCCGTCGAGGCGATGACAAGGCCCACGATCACGAACAGGATCGAGGCGATGATGTTCTGCAGGATGATCGCCTTGGTCTTGCGCGCCAGCTCGATGAAGAAGGGGATGCGGCTGAGGTCGTCGTTCATGAGCGCTACGCCCGCGCTGTTGGCCGCGATGTCCGAGCCGCTCAGGCCCATCGCCACGCCCACGTCGGCCTCGGCCAGCGAGGGACCGTCGTTGATGCCGTCGCCGACCATCATGACGCGGTAACCGCGGTCGACCAGGTCTCGCACGAGCTGGTACTTCTCTTCGGGCAGGCACTCGGCCTCGATGGCGTCGACCCCCACGGCCACGCCCACGCGCTTGGCCACGCTCAGGCGGTCGCCGGTGAAGATCGCGATGTGCCGGGCGCCGAGTTCACGCAAGCGTTGCAGCACGTTCTTGGTGTTCTTGCGGACGCGGTCCTCCAGGCCCACCACGCCCATGTACCGCCCGTCGCGCATGACGTGCACGCCGCTGATGCCCTCGATCTTGGCCTCGACGGCCTCGATGGCCGCCGCCTGGCCGGGCTTGAGCTCCTTGAGCCAGCTCGAACGGCCGACGTGCAGCTCGCCGCCCTGGGTGACGGCGCGGACGCCCTTGCCGTGCAGCTCCTGGAAGTCGCTGGGCGTCTCGACGGGCACGCGGGCCTTGTCGGCCGTGCGCGCGATGGACTGCGCCAGCGGGTGGTTGCTGTTGCGCTCGGCCGTCGCAGCGGCCTTGAGAAGATCCGCCCCCTCGACGCCCTCGGCCGGCACCAGCCTTGTCACTTCGAAGGTGCCGGTCGTGATGGTGCCGGTCTTGTCCATGATGATCGTGTTGACGCTGGCGGCGGCCTCGAGGAAGCCCGTGCTCTTGACCAGGATACCAAGCCGGGCCGCGGCGCCGAAGGCGGCGACCATGGCCGTCGGGCTGGCCAGCAAGAGCGCCGCGGGCACGGCCACGACGAGCACCGCGAGCGCCGAGGCGAATGCGTCCTGCTGGGTCTGCGCGTTGTTGGCGCTGAGCATGAAGACGATGAACGCCACGCCGATGGCGATGGGCACGAAGAAGCGCGCGACCTGCTCGATGATCTGCTGGCGCTGGGTCTTGGTGCTCTCGGCCTCGCGGATGAGCTGGGTGACCTTGCCGATGGTGGTGTCCTCGCCCACCTGGGTGACCTCGAGCTCGATGATGCCCGAGAGGTTGGTCGTGCCGGCGTAGACCTCGCTGCCGGCCTGCACCGAGACGGGGATGGCCTCACCGGTCAGCGACGCCTGGTTGATCTCGCTCTGGCCCTTGACGATGCGGCCGTCGACGGGCAGGTTCTCGCCCGGGCGGACGCGGACGATCTGGCCCAGCTTGACGTCGGTGATCTGCTCCTCGCGCTCGTTGCCGTCCTCGTCGACCACGCGGGCGGTGTCGGGCGTCAGGCCGACCAGGGCCTCGATGGCGCGGCGGGCGCCGCTGGCGGTGCGCTCGACGATCTCGTTGGAGATGTTCAGGATGAAGGCCAGCAGGCCGGCCTCGAAGTAGCGCTCCAGCGCCAGCGCGCCGCCCACGGCCACGACCACCAGGCAGCGCGAGCCGAACTCGCCCCGCTTGATCTCGCGCCAGGCCGGCGGCAGCAGGTAGGCCCCCAGCAGCAGGGCGGCGATGCCCGCGGGCACGGCGGCCACCGGCTCGCTGGCCATGCCCGTCCAGCGTGCGATGACCGAGCAGGCCAGCACGATGGCGGCGATCAGGAAGACGATGATCCGCAGCTCGATCTTGGTTTCCTGCTCGCTCTGGGAGCTCAGGTCCGGGTTCTCGAGCTGGTCCAACTCGTCGCGGCTGGGGCTGGCGAGCGTCGACATGGGCGGGCGTCTCCTGCCGGGGGCGGATGCGAGCGGTGCGAAGGGGCCACTTTAGGCCCCGGGGCGGCCTTTTCGGGCGGCGCACGCCAGCACGCCCGGGGGTCCGGGTGAAGGCGTGCTTACGCCGGCTCCGGCGGGGTGGTTCGCGGCGTATGGTGGACCATGCGACACGCCGTGGTGCTCGGAGCGGGACAGATGGGGCTGGTGTGCACGGCGATCCTCGCCTCGGCCTCGCCCCGGGAGTCCCAGCCGCACGAAGACGGCTCGGGCGAGGGCGACGAGATCGGCCGCATCGCTCTGTGGGGCCACGAGCCCGACGCCCAGCACAAGCTGGCCCAGGTCCGCCACAGCCCCCTGCTGGAGGGCTTCACCCTGCCCGAGCGCGTGGGGGTGGCCCTGAGCGACGAATCGGCCCTCAAGGGCGCCGGGCTGATCGTCTGCGCCATCCCCGCCCAGCACGTCCGCGAGGCGTTCGAGCGCCTCAAGGGCCACATTCCCGCCGGAGCGGGCGTGGTCAGCACGGCCAAGGGCCTGGAGCAGGGCACGCTCTTGCGGCCCACCGAGGTCATCGCCCAGGTGATCGGCGAAGACAGGCCCATCGCCGCCCTCAGCGGGCCCACCATCGCCGCCGAGCTGGCCCGGGGGCTGCCGGCCACCATGATCGCCGCCAGCCGCGACGAACGCTTCGCGCGCGACGTCCAGCGGTGGTTCGCCGCCAGCTACCTGCGGATCTACACCAGCACCGACATCGTGGGCACCGAGCTGGCCGGGGCCACCAAGAACGTCATCGCCATCGCCGCGGGCATCCTCGACGGCCTGCAGGCCGGCTACAACGCCAAGAGCGCCCTCTTGGCCCGCGGCCTGGCCGAGATCGTGCGCCTGGGCGTCGCCATGGGGGCCGAGCCGGAGACCTTCTTCGGCGTGGCGGGCGTGGGCGACCTGGCGACCACCTGCTTCAGTCCGCAAGGCCGCAACCGCGCGTGCGGCGAGGCCCTGGGCAAGGGCCGCACCCTCGAGCAGCACATGCGGGCCACCATGCACGTGGTCGAGGGCGTGGCGACCACCAGGGCCGTCATGGCGCTGGCCGAGCGGCACGGCGTCGAGATGCCCATCTGCGAGGCGGTGCACGCGGTGCTCTTCGACGGGCTCGACCCGGTGGACGCCATCGGCCTCTTGATGAGCCGGCCGCAGAAGGAAGAGCGGCTGGCGGAGTAGGTCAGCAGCCGGCGTTTAACTGGTTCAAGAACTCCAGGAAGTCGAAAATCGTAAACTCGCCATCGCCATCAACGTCGGCGGACGGATCCTCGACCGCGAACAGGTTCTGGAACACAAGAAAGTCACCCAGGGTCAGCACGCCGTCCAGGTCGAGGTCCGCCGGGCACCGCAGGAGCCAGCGGATCTGCGCCGCGGCCACGGCATCGGCCGGAACCCAGTTGTCCCACTGCTGCCCGTTGACCAGAACTCGACCGCCAGCCGAGAGCACCGTGCTCAGGCCGGCGTCTTCGTAGCGGATGATCCCGCGGGACCCGATGGCGGGGAGGAGTTCGTCGCCGTAGTCCGGCGGGAACAGCTCGTCCCACAGCGGCAGGCCGCCGAACGGCATCGACGGGTGCCGCGGCGGCTCGATCGTGTCCAGCCGGCGCAACGGCAACCGAAGATCCACCGCCCCCTCCAGCCCCAACAGGTCGTACCAGGCGTCGGGCACGAGCTCCAGGTCGGCCATCTGGAAGTGCAGCGGGCGACCCGCATCGACGTGGTCGCGCAGCAGCGCCAGGATCTCGGCCTCGTACAGCGCCTCGAAGCGGATCGTCCGACGCACGATCACCAGGTCCCACGGCCCGTCGAGCAAGTCGTCGCGCGTCGCGCGCGAGGTAAACGCCACCTCGGCGTCGATGCCCAGGTCACGCAGCGCCGACGCGATGGGCGTGAACACGAACAAACCGAACTCCGTGCTGTACAGCACCCGAGGGTCGTCCTGCGCGTGGCAGGGTTGGCACGCCACGCATGCGAGCAACAGGCCGACAAGGCTTCCAATCATCGCTCTCATCTCGATCCCTCCCATGTTGTCCCTCAGGCGAAGCGATACACGAACCCCGCCTGGGTCGCCGCATCGCCGCCGCCGCCCTCGGTCCATCACCCCGCCCTGATTCACGATAACAGAAGATCGCCAGATCCGTTGCGGGTTTTGCCCAGATCCTCGCTGCTGTGACGGGCCGCTGCACCCCCCTCACCCCCTGAATCGGGAGGCATAACGGGCGGGACATATCGGACGCCGCGTTCGAGATCGGTCCCTCCGGCGGCTTCGTGCCTCGCGTTGCGGCCGAGATGCGGTCCATCGCACGCGTGATGCGTTCCATCGGAGGCCTCGCGCCGTCCCTCGCACGCCACTTTTGGACCATCGAACGCGCCACACGGTCCATCGCACGTCACTCTTGCTCCATCGGACGCGTCATTTACTCCATCGGTGACGACTTTTGGACCATCGAACGCGTCCTATGGCCCATCGGAGGCCTCATGCGCTCCATCGCAGGCCTCGCGCGGTCCATCGGAGGCCTCGTACGGAACGATCCCAAGGGCACAACCGCCCTGGGTGGGCATGGGCGGGCGCACGCGGATGCTGGGAGGGAACCGGCCCGCCCGGCTCAGTCCCTCGGCGGGGTCGAGGGCTCGGCCAGCGGGGTTTCCCCCCGCAAGCGGCGGCCCAGGTCGGCCAGGATGCGGTCGTCCAGCGAGATCAGGTGGTGGCTCAGGACGATGCGGCCGGGCACCCAGATGGGCTCCTGCCCGTTGGGGGCCGCGTTGGTGGCGCCCACCCAGGTGTCGCGGAGGGTGGCGTAGGGGACGATCCTGAGGTCATGCCCATCGCCCAGCGTCGCCGCGTCCAGGTCGGCCAGGAAATCGCTGCCGGGCTTCATCTGGCGGGCCGATTCATCGAGGCGGATCCAGTTGGCCAGCTTGGCCCCCTTGTGGGGGCTGCCCAGGGTGTAGAGGGTCTGGATGTTCAATCGCACGCCCAGGTTCCGCTTGACGTCGGTGGGCTCGGCCCACGCCGTGCGGGCAACCAAGCCGCCCATCGAGATGGCGACCACGTCGACCTCGGCCGTCCAGCGCTCGCCGGTGAGCGGGTCGGTGTTCGTGCCGTACTCGTCGGCGACCTTCTGGGCGACCGCGTCGGCGATGTCGCGGATGTCCTCCTGCCAGAGGTAGGAGATGGCCATCACCCGGCCCTCTTCGGCCCCGGTGACTTGGCGGATGCGCCCGGCCAGGCCCTTGCCGGTGAGGCTCGGGCTGCGCCAGCCGCTCAGGACGATCACGGGGCGGTCCAGGCCCACGGGGGTGGCTTCCATCTTCTCGATGGCGGCGTCGACCTGGTCGTTGGTGGCCGGGTAGGCGGGGTTGGGATGGTCCAGGTGGATGCACGAGGCCAGGGCGAACAGGGCGGCGCCGGCCACGACGCCGATGGCCCCGCGGCCGAGGCGCTTGCGCCACTTTCTCGGCCGCTTCGCGGGCGCGGCGTCGGTGCTGGGGGTGTCCTGGGTGGGGTCTGGTGCGGTCATGGGGCCTCCCGGGGCGGCGTGCCCGGGGAGTGTAGTGGGAAAAGCTAGCGGCTGCTTACAAATGCGGCGATCCGCTCAGCCCGGGGCGTCGAACGCCTGAGCGTATCGGACCAGCCCGCCGCCGTCCGGCACGCCCCCGCCGGGCAGGGAAAGGACCATGAACGCCTCGCCGGCGTCGTAGGGGCCGGTCAGGCCGTGCCCGGAGGCGGGGCGGAAGCCGAAGCGGCGGTAGTAGGCCGGCTCGCCGAGCACCACGCAGAACGCGGCGTTCCAGCACGCCGCCAGGGCGGCGGCGACGAGCGTGGCGCCGATGCCGCGCCTCTGGCGGCCCGGCAGCACCGCGACGGGCGCGAGGCCCACGCCCTCGCTGGGATTTCCGTTGATGGTCACCGGGCTGATCGCGACGCAGCCGACGATTGCGCCCTCGAGCTCTGCGACGAGCGAGACGCGCAGGTCGCCATCGGCGCGCAGCTTCTTGACCAATTCGGCTTCGTCGGCGGTCGGGAAGGCGGCGCGCAGGACCCGGTCGATGGCGTCCACGTCCTCGGCTCGCTCGGCGCGGATGGTGACCGCCGGCGCGTCGTGCACGCGGGCCGCTCAGACCAGCAGCGTCGCGGGCGCCTCGAGCATGCCCTTGACGGTGTTGAGGTACTGGGCGGCCATCGCGCCGTCGACGATGCGGTGGTCGCTGGACATGGTCATGCTCATGACGCTGCCGATCATGAGCTGGCCGTCGCGGACGACGGGGATCTCGCGCGCGGCGCCGACGGCCAGGATGCAGGCGTTGGGCGGGTTGATGATGGCGGTGAAGTGCGACACGCCGAACATGCCCAGGTTGCTGATGGTGAAGGTGCTGCCTTCCATGTCCTCGACGCTCAGGCCCTTCTCGCGGGCCTTCTTGGCCAGGCGCCGCGTCTCGCTCGAGATCGTCCGCAGCCCCATGCGATCGGTGCCCTGGAGGACGGGGACGACCAGGCCCCCGCCGCGCTCTTCGGGCAGGGCGACGGCCACGCCGATGTTGACGCTGCCGTGCTGGCGGATGGCGGCCTGCTTGCCGCTGTCGTCCCACGAGCTGTTGACGAAGGGGTGCTGGTGCATCGCCAGGGCGCAGGCGCGGACGAGGAAGTCGTTTACGGTAAGCTTGACGCCCTGGGCCTGGAGCTGCTCGTTGAGCTGCTCGCGCAGGTCGAGCAGGGCGTCCATGTCGACCTCGACGGTGACCTGGTAGTGCGGGATCGACTGCTTGCTCTGCACCAGGCGCTTGGCGATGGTGCCGCGCATGTTGCTGAGCGTGACGGTGTGGTCTTCGAGGGCCGCGCCGATGGGCGGCAGCTCGGGTTGGGCGGGGGCGGAGCGCGAGGGCTGCGAACGAGCGCCGCCGGATTCGAGGGCCTGCTCGACGTCCTTCTTGACGATGCGGCCGCTGGGGCCGGTGCCGTCGATGCCCGCCAGGTCGACGTTGTGCTCGCCGGCGATCTTCTTGGCCAGCGGGCTGGCGAAGATGCGGCCGCCGTCGCCGCCCGAGGCCGCACCGTTGGCGCTGCCATTGGAAGCCGGGGCGGTTGCGGTGGCGGTCGACGCGGACGCCTTGCTGGAATCGCCCCCATCGGCCTGCTTGCTCTTGTCCTTCGAGTCGCCTTCGGACTTGGACTCGGACTTGCTCTCGCTCTTGGCTTCCGCCTTCGCCTCACCACCGCCCTTGGCGGCCTCGGCAACGTCTTCGCCCTCTTCGGCCAGGATCACGATCGGGTCGCCCACGTTCACCGCGTCGCCCTGCTTGGCGGCCAGCTTGGCCACGGTGCCCTCGTCGAAGGCCTCGAGCTCCATGGTGGCCTTGTCGGTCTCGATGTCGGCCAGCACGTCGCCGGGGGAGACGGAGTCGCCTTCTTTCACGTGCCATTGCACGACCGTGCCGACTTCCATGGTGTCCGAGAGGCGGGGCATGGTGACGGTGATGGGCATTTGCGATGGCTCCGGAAGTCTGCAACTGGTCGCAGCGAGTCGGGTACGTCAGTTCGAGGCGGGCAAGGCGGAGAGATCGGGACGACGAGGGCTACTGCACGACGCCCTTGACGGCTTCCACGATCCTGTTCGCGTTCGGCAAGTACGCCGCCTCCAGGTTCTTCGCGTACGGCGTGGGCACGTCGGCCGTGTTCACGCGGACCGGCTGGTGGTCGAGCCAGTCGAAGGCGTGCTCGATGATCTGGGTGATGACCTCGCTGGAGACGCCGGCGAAGGGCCAGCTCTGGTCGACAACCACCACCCGGTTGGTCTTCTTCACGCTCTCGATGATCGCGTCGATATCCAGCGGGCGGATGGTCCGCATGTCCAGGACGTCGACCTCGATGCCCTCCTCGGCCAGCTTGTCGGCGGCCTCCAGGCAGAAGTTGACCGGGCGGCCAAAGCTGACGATCGTGCAGGCGTCGCCCTCGCGAGCCAGCCGGGCCTTGCCGAAGGGGATGAAGTAGTCTTCCTCGGGCACGTGGCCGGTGTCGCCCAGCATGCGCTCGCTCTCGAGGAAGAAGACCGGGTCGGGGTCGGCAATGCTCGTGCGCAGCAGGCCCTTGGCGTCGATGGCGTTGGAGGGGATCACGATCTTGACGCCCGGCACGTTGCTGTAGAGGCCCTCGACGCACCAGCTATGGGTGCTGCCGAGCTGGCCGCCCGCGCCGTCGTTGCCGCGGAAGACGATGGGGCAGCCCCATTGCCCGCCGGACATGTACAGCATCTTGGGCGCGTTGTTGAGGATCTGGTCGGCCGCGACAAGGCTGAACGACCAGCTCATGAACTCGACGATCGGTCGCAGGCCGCTCATCGCCGCGGCGATGGCCATGCCGGCGAAGCCGTTCTCGCTGATGGGGGTGTCGATGATGCGCTTGGGCCCGAACTCGTCGAGCATGCCCTGGCTGACCTTGTACGCGCCGTTGTACTCGGCGACTTCCTCGCCCAGCAGGAAGACGCGATCGTCTTCACGCATGGCAAAGGACATGGCCTCGCGGAGGGCTTCGCGGAAGGGAATCTCGCGGTTGCCTTCGCGCGTGGGCTCCTGCCAATCCGAGAAGTCGGGAAATGGCTGGGGCTTGAGCAGGGCGGGATGCTCGATCTCGATCGTGGCGGGCATGGGCGGGATCCTCGCGTTTCGGTCCGGGGCGAAGGGGATGGTATCCGTGGGCTGCCGCCCGCGGGCGCAGGCCCGGCCCGGCGTCCGGGTATCATGCGGCAACCTGCGGCCCAACGACCCCCTCGGGAGACTTCCATGCGGACCATGCTCGCCTGCCTGCTGGCCCTGACCATGCCCCTTGTCGCCACCGCGGCGGCCCAGACGGGCGAAGAGCGTCCATTCGACGCCTTCGCACCGCTCGACCTGCCCACGCCCAACGCCTTCCGCCTGGGCTCGGGCGCCCCCGGTCCGCAGTACTGGCAGCAGCGGGTGGATTACAAGATCGACGCCACGCTGGACGCCGAAAGCCAGCGGCTGAGCGCCACGCTGGAGGCGACCTATTACAACAACTCGCCCGACGAGCTGACCTTCATGTGGATCCAGCTCGAGCAGAACCTGTTCCGGCAGGACAGCATCGGCACGCGCAGCCGCACCGGCGGCGGGCCGATGCGGCAGATGGACGAGGCGTTCAACGGCGGCTACGACATTCCCTACGTCCGCTCGGGCGGCAAGGAGCTGGAGTTCACGGTCTACGACACGCTCATGCGTGTCGAGCTGCCCCGGCCCATCCAGCCGGGCGGGCGCTTCGGCTTCGAGCTTGCGTTCGCCTTCGACATGCCGCCCTACCTGCGCCGCATGGGCGCCGAGGACGTCGAGCAGGGGCGCATCTTCGAGTATGCCCAGTGGTTCCCCCACGTGTGCAACTACGACGACGTGCACGGCTGGAACACGCTGCCCTACGCGGGCAGTGGTGAATTCTACACGAACTTCGGCAACTACGAGGTCAACATCACCGTCCCGCGCACCTACCTGGTCGCCGGTTCGGGCGTGCTGCTCAACCCCGCGCAGGTGCTCACGGCCACGCAGCGGCGCCGGCTCGAAGAAGCGAAGAACAGCCGCGAGACGGTGATGATCCGCACGGCCGAGGAGGTCGGGGATCCAACGTCGCGGCCCGAGGGCGAGGGCCCGCTGACGTGGAGGTTCCGCGGCGAGAACATCCGCACGTTTGCCTGGGCGGCCAGCGACGCGTTCATCTGGGACGCCTGCGGCGTGGTGATCGAAGACCTGGAGGGCAACGAGAAGACCGTGCTGTGCCAGTCGCTGTATCCCAACGAGGCCGACGCGTGGAAGCCCGAGGCCGAGCAGGGCGGCAGCACGCAATACGTGGCCCACAGCGTGGAGTTTTACAGCGACTTCCTCTATCCGTACCCCTACCCGATCATGACGAACGTGAACGGGCCCGAGGGCGGGATGGAGTACCCGATGATCATCTTCTGCGGCGGGCGAACGGGCCGCGGGCCGCTGGGCGTGACCGACCACGAGGTGGGCCACACCTGGTTCCCGATGATCGTGAACACCGACGAGCGGCGGCACGCGTGGATGGACGAGGGCTTCAACACCTTCATAAACATGCACTCGCTGGCCGCCTTCCGAGGCCAGGACATCGACCCGGGCCGGGCGCGTCGGCAGACCATGCAGCTTGCCCGCGGGCGCAGCCAGCCCATCGACGTGTTCCCCGATCGCAACCTGCCGGGCCTGCTCGGGCGCTTGCAATACCGCAAGACGGCCATGGGCATGCACCTGCTCCGCGAGGTCGTGCTCGGGCCGGAACGCTTCGATTATGCCTTCCGCGAATACGTCCGCCGATGGGCGTTCAAGAGCCCTCGGCCGGCGGACTTTTACCGCACGATGGAAGACGCGGCGGGCGCCGACCTGGCGTGGTTCTTCCGCCAGTGGTTCATCGAGGATGGCTCGCTCGACCAGGCGATCGAGGTCGCCTTCAGCGAAGAGCCCGAGGCCACCGAGACCGAGGGCGAGGGTGAGCAGGCCGAGGAGCCCTACGTGCCCACCGCCACCATCACCGTGCGCTCGCTTGGCGAGATGGTGATGCCCGCGGAAGTCATCGTGCAGTTCGATGACGGGTCGTACGACCGCCGGTTCTATCCGGTGGAGACCTGGGCCACCACGCGCGAACGCAGCTTCGAAGTGACGCTCGATGGGCGCCTCCTGCGCCGGGCCATCGTCGATCCGCAGGGCCTGCTACCCGACGTCGAGCCGGACAACAACCGCTGGCTGGCCGATGGCGAGGCCGAGGAAGACGCCGAATCCGAGGACGAGAACGACGAGGGCTGAGCCGCCGGCCGACCCATCGCCCGATCTCCAATCGCGGATTACCGGCCTGCCGGTCGCCGTGCTCGACACGGGCAACGCGGTGGTCTTCGAGCGCTAGCCTTCCTCAGCCACGCTCGGCCGAGCGAACGGAGCAGCCCATGGCGCCGGTGATCGAGGCCATCCTGGACGACATCACGACGCTGCGCGTCGACGCGATCGTTAACGCCGCAAACGAGATGCTGGCCCCCGGGGGCGGGGTGTGCGGGGCCATTCACCGGGCGGCAGGCCCCCGGCTCGAGGACGCCTGCCTGGACCTGCCCGAGGTCCGCCCCGGCGTGCGGTGCGAGCCCGGGCACGCCGTGGTGACGCGATCGTTCGAGCTTCCCGCCCGCTGCGTCGTCCACACGGTGGGCCCGGTCTGGGTCAACGGCCGCAGCGGCGAGGACGACACGCTGGCGGCGTGCTATCGGTCGTGCCTGGAGCTGTGCCGAAAGGGCAAGATCGCCTCGATCGCCTTCCCGGCCATCTCGACGGGCGTCTACGGCTTCCCGCCCGAGTACGCGGCGATCATCGCCGTCCGGACGATCGCCCGAGCCATCGCCCCGACCGAGGACCGCCCGGACCCCTTCCCGCACCTGGAGACGATCATCCTGTGTGCCTTCGACGAACGGACCCTGGAGCTGTATCGCCGGCAGTTGGCGGCGGCCGGATTGGCTCAAGAGGGCACGCGGGGCGATCCGAATGGGAAGCATGACGCGGCCCCGGCTGGCTGATACCATGCGGTCCCGTCGGGACGTCGAGTCCCGGCCACACGGAGTGGTGCCCGAGAGGCTGAAGGGGCCGGATTGCTAATCCGGTGTACTGGTTTTACCGGTACCGAGGGTTCGAATCCCTCCCGCTCCGCTTGAGACGCCCGCTGAGAAGCGGGCGTTTTTCATTGGGCGGAACGGGCGACGGCCAGGGCCCGAGCGCGGATGCGGATGAGCAGCCAGAGGGCGAGCACGAACAAGACCAGCGGCGGGATCAGGGAGATGACCACGGCGATGATGACCGCCGGGTCTGCCATGGCGCCAAGGCCCGCCGATTGGGTGCCAGTGCCGCCGCCCTGAGGCGTGAGCCCGTCGCCGTTGCCAGACAGCGCCATGTGGAAGGAAGGAACGCCCTGGGCCGTGGGCCCCTCGCCCGCCAACGTATTCGCGATCAGGATTGCGTCGTCCAGTTCGCCCTGCGAGTTGGACCAGTAGGCGTCGAGCCCGCCCCGGCGATACAGCTCGCGCACGGCACTCTCCACGTCCGTGCCGGAGGCTTCGGGCACGCCACCACGAGCCGGGATCGACCATGCGTCCTTGCCCACGTCGTAGGTGAGCGAAACCGGATTGGCATCCGGCCCTCGCAGCCCCAGTTGCAGCGTGCCGGTTCGTGGCTCGACGGTCGGTTCCACCGGCGTTCCAGATACGAACCGATCGGGGCCGGTGAGGTCGGCGTTGACGTAGAACTCGTAGTCTGGCGCATTGGACCCAGGAAACCATGGGCCGAACGACTGGTTGCTGGTGTACTGGTAGATCGACGTGCTGCCCACCGCGATCTGGTTGCCGATGGCCGTCCCGATCGAGACGGAGATGCCGCCCACGACCAGGCACACGGCCATGATCATGACCACCGCCAGCAGCATCGGTGCGCCCAGGCGGACGGTGGTGGCCACCGTCACGATGCCGCCGCGCAGGTAGGGCGTGCCGCACTCGCCGCACCGTTCGCCGGTGATGGTCTCGCCCACGGCATGGCCGCACACGCCGCAGACGGCCGGGCTTGCGTCGTGTCGCGCGCGCCTGGCCGCGCGGCGGACCTGATCGAACCCGATGCCCGCGCATGACAGCAGCGCCCACAGCCCCACGATCGGCAGGGCCAGCAGCACGAGCAGGAAGAGGATCTGGATCAGGCCCAGCAGCCACATGCCGCCCATGCCCTACACCGCCGCCGGCTGCTCGACCATCTCCATCACCTTGTCCACCATCGCGCCGATGCCCGTGAAGACCGCCCCGATGGGCTGGTCGCACATGTAGGCGGGGGTCGAGACGATGCGGTGGCGGTTGTCCACGACGATGCCGTCGCCCTCGCAGTCCTGGTGGGTCGCGCCCATGGCCTCCAGCCCGTCGGCCGTGCCCTTGTCGCGGCCGATGGTCAGGTTGGGTCCCAGGTCCTTGCCGAAGACGCGGGCTGCGACGGCCGGGCTGATGCACGCAAAGCCCAGCGGCCGGCCGGCCTGCTGGGCTTCCTTGAGCACGCGGGCGACCTGCTCGTTGGCGGTGCAGTCGGGCCCCTTGCTGGCAAAGTCGCACAGGTTCTTGGCCGCCCCGAACCCCCCGGGCAGGACGATGGCGTCGAAGTCGCTTCCCTTGACCTTGGCCAGGGGCGTGACGTCGCCGCGGGCGATGCGGGCGGCCTCCATAAGCACGCTGCGCTTCTTGCCGGTGGGCTGCTGGTTGAGGTGGTTGATCTCCTCGAGTTCCATCTCCGGAGCCAGGCACACCGCCTGGGCGCCGTGGCGGTCCAGCGCGTGCAGCACGGCCACCGCCTCGTGGATCTCCGACCCGTCGTACACGCCGCACCCGCTGAGGATTACTCCGACCTTCGGCATCATCGCCTCCTTCGTTTGCTCCTTGCTCCGCAGGCGTATACCGCGATGGCCGTGGCGGCGTTGCACCCCGCTACCTGGATATAACGTCGGGCAGTTGCTCGAGCCCGGCCGTCAGGTTCCTGGGGCCGTCCTCGGTAATCAGGACGTCGGCCTCGTAGTGCACGCTCTGGCTTCCATCGGCGATATCCAGCGGCCAGGCGTTGCCGTGCTGGGTGATCCGGCCGGTGCCCACGGCGATCATGGGCTCGACGGCCAGCAGCATGCCGGGGGTGAACTTCTGGTGGGCCTCGCGCCACTCGAGCGCGGCCACGGCGGGGACGGTGTTGGCGATGAACGGCGGGGCGTGCAGCGTGCGACCATAGCCGTGGCCGCCCAAGCCCCGCACCATGTGGAACTTACATTCTTTCTCGACGTGGTGCTGGATGGCCCGGGCCCACTCGACAAGCTCGGCCCCGGGCTGCATGGCCTCGATGCCCAGGCGCAGGGCCTCCTTGCCGCAGTCCATGAGCTTCCGCGTCGTCGCGTCGGGCTGGCCGAAGCTGTAGGTATACGCCGCGTCGCCGATCCAGCCCTGCTTGCTCACGCCGATGTCGACCTTCAGGACGTCGCCCTCCTTCAGGGGCTCCTGGTGGCTGCCGGGGTGGCCGTGGACGACCGTCTTGTTGACGCTCAGGCAGGCATGGGCGGGGAAGGGCGGGTGCCGGCCGGCGCGGTAGCCCTTGAAGCAGCTCTTGGCGCCCATGCCGGCCAGCGTCTCGCCCACGAAGCGGTCGATCTCGGCGAGGGTCTGGCCGTGCTTCAGGAAGCCGACGATGGCCTCGTGGGTCTCGACCACGCACCGGGCGGCCTGGGCGGCCAGCTCGATCTGGGCGTCGGAGATGGGCGGTTGGGCGCTGCGGCGCCGCGTGGTTGGTGCCATGGATGCGTTCCTCGCGTCTAGCCTAGGTCGATCTCGCGCACGTACCAAGGACCACGCATGACCCGCACCCGCATCGACAACGCCACCTGCGTCCTGCCCGACGGCACGCGCCCCGCCTCGGTCCTGCTGGGCGGCGGGAAGATCCTGGATATCGACCCGGCCCCATCCGCCCACGCCGACGAGGTCATCGACGCCGGCGGCCTGCACCTGATCCCCGGCGTCATCGACAGCCACGTGCACTTCCGCGAGCCGGGCCTGACGCACAAGGAGAACCTGCACACCGCGACGCTCGCGTGCGCCGCGGGCGGCGTGACGACCTTCATCGAGATGCCCAATACGGCGCCGCCGGCGACGACGCAAGCGGCCATCGACCACAAGCTGAAGCTCGCCGCCGATCGCTGCATCGTCAACTACGGCTTCTACATCGCCGCCAGCACCGACAACCTCGAAGAGCTCAAGAACGCCCGGCGCGTCGCGGGCATCAAGATCTTCATCGGCTCGAGCACGGGCAACCTGTACGTGCACGACCAGGACGCGCTCGAGGCCATCTTCGCCACCACCACCCTGCCCATCTGCGCCCACTGCGAGGATGAGCCCACGGTCCAGGCCAACGCGGCCAAGCTCGATGGCGGCAGGACCGTGCACGATCACAGCAGGATCCGCGACCACGCCGCCGCGCGGATCTGCACCGCGCGCGCGATCGATCTTGCGCTGCGTCACGCGCACCGCTTCCACGTGCTGCACGTTTCTACTGCGGATGAAGTCCCGCTGATCGCCCAGGCGCGCAAGACCCACCCCGGCATCGTGACCGGAGAGGCCTGCCCGCACCACCTCTGGTTTACCGTCGACGACTACGACCGCCTGGGCACGCGCATCCAGATGAACCCGGCCGTCAAGACGAAGGCCGACATCGAGGCGCTGTGGCAGGCGCTCCACGACGGCGTGCTCGGGATGGTCGTCACCGACCACGCGCCGCACACGCTCGAGGAGAAGAAGCAGCCCTACCCCAAGAGCCCCAGCGGCATGCCCGCTGTCGAGAACTCGCTGGCCGTCATGCTCACCGCGATGCACGCCGGCCGCTGCACGCTCGAGCAGGTCGTCGACTGGATGTGCGCCGCGCCCGCCAAGACCTGGCGCATCGTGGGCAAGGGCTCGATCATCCCCGGCTACGACGCCGACCTGGCGCTGGTCGACCTCGACAAGGCCCACACCGTCAGGGACGACGAGCAGCTGACCAAGTGCCGCTGGAGCCCCTGGCACGGCCAGACGCTGAAGGGAAGGGTCGTCCGCACGATCGTCGGGGGGCGGACGGTGTTCGAGGCCGGCCGCTTCGACCCGATGCACCGGGGGGCCCCGGCGCGGTACGCATACGAGTTGGGCTGAGTCGACCGGCTCCTGTTCGGATCCGGGCACGCCTGAGCGGGATCGGAGCGGGCCAAGGTCACGCTCGCGCGGAGCCAGACGGGAGCAGTCTTGCTCAAGACGGGAGCAATCTAGAGCAAGACGGGAGCAGTCTTGTCCAAGACGGGAGAAATCTAGAGCAAGACGAGAGCAGTCTTGCCCAAGACGGGAGCAATCTGGCTCCAGTCGGGAGTAATCTTGAACCGGGCGGGAGCCGATAAGAGGCGCAAACACGCCCTCGCGGGCGGCCCTGTCCCCGCCGCGCTGCGGCGGATGCCCTACCAGCGTTCGTCGTCGGATTGGGGGGCCATCTTGGGCGCCTCGCTCTTGACGCCGTTGACGGTCGTCCCGCCCTGGATGGCGTTGTCGATGTTCGCCAGGAACGAATGCGGGAAGACGGGCTCGGGGGCGCTCAGCTCGTCGAGCCGCTTGGTCTCGTCCTCGGTCAATTCGAGGTCCAGGGCCTTGAGGTTGTCCTTGAGCTGGTCGAGCTTCCGCGCGCCGATGATGCAGCTCGTCACGCCGGGACGGTCCTGCACCCACTTGAAGGCGACCTGCGCGGCGCTCGTGTTGTGCGCGTTGCCGATCTCGATGAGCGCGTCGATGATCTTGAACGTCCGTTCGCTCAGGTGCTTGCTGTCCTTGTCGTAGCGGCCCTCGCCCTCCTCGGGCGTGTTCTCCCTCGTGTACTTGCCGCTCAGGATGCCGCCCTTGATCGGGCTCCAGGGCGTGACGCCCAGGCCCATCTCCCGCGCCATCGGCAGCAGGTCGTGCTCGACCGTGCGCTCCAGCAGCGAGTACTCGATCTGCAGGGCGATCAGCGGCGACCAGCTGCGGAAGATGGCCTCGTACTGGGCCTGCACGACCTTCCACGCGGGCGTGTCGCTGAAGCCGATGTAGCGGACCTTGCCGGCGCGCACGAGGTCATCGAGCGCGCGCATCGTCTCGTCGATGGGCGTGTGCTTGTCGTGGAAGTGCATCCAGTAGAGGTCGATGTAGTCGGTCTTCAAACGCCTGAGGCTCTGCTCGCAGCTCTCGTAGATGGTCTTGCGGCTCGCGCCGCCGCCGTTGGGGTCGCCCATGTACATGTTGCTCAGGAACTTGGTGGCGATGACCACGCGGTCGCGCCTGCCCTTGCCCGGTCCGCTCTGGAAGTAGTCGCCGATGACCGCCTCGCTGTGGCCCTTGGTGTACATGTTGGCGGTGTCGAGGAAGTTCCCGCCCGCGTCCAGGTACGTCGTGATGACCTGGTTGGAGGTCTCGACGTCGCTGCCCCAGCCCCATTCCTTTCCGAAGGTCATGGTGCCAAGGCAGAAGGGGCTCACGCGCAGGCCGCTGCGGCCCAGGGTGACGTAGTGGTTCAGGGGCATGATTCCTCCAAATTGGCAAAGCGATAAATAGGCAAATGAAGAGGATGCTGGACGGACCTCAATCCGATTTGCCCATCTGCCCATTTGCTGTTCTGCCCATTTACTCTGTCCTCAGAACGGCACTTCAACCGTAAACGTGAAGATCCGCGTGTCGTCGGTGGGCTCCTTGAGCACGGGGAAACCAAAATCGAACGCCAGGGGAACGGGCGTCAGCGCGGGCACGGTCATGCGCAGGCCCGTGCCCACGCTCATGCGCCAGTGGTCGAAGCCCGGGCGGGTGGTGATGGTGCCCATGTCGGTGAAGAAGACCAGGCGGAAGTTGTCGTTGAAGATGGGCTGCTGGATCTCGGCGCCCACGAACAGCTCCCACGTGCCGCCGATCTGGTCGTCGCCCAGCATGCCCGTGTCGTTGCGGATGCCTACCGGGCCGATGCCGCGCACGCCGAAGCCGCGGAAGTTCGACCCGCCCGAGTTGAGCCGCTCGAACACCGGCACGTCGCTGGGGGCGTCGGGGATGTAGCCCACCCGGCCGGTGAAGTTGGCCACCGTGGCGCGGCCGAGGAAGTCTTCCTGGATGGGCACGTACACCACCCCGCTGCCGCGCAGGCGGGTGAAGTCCCAGTCGTCGGTGAGCAGGCCGGCCTGCTCGATGCTCAGGCGCACGGCCGAGCCGCGCGTGGGCAGGAAGGGGCGATCGAAGCTGGAGCGCGACAGCGTGAGGCCCAGCACGTCGAGCATGCTCTCGCCCTCGCTCTCGAAGAGGTCCACCGGGCGGTCCGGCTCGATGTCGCGCACGCGCACCTGCTCGAGCCGCGTGGACAGCCCGGCCCGCCACTGGCTGCCAAAGGCCCGGCCCAGCGCCAGCGTGCCGCCCACGCGCGACTCGTCGTAATCGGTGTACTCGAACGAGCGGTAGAACGCCGAGGTGTCCAGGCTGTAATCGCCCTCGAACAGCTGCGGCTCGCCGAAGGAGACCTGGTAGCGCTCGCTGATGTTGCCCGGCTCGACGCTGATCGAGGCGCGCTGGCCGCCGCCGCGGAAGGACCGCCGCCCGATGAACTCGTCCCAGCTCTCGGGCCAGTCGGTGATGTCGAAGTTGCTCTCGCTGATGATGAGCTGGCCGATGACGCCCGAGTCGCTGCTGAGGGCGGCGCCGATGGCGAAGTTGGCCGTGCGCGCTTCCTCGAGGCTGATCAGGATGTCGCGGTGGTTGGTGTCGCCCACCGGATCCTGCAGCACCACGCGCACGTCGGGCCGGCCCAGGGGGCCGAAGAACCGCGTCTGCTCGAGCTGCTCCTGCGTGCGCTGGCCGGCCGAGTCTTCAACCAGCACGCGCTCGTGGATGTCCGCGGGCGTGTCGGGCTGGAGCTCGACGTACCGCATGACCACGCGCAGCTGCGTGATCGTGTTGCCGATGACGTTCACCAGGCCCACCCGGCTGGCGGGCCCCTGCCCGATGCGGACGCGCAGGTCGACCAGGTTTTCCTCGGCGTCGGTCAGGTCCTCGGTCTGCACCGTGCAGGTGGTGTAGCCCATGCGTGTCAGGGCGGCGTAGATGTCCTCGACGCTGCGGCGGATGAGCGAGGCGTTGTACACGTCGCCGGTCTTGATCGACATGAGCCCGCGCACCTGCTCGGGACTGAGCCTGGGCACGAAGCCGTCCTGGAACTGCTCGTCGGCGTATTCGACGATCACGTCGCGCACGGTGTACCGCTCGCCTTCGGCCACGTGGTAGACCACGATGACCTCGCGGTTGTTGGGCGCGTCGATGCGCTGCCAGCCGGCGCGCACGTCGATGTACCCGCGGTCGCGATAGAACTGGATCAGCGACTGCACGTCGGCCTCGGCTTCGGTCTCGTCGAAGCGGCCCTTCTCGAGCACGGGCTTGTACGTCTTCAGCTCGACCTGGGAGCGCAGCTGGCGATCGCTGAAGACCTCGTTGCCCTCGAAGCGCACGCCCGTCACGCGCAGGCGGCTGCCCTCGCGCACGCGCAGGAACAACTGGCCGGTCTCGTCGACCTCCGACAGGTCGGGCGTGACCTGGGCCTCGGTGTAGCCCTCCAGCGCGTACGCGCGCTCGATGTCGCGGGCCACGTTCTGGATGAGCACCGGGTCGACCGGGTTGAGCACCAGCACCTCGGTGAGCACCGAGATCTTCTGGTCGCTCAGGGCGCGGTTGCCCACCGGCTGGACGACGTAGATGAGCGGCTGGGGGTCGAGCGTGAACACCACCACGACCGACCCATCGTCCTGGGGCACCGCCTCGACCACGATCCGCCGGAACCGGCCCAGCCGGTCGAGCGTCCGCCGGTCTCGCAGCAGCATCTGGGGGTCAAGGGCCGACCCCGCCGCCGTGCGGATCTGCTGGCGGGCCATGGTCTCCAGCGTGGGCTCGAGGGGGGCAAACGCCCCGCTGTCGGTCGGGCGACGCAGCACGATGGCGCCGACCTTGCGGTCGGCGAATTCGGCCAGCGGCCCGGTGACCTGCTCGAGTGGTTCCTGGTCGGCGGTGGGCGCCTGGGCCTGCGCCGCGCCGGCCACCGCCAGCACGGCTGCGGCCGCGATGACGCGAGCCCAAGGCCCGCGGTGGAATCCCCGACTCGTGTGCGCCGTTCCCAAAGCCCCGGACAGTACAGCAGTTGGCCGCCGCAAACAAATCGGGCAGGGCTTAAGGCTGGTCCTCGGGCGTTTGGGCCGGCGGGCTGGCGGGCGCGGGCTGGCCCTCTTCGGGCTGGGCGATGGGCAAGCCCTGCTGGTCATACTGGGGCGGTGGCGTGGGCGTGGGGTTGGCCAGCCACAGCACCAGGGCGATGTTGATGGCGTTGAACCCCGCGTGCATGGCGATGGGCACGCCCAGGCCCTTGAATCGCTCGTAGGCCACGCCGATGGCCAGCCCGAGCACGAACAATGCCGGCACGGCGTGCCAGGGCACCTGATCGCCCGAGAGGTGGACCAGGGCGAACACGGCGCTGGCGATGATGACCGCCAGCCACGTTGAGCCCAGCATCCGCAGCAGGGCGGTCTGCACGAAGGCCCGGAAGATCAGTTCCTCGATGATCGCCGCGCCGAGGATGGCGCACGCGATGATCACCCACGTCCACGGATCGTCGGAGTTCTGCCGGATCATCTCCAGCGTCTTGTGGGCGATGGCGCTCTGCTCCTCGCCCGTGGCGTAGGTGAATGCCAGCCTTGAGACCTCACCGGTCGCCGCGACGACCGGGAAGGCAATGAGCACGGCCAGCAGGCCCAGGGGAACGTCGCCCGCCCCGAAGCGCATGCCCTCGTCGTGCTCCCGCTTGTTCAGCAGGTAGACCATGACCCCGCCGGCGAAGGCGCCGAAGATGACCGCGCCGAGCTGGGCCAGGGCCTCGTCGCGCGTCTCGCTCTGGCCCAGTGGTTGCACGGGCCCGCCCTGAGCGGCCAGCCACTCCCACACGACGGTGATCTGGCCGAACGCCTGGGCCCCGAAGATCTGGGCCGAGACGACGACGAAGGCGCCGAACAGCCAGACGGGCCACTGGAAGGCCACGACGTCTCGCTTGCCCGCCCGCTGGAACGAGCCGGGTCGGATGAAGTCGGCCAGGAACAGAATGACCAGCACCAGCGGCGCGGCCACCCGGATGATGATGGCCAGCCAGTCGCTGGTGGTCAGGGCCTTCACGCCCTCGCCCATCGGCGGGGCGCTCTGCACCTGCGCGAGCGTGTAGCCCCCACCAAAGCACGCGTCTGAAGCCAGCAGGCATGCCACACCGCATGCCGCCAGCCCCAGCCGGGGCGAAATCGCCCACGATCCTGTTTGGTTCAGAGCCACGTCGCTCAAGGCCACCGGCCCTCCGCCGCGCGCGGCCTTCGCGCACTCGTCAGCCCATCGGACGATCGTGCCCCGACGCGGAAAAAGATTGTTGGCAACTGGCAAAATCGATGCGTCGGCGGCGGGTTTCGCCCAGCCGACGCGGGGTCAGGCGGCGACGGCGGCCATCGCGCCCTCGTGCGCGAACGCCAGGCCGACGCGCTGCGAACCGTCCTCGGCAACCTTCACGTGGGCGATGCGCGCCTCGATCACGTCGTCGGCGTCTACCACCGCCCGGCTGCCATCGCCGATGATCACGTCCAGGGGCTCGCCCACCATCAGCGGGCGGTCGCTCTTGACCTCCAGCAACAGGCCACCCAGCGAGACGTCCAGCGCCTGCACCGGCAGGTATCGCAGAGCCCGGCGGACGAACACCTTGCCGGCCCGGTTCACGCTGGTCCGGCGGAAGCGGCGTCGATCGAGGTTGTCGGTGTGCGTATCCATGCGAAGCGTCCCCAATCTGCGGGGCCATCCGTGCCCTCGCAACCCTCAATATCGACACAAGCGACCGGATCCGACATTTTCCGAGCGCATCCGACAGCTTTGTTGGCCAAAGCGCAATTCCTGCCGACCGATAACGCCTCAGGCAGCCGGAGCCCGCTTGGCCTCGCGCCGCAGCCCCTCCACCGCCCGGCCGATCGCGGCTAGGTATGCGTCGGGATCTGCCTCCACGCGCCCGAGGGACTCGCGGATGGCCCGTGCCCAGGCAGCGCCGGTGTCCTCGGGATCGAGCCCCGCCAGGCCGTCGCCAGCGAGGATGAGGGCCGAGCTGACCGCCGATCCGTCTCGATCGGCGATCTCGAGGGCGGCCACCTGCGCCTCGGCCATGGCCTTGGCCACCACGGGGCTGGAATGATCGGCGTAGGCCTTCTCGCGGCCAGCGGCACCGAGCGCGTCGCGCCACGGCGCATCCATCAGCAAGCCGCCCACGCCACGGGCGATCGCCTCGGCCTCGGCCGGCATGCGCAGGCCCGAGACGCCGTGGACCACCTGCAAGGCGCACAGCGGATCGACGGCCAACACCACGGCGGTGCCCACCGAGAGCGCTTCGAACACCGCTGGCGGGTTGGTCTCGCTCGTGGCCGCATAGACCATGAGCGCGCACGTTCGCTGCGCCTGGGCCGCCTGCTCGGCCGTGGGGCTGGCGATGATCTCCAGGGGCACGCCCAGCCGCTCGGCCTGCTCGACGAGCGCGGGCGCTTCGGGCCCGTCCATCAGCACCTTGAGGCTCGCGTCGGGCCAGTCGGTCTTGCGCAAGAACGCGATGGCGTCGATCACCAGGCTCAGGCGGGCGCGCTTGGTGGCGGGCCCGAATGCCAGGATCGTGCTCTTGTCGCGCTGTTCGGCCCGCACGCAGCAGGTGTCTCCCAGCACGGGCATGGGCACCGTCCGGACGCGTTCGGCCGAGAGGTTGAACCTCCAGATCAGGTCATCGGCGACCGGCGCGCAGCCGGCCAGGACCACGTGGGCCGACGTGCACGCCAGTTGCTCTCGATAGGCCGCTTCGAGTGCCGCCCGAGAGGTCGAGCCGAATTCGCAGATCGACTGGCGGCTCCAGAGGTCGGCGCCCTCGGCCAGCAGAGCGGTCTTGACGCCCGCAGTCTGCAGGGCCGCGGTGATGGCAAGGGCCGTCGGGGCGGCCATGAGCCCCACGGACTGCACCACCACCGACGTGCTGCCCTTCAGTTGTGCGGCCACGGTGCTCGCGGCGCGGTCCTGGTGCTCGTGGGCGAGCGTTCCGCGGTCGTCGCACACGCACGTTGCGCCCAGGCTCCTGGCGAGTTCGGCGGCCTTCTGGGCCTCGTCGCCGCGATCATGGGTCACGAGGATCAGCTTGCCGTGCCGACGGGCCACGTCGGTCCACAGGGCGCGGTGACGCTCCAGGGCGCCGCTGCGGTCCAGTTGCACGAGCGTTGAGCTCTCGTCGAATACCAGTACCAGCGCGTCCGAGATCTGCTCCATTTGGATAGGGCTCCTGCGGTTTGGGGGTCGTGTCTGTGGAGCTTCCCACGG
Organism: Phycisphaerales bacterium; assembly: GCA_040221175.1. Classification (NCBI taxonomy): domain Bacteria; kingdom Pseudomonadati; phylum Planctomycetota; class Phycisphaerae; order Phycisphaerales; species Phycisphaerales bacterium. Next base: position 171,374 of record JAVJVK010000007.1, read on the forward strand.
CGGCGGGGGTCGTCCCTCGAGGCGTTGTCTACGCAAACTTCGGCCGAAACAACCGGCATCTTCACTTCACTCGGCCAGATTGCGATGCCGATAAGCGGTTCGTGAGCACAACGACCCATCATCCGGCTATCAGACCCCTGGAGAAGCTCTTGGAATGGCGCCGGGGCCTGCGTGAACGCGGGCAGCGGCTGGTCCAATGCCACGGCTGCTTCGACATCGTCCATCCCGGGCACATCCGCCACCTGCGCTGGGCCCGGGCCCAGGGCGATGCCCTGCTGGTCACCATCACGGCCGATCAGGGGGTGAACAAGGGCGTGGGCCGACCGCTGATCCCCCACGATCTTCGGGCCGAGAACCTCGCCAGCCTGGACATGGTCGACGCCGTCCACGTGGTCGAGGCCCCCACCGCCGAGGGCATCCTGCGAGCCGTGCAGCCGGACGTGTACGTCAAGGGTCGCGAGTACCAGTCCAACGAAGATCCACGATTCGCCGCCGAGCGGGAGGCCGTCGAGGCCCATGGCGGCCGTGTGGTCTTCTCCTCGGGCGACATCGTGTTCAGCAGTTCGGCCCTGATCGCCGCGATCGAGGGCGGGCGAGACACGGGCGTGGACGCATCTACCGGAACGCTGGCGCAGCTGCTGCGCCAACCCGGCCTGCGAGATGAAGGCATCGCCCGGGCGCTCGAAGCCGCACGAGGTCGACGGGTGCTCGTCCTGGGCGAGTCGGTCGAAGAGGTCTACCGCGTGTGCCAGGCGCCGCAGATGGCCTCGCGCGAGCCGGTGATGACGCTTCGGCCCGCCGGAGAGCGTCGATTCGATGGCGGCGCGGCGGGCGTGGCCATCCAGTTGGCAGCCATGGGCCTGCGGCCGCTGCTGGTGACCGCGCCGCCCGCGGGCAAGCCGGGAGAACTGCTGGCCGAGCGGCTGCGCGGCTCGCGGGTGGCCCTCTCGCCCCTGCCGCCGATCGCCGAGCCCATGGTGATCGAGCACTTCGTGGCCGGCGTGCAGAAGCTGATGACGGTCGACCACGCCCGCTCCATGGCAACCGACCGGGCGCTGCCCGAGGCCGTGGCCTCGGTGGTGGCCGACCGTGCGAGCGGGGCCGACGCCGTCTGCGTGGCCGATCAGGGCCTGGGACTGCTGGCCGGCCCGGTGGCCCGGAAGCTGAGCGAACTGTTGAAGGAGCGACGCTGCGTCCTGACCACGAGCGCCCAGGCCCGCAGCGCCAACCCGTTGTCGATCCGCCACGCAGACCTGCTGTACGCCGCCGAGGCAGACCTTCACCGGGCGGTGGGAAACCCGTCGGGCAGCCTGACGGCATCGGCCTGGTCGGCCATGGATGCCGCCCAAGCCGGCGCGGCCCTGGTCGGGCTCGGGGCCGAGGGCCTGCTGGCCTTTGATCGACTGGACGAAGCGATCGATTCGGGCGACGGCTGGCCGACGCGCGTGCGTGCTCAGCCGGTGCCCAGCCTGGCGCCGCTATCGCTCGACTCGTGCGGCGCCAACGCCGCGGCGCTGGCCGCTGCGACGGCCGGTCTCGTCGGCGCCCGTGCCGCCGGGCTCGAGCCGGACGTACACGTGTGCGTGGCGGCGGTGCTGGCAGCCGTGGCAGAAGCCGACGCGATCTCGCGCCCGGGCATGGCGCTGGTGACGCATGGCTCGATGCGAACCGCCGTCGATCGGCTCTCACGCGCCCACCTCGTGTTTCGTCCGGATGCCTCGCAAGCGCCAGCTCGGGTGGCCTCGTGACGCCGGTCTCCTACGTCATCTGCACGCGCAATCGTCCGGCCGAACTGGCCGCGACGCTGCATGCGCTCGACGCCCTGCACGCCAGCGACCCCTCGCAGGCCGAGGTCGTCATCGCCGACAACGCCTCGGATGTGCCGGTGCGGCAAACGCTTCCCGACGTCACCATTCCCGTCCGCGTCGTCACGCTCGACCGCAACGTCGCCGCATCGGCGCGCAACCACGCCGCGGCCGAGGCCCGGCACGACTGGCTGGTTATGCTCGACGACGACAGCGCCCCCAGGGACCTGGGCCACCTGCACGTACTGAGCCGAATGGCCGACGACGTCGCCGTGGTGATGGCCGACATCACGCTGCCCGACGGCTCGCGCGAGCGCGGCGGGCTGCCCGAGGTGCTCGTGGGCTGCGGGGCGGCGGTGCGTAAGCAGGCTTATCTCGACGCGGGCGGATACGACGAGAGCTTCTTCTTCGCGGCCGAGGAGCCCGACCTGTGCGCCCGGCTGATCGACGCGGGCTGGCGGGTGGAATTCAGCCCGTGGTTCCGCGTCTTGCACCACAAGACCTCAACCAATCGCGACCTGAACCGCATGCTCCGGCTGCTGACGCGAAACCAGGGCGTCATCATCGAACGCACCACGCCTGCCCACGACCGCTCGTTCCTTCGCAAGGACCACGTCCGTCGGTGCGCGTGGATCGCAGAGAAAGAGAACGCCGTCGAGGGCTTCCGCAAAGGCCTTGCCGAGCTGCGCCGGATCCGACACTCGCTCGACCGCCGGCCGCTGAGCGAGCACCACTTCGAGCGATTCGTCGGGCTTTACCATGCGCGCGAGGCGGTCGAGCGGGCATTGTCGGCCGAACGATTCGACACCGCCAGGCTCGTGCACGAGGGCAAGCACGCCTGGGCCGTCCGACGGGCCCTCAGCGAGGCGGGCATCGAGATCGTCGACGACACGCGCGAGGCCGATCGCTTGGTCATCGGCACGCTCTCGCCCGGCCCGATGCTCGATGCCCTGGCCCTGATGCACGCCCGGGGCCAGGGAGCAAGCGTGCTTGTGCCCTGGGTCGAAGCGCCGCGCATCCTGGGCGTCGAGGCCGACGCATTCCCGCTCATGCCCAGCCTGCGACCGGCGGCGCTCACGCGTCGGGACGCAGCCGCAACGCCCGCTCGAGCTCGCATCCGCGCCTAGCGATCAAGCTGGCAGCTTCCGCACACGCACGCCACTGGCCGGGCCAGAGGAACGTCGCTTCTGCGTCACACGCGGGCACCCAGCGGTGGGCGTCGTGCGCATGGTCTGTCGAAATGTCCGGTTGCCACGCCGCGTGAACCAACACCGCAAAGCGGGGCGAGAGCACGACTGCATCGAGCGCCGCTACGAAGTAGGGGTGCACTTCCTCGAGCTGCCAGAAGCCCAGCCATGCGTCGTCGCCCGGCACGAGCCCGACCTCTTCGCCCAGTTCCCGGACAGCCGCTTGCATGGCGTCCTCGCCCTGCTCGATGTGGCCCATCACGGGCTGCCACGTGCCCGACAAGGGCTCGGCGGTCCGGCGGAGCTGGAGAAACTCGAGGTCGCCGGCCTGACGCATCACGTATACGTCGACCAGATCGGCCAGCACGCGGGTCACGATGCGTCGTCCTCGATCGTGGCGCCGATGGCGCGCAGCGGGCCGGCCTTGGCCAGCGTTTCGGCCCATTCGGCATGTGGCTCGCTCTGCGCGACGATGCCCGCGCCCACCGAGTAGCGAAGCTCGTCACCCACGACCACGGCCGTGCGGATGCCCACGGCCAGTTCGGCGTTACCATGCTCGTCGATCGTGCCGATGGCGCCGCAGTACGGCCCGCGCGGCGAGGGCTCCATTTCATGGATCACCTGCATCGCGCGGACCTTGGGGGCGCCGGTGATCGAGCCGGCGGGCAGTACGGCACGCAATGCGTCGTCGAGCGACAGTTCGTCCCGCAATCGGCCGCTGACGCGTGCGCTTGCCTGCCACACGCCGCCGTGCGTCGGTCCGTGCCGCTCGATCATGCGTGGCTCGTCGACGCGCACGCTGCCGATGGTGCTGACGCGGCCCAGGTCATTACGCATCAGGTCGACGATCATGGCAAGCTCGGCCTGGTCCTTCTGGGCATCGCGGAGATCGGCAAGCCCGGGGTCGGTCGCCGGCCGCGTGCCCTTCATGGGCTCGGTCGTCAGCGTGCGCGTGGCGGCGTCGTAGCGCAGGAGCAATTCCGGGCTGAGGCTCAGCACCGCCCGGCGATGCCCATCGCACAAGGGAGGTAATTCGAGGTAACAGCCAAAGGCCGGCATGGATGTGCGAGCCAGGTCGACGAACAACGCGCGGGGGCTGCCCTCGAATCGGCCCACCAGCGCATGCGTCAGGTTTACCTGATACATGTCGCCCGCATGGATGAGCTCGACCGCGCGCTCCACCGCGCGCTCGTATCCACGACGACCCCACGCGCTTCGCATCGGGCCCAGGCGATATGAGCCGGTCGCCTGCGTCGTTGTGGGCGTGCCGTCCGTGATCGGCAGCCATCCGCCATAACTCCACGCAGCCTCGGGATGCGCCCCGCGACCAGGCATGCCGGGCCCGGGCGCCGTGCTGGTGGGCTCGAGTTCGTGCGCGATCTCGTAGGAAACGAAGCCCGCGAACGATCCCGGTCCGATGGGGCAAAGCGCGTCGTGCGAAACGGGTTGCCACGGTCCGGCCCGGTGCACGAAGGCCTTGTCGGCGCGGACAACGATGGCTATCGGACCTGCATGACCAAGGCCCGGCGTTTCTATGGCACGGCACGCCGAGGCGGCCGAGGTGGAGACGGATTCGGATGGTGCGCTCGTCAAAGGCGAAAAGGTCCTCTAAGATCTGACTCCAAGCGATCGAAAACCTGCCGCCCGGCTTACCAGCGGCAAACCTTCACGCTAGGCAGGCCCGCATCGTGCGATGGGGCCTGGCGAGTATCCAACCAAAAGCCGAGTATAGGACGCGTCGCCGATGGCACCACCCGCAAAGACCTCCAAGCGTCACGCCGCCAAGACCACCAAGAAGGCCCCCACGGTCAAGAAGACCAGGCCCAACGTCGGCGGCAGGCCCCGCGATGCCAAGATGGTGTACTACTTCGGCAAGACCAAGGCCGAAGCCACCAGCGACATGAAGCAACTGGTGGGCGGCAAGGGCGCCAACCTCTCGGAGATGACCTCCATCGGCCTGCCCGTGCCCCCGGGCTTCACCATCACCACCGAGACCTGCGCCAAGTACTACGAGGGCGGCAAGCGCCTGCCCCACGGCCTCATGAACGAGGTCCACCAGAACATGTCGCTGGTCTCCAAGGAGATGGGCCGCGAGTTCGGCAACAAGGACAACCCGCTGCTGGTCTCGGTGCGCTCGGGCGCGGCCGTCAGCATGCCGGGCATGATGGACACCATCCTCAACCTGGGCCTCAACGACGAAGCCGTCGAGGGCCTGGCCAACGTCACCGGCAACCGGCGCTTTGCGTACGACGCGTATCGCCGCCTGATCAACATGTTCGGCGACGTGGTCATGGGCGTGGGCCACGAGGTCTTCGAGAAGGCCTTCGACAAGATCAAGATCAAGTACGAAGCGCGCACCGACAACGACGTGCCCGAGAAGGGCATCGTCGAACTGGCCGAGGCGTACAAGACCGTGTACCGCAAGGCCGTCGGCGACGAGTTCCCTCAGAACCCGAGCAAGCAGCTCGAGCTGGCCATCGAGGCCGTCTTCAAGAGCTGGAACGCCGACCGCGCCATCAGCTATCGCCGCCTGAGCGGCATCACGGGCCTGACCGGCACGGCCGTCAACATCCAGGCCATGGTGTACGGCAACATGGGCGACGACTCGGGCACGGGCGTGGCCTTCACGCGCAACCCCAGCACGGGCGAGAACAAGTTCTACGGCGAGTTCCTCATCAACGCCCAGGGCGAGGACGTGGTCGCGGGCATCCGCACGCCCCAGCCCGTCGAGGAAATGCCCAAGTGGAATGGCAAGGTCTACGACCAGCTCATCAAGATCAAGGGCACGCTCGAAGAGCACTACAAGGACATGCAGGACATCGAGTTCACCATCGAGGGTGGCAAGCTGTTCATGCTCCAGACGCGCACCGGCAAGCGCACCGGCGCCGCGGCCGTCCGCATCGCCTGCGACATGGTGCGCGAGCGCCTGATCACCGAAGAAGAGGCCATCCTTCGCATCCCCGCGGCCGACCTGATCCAACTCCTGCTGCCCAGCTTCGACGAGGGCGCCAAGCCCAAGGGCTCGGTGCTGACCCGCGGCCTGCCTGCCTCGCCCGGCGCGGCGGTCGGTAAGCCAGCGTTCACCGCCGAGGAAGCCGTCGAGCGCACCCACGCGGGCGAAGCGGTCATCCTCGTCCGCAAGGAGACCAGCCCCGAGGACGTCGACGGCATGCACTCGGCCGTGGGCATCCTCACCAGCACCGGCGGCATGACCAGCCACGCGGCGGTGGTCGCCCGTGGCTGGGGCAAGTGCTGCGTGGCGGGCGCGGGCGAAGTCATGATCGACGCCAAGAAGGGTGCCTTCACCGTCGGCGACAAGACCTTCAAGCGCACCGACACGATCTCCATCGACGGCACGACCGGCGAGATCATGCGCGGCGCCATCCCCACCGTCGAGCCCAAGCTGAGCGGCGACTTCGCCAAGATCATGCGATGGGCCGACAAGTACCGCACCCTCCAGGTGCGCACCAATGCCGACACGCCCGAGGATTCCCGTCGCGCCCGCGACTTCGGCGCCCAGGGCATCGGCCTGTGCCGCACCGAACACATGTTCTTCGAGGGCGAGCGCATCATGGCGATGCGCGAGATGATCCTCGCCGAGCACAAGGAAGACCGCGAGCGCGCCCTGGCCAAGCTGCTGCCCTACCAGCGCGACGACTTCATCGGCATCTTCACCGCCATGAAGGGCCTGCCGGTCACCATCCGCCTGCTGGATCCGCCGCTGCACGAGTTCCTGCCCCACGAGCCGGGCACGATCAAGGAAGTCGCCAAGGCCCTGGGCGTGCCGGCCAAGAAGGTCGAGCAACGCGTCTCGCAGCTGCACGAGAGCAACCCGATGCTGGGCCACCGCGGCTGCCGCCTTGCGGTCACGTATCCCGAAATCCTGGTCATGCAGGTGCGGGCCATCGTCGAGGCCATGATCAACTGCCAGCACAACAAGATCAAGGCCATGCCCGAGATCATGATCCCGCTGGTGGGCGTCGCCAAGGAACTGGGCGTGCTGCGCAAGCTCGTCGAGCAGACCATCCACGACGTACGGGCCGAGAACGACATCAAGAGCGCCCTCAACATCAAGATCGGCACCATGATCGAGGTGCCCCGCGCCGCCATCACCGCCGACAAGATCGCCGAGTTCGCCGACTTCTTCAGCTTCGGCACCAACGACCTCACCCAGATGACCTTTGGCTACAGCCGCGACGATTCGGCCACCTTCCTGCCCGAGTACGTGGGCCAGGAGATCCTGCCGGCCGATCCGTTCCAGCAGCTCGATCCTGACGGCGTGGGCGAACTGGTCAAGATGGCCATCGAGAAGGGTCGCGACGCCAACGATCAGATCAAGATCGGCGTCTGCGGCGAGCACGGCGGCGACCCTACTAGCGTGCACTTCTGCCACGCCGCCGGCCTTGACTACGTGAGTTGCTCGCCCTTCCGTGTGCCCATCGCTCGCTTGGCCGCCGCCCAGGCCGCGCTGATGCATGGCACCAAGTAAGCAGCAATCCAACACCAATGAACAACGCCCGCGACCGATCAGGCCGCGGGCGTTTTCGTTTGTGAGTCAGGGGATGAAGGCGGAGTTACTTGGGCCTGTTGCCGCCGCCCTGGTTTCCACCCTGGTTGCCGCTGGGCTTATTGCCACCTTGGTTGCCACTTTGGTTTCCACCCTGTTCGGTGGACTGGTTGCCACCGGACTGGTTGCCCTGCTGCATCGTCGTGGTGGTCGTCATGCCGCCCTCGAACTCGCCGTCGAGCGCCTTCTGCACGGCCTCGGCGATGCTGCTCTTGAAGGTCTCTTCGTTGTACTCGGACATCGTGAAGACCAGCTTGCCGTCCTTGGTGACGACGAACACCGTCGGGAAGCTGCTGACCGCATAGTCGAGCGCGACCGCGTCGGCCTCGGTCACCAGCGGATACGTCGCATCGCTGGCCTTCCACGCGTCGATGCCCGCCTTCACGCGGCCGCGCTCGCGCCAGGTCATGCTCAGCACCTTCACCGGCTCGTCGGCGAACTGCTCGGCGATCTCCTGGATGGCGCCGCGCGAGTCCTTCGACGTGCTCGACCAGCCCGTCCAGAAGTCGAGCACCACCACGTTGCCCTCGAGATCCTGCAGGCTGACCTCCTCGCCCTTGCCCGGTCCCTCGGCAATGGTCACCGTGAAGGGCTTGGCCGAGGGATAGCTGGGCTTGGGCGCGCCCGAGGTCACGCCCTGCGTGCCGCGACGCACGGTCGTGTTGATCGCGTAGCCCTCGGGCCGCTCGATCGTGAAGATGTCTTCGGGCAGTTCCTGGTCGATCGCGATGTTCGTGATCGTGTAGGTCTGCATGTTGTCGGCGCCCAGCCGCGTGTGCTTGCGGCGCGGCAGGTCGGTCTCCTGGCTGATCGACCAGCGGACGACTTGCCGCTGATCGCCATAGGCCACTTCGACCACGTCGCACACGTCGCCCTCGACGGTGTCTCCGCCGATGTCGAGCGTCAGCGTCACTTCGGGCAGGGTCAACTCGCGCTCGAAGGGCTTGGCGTCAGCAAACTCGCCGATCCAGCCGGTCTGCGCAACGGTGATGCTGCGGTGCCGAGCGGCACGGTGGTATCGCTCGTAGACGGTGCGCAGGTCGTGGGCGATGTAGGTGACGTTCGGGCCATCGCGGACCACGTCGAATTCGACCGTCTCGGTCTCGCCGGTGGCGGGATTGCGCACCTTGGTGGAGCCCTGACGGCGGTGGTTCCACTCGGCGGCCTCACCCTCGCCGACCTTCTCCATCCAGACGATGCTATCCAGGGCTTCGATCATGCCCAGCAGCGGGCCCTCGCTCTCGACCGTGCCAACGTACTGCAGCGTCTTGAGCTTGCCGATGGCATCGCGCGATTCTTCCAGCCGCTGGCGGGCGACCTCGCCCTCCTGGGCCATCGCCGGCGAAACCATGCAGACCGTCGCCGCCATCACGCCGGCGCCCAACACCCAGCGACTTGCCGGGACAAACTGACCTGTGCGACCGAGCATCCTCGTGCCTCCTTCGAATCGGTTCCCAGAATCCGGCCTCGCGCCCGGGGCCCTCCCCGTTTGGCGCCGCGTCGGGCGGGCCGGCCCACCGGCTCTCAGCGATGCGCCAGCCGGGCACATCCCGCCAACCCCTGTCGGTTGGCCACGATCCTATCTGCTGCCAGCCCGCACTACGACGATCCGGCCCGCGAGGGTCGCGCCGGCAAGTGTCATTATAGGACCCAAGCCGATCCTCGAAGCCCTCCCGCCGCGTCGTGTATCATCCATTGGAACACGAAACCAGAGCCGGAGGCACACCATGCGAGGGGACATCGAGTACAGCACCGTGATCGACAGCGACGAGGCCCGCCTCGCCCAGGCCGCCGCCGACAAGGCGCCCTTCCAGCCCTCCAGCGAGATCGACACCTCCAAGTTCTTCATCACCCAGAACATGGACCTGTACACCCAGGAGAACCATGAGGTCTGGCGAACCCTCTACCACGAGCGGATGAAGACCCTCGACGAGCAGGCCTCCACCGTCTTCCTCGAGGGCATGCGCGCCATCGGCCTGCCCGGCGACAGCGTGCCCGAGGTCGCCGCCATCAACGCCAACCTCGCCCAGCGCACCGGCTGGCAGAGCCGGCCCGTTCCCGGATACCTGCCCGCCAAGGCCTTCTTTGCCTGCCTGGCCAACCGCGAGTTCCCCACCACCATCACCATGCGGCCCAAGCGCCTCATGCACTACCTGCCCGAGCCGGACATCTTCCACGACATCTTCGGCCACGTGCCCCTGCACGCCGACGACGTCTTCGCCGAGTTCCTCCAGACCTACGGCAAGGCCGCCCTGCACTGCGAGGACCCCTACCACATCGAGCGGCTGGGCCGCCTGTTCTGGTTCACCGTCGAGTTCGGGCTCATCAAGGAAGACGGCCGCACCAAGCTTTACGGCAGCGGGCTGATCAGCAGCCTGGGCGAGAGCGAGCACGCCCTGCACAGCAAGAACGTCGACCGCCGCCCCTTCGACATGGACCGCGTCTGCGAGACCCCCTTCGAGATCGACCACTACCAGCCGATCCTCTACGTGCTGGACAGCTTCGAGCAACTCCGCGACGGGATGAACAAGTACGCCGAGCGGGTGATGAACGCGCGGAAGTCGAGTGCGGCGTAGAAAGGTAGCAAGCGAGCTACCGACGAGTCCCGATTTCCCTCGTGAACCCGGTGCATCACTCCGCGAAGCGATCCTGGATCACACGCTCTCGTGCGCAATCCTCTTGGGAGTCGCGATGGGCGTGCTCGCATGTACCGTGGGGTTTGCATCGTCTCGACTACTTAACGGCGGACAACACTTCTGGCTGACGGCCGGGATCAGTTTGGTCGCGGCTGTCGGCCTTGGGGTTGTGTCTCTCCGACGATTCACGCAGACAATCGAACCACTGCAGACCGGGCTCCACGGTGAACGTGCAGTGTCTCTTGTGCTCAGAGACCTGGAGCGGCAGGGCTACTCCGTTTTTCACGACGTTCCATCATTAAGGCGGCCGAACGAGGCCAACTTGGATCATGTGGTCATCGGCCCAACAGGCGTCTTTGCGATTGAAACGAAGACCATTCGTAAACGGGGGCGTCAATACACCCTCGAGTTCTGCAACGACCAGATCAGCATCAACGACCATCCTCTTTGCTCCGATCCCATCGGACAAGCACGGGCCGTTGCCGACGATCTGGCCTACATTTTGGATCGCTTCGCAGGTCGCAAATGTGCAGTCCAGCCAGTAGTCGCGATACCAGGTTGGTTTGTCCGGGCTGACAAGACGCCTTGGCAGCAACCCGTTTGGGTGGTGAACCACAATGCACTGGTAACTTTGATCACCAGTCCGCACAGACCCAGACTTCCGAACGGCCTGGACCGACAACTCGCCGGTGCGCTTCAAACCCACATCAGGGCCGCTGCTGCTGCCGAGCAATAGGGTTCAACACCCCGCCGCAAACGCATTCTGAAACGCCAGGAAATCAAACAGCGTCAGCTCCCCGTCCCCATCGAAATCCGCCGCCGGGTCGCCCGCGTCGAACAGGTTCTGGAATTCAAGGAAATCGAAGATCGTCAGTTCGCCATCGCCGTCGATGTCCGCACGGCACACCGGGGCACAGTCGTCCTGGATCACCGCCAGCCCCTGCACGGCCTGCGCCGGACTGATCAGGCCCAGATCGGTCAACTCCAGCCGGCCCAGGTCCACGCGGTAGAAGTTCCCGCTGACTGACACGCTCAGGTACAGCGCCCGTTCGGCACGGTCGAACGCCAGCCCGCGCCAGTTGCGGCTCGGCAGCACCAGCGGCAACTCGGTCACCTCGGCCGTGTCGGGATCGATCGTCACGATGCGCGCCGTCAACGCGCTCACGCCATAGAGCGTGTTGGTGTCGCAATCGAAGGCCAGCCCCTCCACTTCGTTGGCACCCACCAGCACGCCGACGATGCTCGACGTGCCGCTCGTCGGATCGACGGTGTACAGACGGTTGTTGTTGTTGTCGCTCACGTAGATCACGTCGCGGCCGGGGTCATAGGCCAGCCCGTTGGCGTTGCTCGCGCCCGACACGGCGGCCAGGAACAACGTCGCGCCCGTATCGGGGTCGATCGTGTACACCGAATTGAAGCCAGCATCGACCGCGTACAGCGTGTTCCGTCCCGCGTCGTAGGCCAGCCCCTGCGGCTGCACGCCCACGGGCGCACGCGAGGTCGTCGCGCCGCTGGTCCGGCTCATCTCGACCAGTTCGTTCGGTCGGAGATTCCCACCGATAATCGTGCCGTCCTGCCCTTGCACGCCTGTGGCCGCCAGGGTCACCACGATCGCCACGCTCTTGAACATGTCTCGCTCCTCTTCAAACGTACCGAAGTTGGCCCCCTTTCGATTAACTCCCGTCGCGCCGCTTGCGTTACCCCAATAGGTGAGTCGCCAGGCCAAACAAAAACGACACCCCGCCCTCCCCAGGCGCGGGGTGCCGCTCTCTCAGAGGTAAGGACTCCGAGGTTGTTGGTGCAGCCTTGCTCAGCCGATCGCGTCGGCCACGGCCTGGCGGATCGCCATCGAGCCTCGAGCCACGGCGTTGCGGATGTCCTCGCGGAAGCCCTCGGCCGCGCCGCGAACACGCATAATCAGGTCACGCTCGGCTTCCAGACGGATAAGCAGGTGCACGCAGTGACGCTCGATGTTCGCGATGCGCGCCGCCCCGAAGCGACCGATCAGCCGAACGCGGTTGATGCCGGCATCGCCCGCACGGATGATGACGCGGTCGGGCGCGCCGTCGGCATCGAGTTGGGCAATGCGGTCGACCGCGGCGCCGGTGGTGTCGGCAATGGCGCCGACGGTGCGGTCCCGGGCGTCCTCCATCGCCGCCACGCAACGGGCAGCGACGTCCGCCGGGTCGGGCGGGGTCATCTGGCCGAACACGCTGGTGGCCGTCACCAGACAGGCCGCCAGCCACGACACGAGAGTCAGATTCCTGATCATCGTTCACGCTCCTCTGGGCTTGGATGTTCCGCTGGCCGCGCCTCCACGACGCGGCCCTCACCGGGCCAACGCACGCCGTGCACCGCTATTGCCAACGCACGCCAGATCGAGCCAATACCCTCACCGCGTGCCGACCTACCGCCTCACCATCGCCTACGACGGCACCGACTTCTGCGGCTGGCAGAAGCAGGAGCCACCGGCCCCCAGGCCCGATCAGCCCCCGGCCACGGGCGCGGCCATCCACCACGTCGATCCGTCGCTGCCCGCCCCGCCCGGCCGGGTCGCCCTGCGGACCGTCCAGGCCGTGGTCGAACAGGCCGTCCGGCAGGTCGTCCGCGAACCCATCATCCTCACCGGCGCCAGCCGCACCGATGCCGGCGTCCACGCCCGCGGCCAGGTTGCCTCGTTTACCTGTTCAGACGGAACCGACCCCGCCCGCCACGGCGGCGGCTGGCCCACCGAGCGCGGCGTCGAGCCCCTGGTGCGGGCCCTCAACGGTCGCCTGCCCGCGGACGTCCTCATAACGAAAGCCCAGCCCACGCACGAACGCTTCAACCCCATCGGCGACGCCGAGCGCAAGGCCTACTCCTACACCTTCCACGACCACCATCAACGCCCGCTGTTTGACCGCAGCTTCGTCACCCACACCCACCACACGCTCGACGCCGCCCGCATGGCCCAGGCCGCCAGGCACCTGGTGGGCGAGCACGACTTCGCGGCCTTCACGCAACTCAACCACGATCGCCAGAGCACCGTGCGCACTATTTACGACCTCACCGTCGAGCGCACCGCCGAGCACCGCGTCCGCTTCACGGTCACGGGCAGTGGCTTCCTCTACAACATGGTCCGCATCATCGCCGGCACGCTGCACGAGGTCGGCCGCGGGCGAATCGAAGCCGAAGACATCCCCCGGATCCTTAACAGCACCGACCGCCGCCAGGCCGGCCCTACCGCCGCGCCCGACGGGCTGTGCCTGGAGTGGATTCGCTACGCGGGCGATTCATCGCGCGAATCCCGTGAGTAGCCGCGACCGACGTCGCTCCCGAACTGTGGGGCACGCAAGACCCCGCACGAACGAAGCCGGGAAACGCAACAGTCAGAGAAGTCCCGAAATCGCTGCGTCGTCCACCCCCGCAATACGCATAGGAGGGGGAAAGGCCGCCGCAGAATAGTGGAACCGTGCTCACGGTTCGCCGAATAGCAGGGTGAGGGAAAAAGAGAGATCCCCTCAAGGCCGGTTCAGGCCGAACCCGATCGGGGCTCGAACGAGCCGACAACCACACCACACCAGGCGTGGCCAGCGTCCGGACTCATCCCCCGGACCCTGGCCACGCCTTCTTGTGTCAAGATTTGAGTCCGATCCATCGACGCTATCGGCGTGTGTCTTCTTCCTCGTCATCGCCGAACACGAACACCTCCGCGTCCTCGAAGACCTCGCCCTCGATGGCATCGTCGTCGACGAACTGCCCACCCTGGTCATCTTCGCCGGGAATGCGGAACAGGCTCTCGATTTCCTCGGGCGTCAGTTCCAGGTCCTCGCCGCGATCGAACGCGCTGGTATCGATCATGCCCTTCTTGTCGCGCTTCTCCTGCTCCTCGCGCCGCTTGTCGAATTGCTTGCGGCTGCGCACGAACACGCGAAAGGGAACCTCGTCGAACGGCGCCTGCTCGCGCAGCCGGTTCATCAGGTACCGCATGTAGTTGGGCGTGAACAGCTTTGGCTCGTTGACCACCATCGCGATCGTCGGCGGAGCCGTGCCCACCTGCGCCACGTAGAACACCCGCGCCAGCGTCCCGAGCTTGTTACTCGGCCCCCGCTTCTCGAGGATGCCGCGCACCAGCCGGTTCAGCGCCCCCGTCGACACACGCTCGTGGGCCTGCTTCTTCAGATCGAACGCCAGGTCGAGCACGCCGTCGACGTTCAGCCCCTCCTTGGCGCTCAAGAGCGCGATGGGCGCAAACGGCAGCCCCTTGAACCCCTCGCGCACATACTTCTCGTACCGCTCGGGCGTCACGGGCCGGCCCTTGTCGTCGGTCTGCCCCTCGGCCAGGTCCCACTTGTTCACGCCGATGATCGTTGGCTTGAATGCGTTCTGGCAAAGCATGGCCAGTTGCTGATCCACCTGGCTGGTCGGCTCGGTCGCGTCGACCATGAGCAGTACCACATCGGCCCGGTCCACCGCTCGCTGCACACGGTCATACGCGAACCACTCCACGCGGCCCTGGAAGCTCTTCTTCCGTCGCATGCCCGCCGTGTCGATCACGATGATCCGCTTGCCGTCCTTCTCGACCAGCACGTCGATCGCATCGCGCGTCGTGCCGGCGATCTCCGAGACGATCACCCGCTCGGCCCCCGCCAGGGCGTTCACCAGCGTGCTCTTGCCCGCGTTGCGCTTGCCGATGACCGCGATGGACAGGTCCGCCGGAGGCGTGCTGGCCGTCTCGTCTTCGGCCGGCAGCAGCTCATAGAGCCGGTCGCTCAGGTCGCGCCGCATGTAGTTGTTCTTGGCGCTGCACATCAGAGGCTCGCCAAAGCCCAGGGCGCTCATCTCGTAGGCGTGGGTCTCCCACTTTGGCCCGTCCACCTTCGTGGCCACCACGTGCACCGGGGCCCGCTTTCCCAGGCTCGGGTCCAGCGTCGCCAGGTGGGCACGGTCCTTCCGCCCCAGCTTCTGCTCGCGCAGCAGGCGGGCGATCTCCTCGTCTCTGGGCGTCAGCCCCGCCTGCACGTCCACGCAGAACAGGATGAGGTCGGCATTAGCGACGGCCGCCTCGATCTGCCCCTCCACGTCGTCGGTCAGGGTCGAAAGATCGGCCCCCACCTCGTCGTACCGGCCGCCTTCGGCCACGTAGACCCCATAACCGCCCGTGTCGGTCAGCTCCACGGCCCGGCTGGGCTTCCCCTCGCTGTGCTCCAGATCGATGATCTTCGTCACGCGGTCGCGCGTCACCCCCGGCAGATCGTCGACGATCGACACCTTGGAGTGGGCCAGCATGTTCATCAGCGAGCTCTTGCCCACGTTGGGCCGGCCCACGATCGCGATCCGTGGTATAGGCATAGGTCCAATCGTACGCCGGCCGACCACCGACCCCGGGCCGGAACAGCCATCCCGGCCGCCGATCACCCCCTACCATCGCCCGCTATGGAGAACCTCACCCCCGGCGCCAAGGTGCGTATTACCCAGCAGTTCCCCCGCATGAGCGGCACGATGGTCTCCACCATCGAGGGCGTCGTCGTCCGCGTCGGACAGGAAAAGTCCGGCTCGTGGTTCGCCCACACCCGAGACAACAAGGTCTGGATCGACCGCGTCGAACTGCGAAAAAAGGACGGCGAACTCGTCGTCCTCAATCTTGACCGCTTCTCGGCCGTCGAAATCCTCGAAGAGCCCAAGGCCGAAACGACGGGCTGAGCTCCCACCCACGGGCGGGCGCCATGTCCCACGACCACCACCACGAAATCGAACAGATGGGCGACGGCCCCCTCATCTGGGCGGTCGTCATCAACGTGCTGCTCACCGTCGTCGAGATCATCGCCGGCGTCTTCTCGGGCAGCCTCGCCCTGATCGCCGACGGCCTTCATAACCTCGCCGACGCCGGCTCGCTGGTCGTCGCCCTGGTGGGCCGCCGCATCGCCAAGAAGCCCGCCGACGAGCGCAATACCTTCGGCTACAAGCGAGCCGACATCGTCGGGGCCCAGGCAAACCTCATCCTGCTCGTCGTCACCGCGGGCTTCCTCATCCTCGAGGGCATCCAGCGGCTGCTCAACCCAGAGCCGGTCATCGGCCTGGTCATCATGATCGTCGCCGGCATCGCGCTGGTCATCGACCTGGTAAGTGCCTGGCTGACGGCCAAGCTCGCCGGCGAAAGCCTGGGCACGCGCGCCGCGATGATACATAAGCTGGCCGACGCCGCCAGCAGCGTGGGCGCCATCCTGGCCGGCGCGCTGGTCTACTTCTTCGATTGGTTCTGGGTCGATCCCATGATCGCCTTCATGATCGCCGCCTACATGGTCGTGCAGGCCTTCAAGATGTCGGGCCACACCACGCGCATCCTCATGCAGGGCGTGCCGCACGAGCTCGACCTGCGGGCCGTCGCCGACGATCTGGCCACCATCGACTACGTGCAGGACATCCATCACCTCCACATCTGGGCGCTCGACCCCCAGACCATCCTCCTCGAGGCCCACGTCGTCACCGATCGCACGAAGCTGGCCGACATCGAGCCCATCAAGCACGCCATCCGCCAGCGCTGCCGGGCCAACTGGAACATCCTCCACACCACCCTTGAGTTCGAAACCGTCGCCACCGCCCAGCGAGAGGCGGCCGAGGATGAAGACCAGGTCAACCTGATTCCCAAGCACTGAGGCCACATCGCCGCGGCCGTGCGCGCCGCATGGCGCGATGACCGGCCACGAACGCCCAGAATCGAAATCCATCAGAGCCCGATATTTTCCGGGCCGAACCCGCACGATGGGCCGTTCTTACAACCGCCCCGGCGCGCCGCCATCCGTCCGACCGCCCGTTGGGTGAAGGCCCCCCGAGTTCACGGGGCCACCACCCAACGCCCTTGTCCAAGGGAGGTCACCGTGGCGTTCAATCTCGCACCCTTCACCGACACCACCCTCTCGCCGCAGGCCCTCGAGATCATCCTCGCAGAGCACGAGCGCGACGTCGCGCCGCGGCTGCGCTGGCTCTGGGGCTACTTCCGAAACGAGCCAACCCGCCCCGGAGGCGAACTCCCGCAAGCCGCCGGCCTACCACCCCGCCTTCGCGGCGCGTGGGATCCGTGGTCGGACGACCGCATGGTCGACGCCGCCGCCAGCGAGGTCGTCATCGAGAACGACATCGCCTGGCGAATCCACACCATGGTCGACTTCATGCTGCCAGAGCCGCTCGTGCTGCTCAGCAATGCCGGGCAAGCCGAAGAACGACGCAACATCGAGGCCGCCCTTGACGCGGTGTGGGAAGCCTCGGGCGGTCTCGCCCTCCTGCACGACGCCCTCCTCCTGGGCCATGTCTACGGCCACGTCGACCTGCTGCTCCGCTGCGACATCGAGCGGCTGACCGCCCTCGCCCCGGACCTCGACTCGCTCCTGGAGCTTCCCGGTGAGGTGCTGGCCGAGGCCATCCGCGTGGAGGCCATCGACCCGACCCGCGGCGTGCCCATTGTCGACGCGGGCGACTACCGCCGCCTCGAGGCCTACGCCATCGACTTCACCCGCCGCACCTCGCAGACCGACGAGCACGACCGCCACGGCCGCACGCTCGACACCGAGCGCGTCACCGAAGTTCTGAGCGGCGCGTGGCGGCAGGTATACGTCGACGGCGAGCTGGTGGCCGAGGGCCCCAACCGCGCCTCGCCCGGCCGCGTGCCGATTGTGCACATCCAGAACATTCCCCAGCCGCTGTGCTACGCCGGCGTGGGCGAGGTCGAGCCGCTCGTGCCGCTGCAGGACGAACTGAACACGCGCTTGAGCGACCGCGCCGCCCGCGTGACCATGCAGAGCTTCAAGATGTACCTGGCCAAGGGCATCGAGGGCTTCGACCAGGTCCGCATCGGCCCGGGCCGCGTCTTGAGCACCGACAACCCCGACGCCCAGGTGACGGCCTTCGGCGGCGATGCCGACTCGCCCAGCGAGACCCTGCACGTCGAGGACATTCGCGAGGCCATGGACAAGACCTCGGGCGTGCCGCCCATCGCCGCGGGCGTCGTCCGCGCCAAGATCGGCAACCTCTCCAGCGGCAACGCGCTCCGCGTGACGATGCTGGGCCTGCTGAGCAAGACACGCCGCAAGCGTGTGGGCTACGGGGCCGGCGTGGCGCGGATGAGCGCCCTCATCCTCGAAGCCCTCGACCGCGCGGGCACCCTGGCCACCGAGCCGCAAGACCGCAAGGTGGGCGTGCACTGGCCCGACGCCATCGACCTCGACAAGGACGCCCAGCTCGTCAACGCCCAGCGCAAGAGCGACCTGGGCATCGACCCCGAGCGCGTGCTGGCCGAGCTCGGATACGCCGCCGACACGCAGGAGAACACCAATGCCTGAGAACACGCCCGACACCAACGCGAATGACAATCACGCCGACAACGACCTGCGCGAAGCACTGGCCGAACGCACGCAGATGGCCAGCGACCTGGCCGACCAGCTCCGCGCCCGCGAGGCCCAGCTCGAGGACCTGCGCGACCGCGCGGGCCGGCTCGAGCGGCGCGGCGCCATCGAGCGCGGCCTGGCCCAGGCGGGCGCCATCGACACCGAGTCGCTGGCGCTGCTGGTCGAGAGCCGGCTGGAAGGCGACGCCGACGCCACGCCCCAGCGCGTCATCGCCCAGCTCCAGCGCGAGCGGCCCGCGCTCTTTCGGGCCAGCGGCGCCCGCGCGTCGGCCATGAGCCCGAGCCATCCCTCCCAGGGCGCGCCGGGTCGCGCGGTGGTCGATCGTGCGCACGACGACGCACGCGCCACCGGCGACCGGCGCGCCCTCATGAAGTACCTGCGCCTCCGACGCGCCCAGTAGCACCACGCCCATCGCCCCCGATCTCGACTCGCACGCCACGCACATGATCAAAGGAGTCTCGCATGGCATTCACTGGTAAGGCGACCTTCTCGGCCGGCAGCACGCTGCCCGAACTCGTCGAGGACGTCTCGGACATCATCGGCATCGTCAGCCCCTTCGAAACCCCCCTGCTGGATCACCTGGGCGACGCCCGGCGCGCGGCCGCCAGCACCGTGCACGAGTGGATCGAGGATGAGTTGCTGCCCAACACCGGCGTGGTAATTGCCCAGGCGTTCTCGCCCACCGCCCTGACCGACACCACCATCACCGTCGACGACGGCTCGCGCTTCCGCGTGGGAGACCTGGTCCGCCCCGGCGAAGGGCCCGAGGTCATGCTGGTCACCGGAATCGCCAGCGACACGCTGACGGTGGTGCGCAGCTACGGCGGCACCGATGCGATCCCCCTGGCCGAGGACATGGTCCTGACCATCCTGGGCAACGCCGCACTCGAAGGCGCCGAGGCCCCCGATGCACGCTTCACCAACCGCGTGCGCAAGAGCAACTACACGCAGATCTTCACCGCGGCGGTGGAAGTTTCCGGCTCGATGCAGGCCGTGCGTGCCCACGGCATCGCCGACGAGCTGGACTACCAGAAGCAGGAACGCATGCGCGAGTTGCTGCGCGACCTGGAGAACTGCATCATCAACGGCGTGGCGCCCGCGAGCACGCCCCAGGGCTCGGGCTCGGTCCGTCGCTCGATGAACGGCCTGATCCATGGTCTGGAGACCAACCTGTTTGAACCCGGGGAGGGGCCCATTCCGGGTGGTTCGGGCGCCGGGTCGGACGGCCTGACCGAGGAGGTGCTCAACGCCGCCCTCCGCGAGGTGTGGGAACAGTCCTCGGGGCCGATCGACACCATCGTGTGCGGCGGGCTCCAGAAGCGCCGCATCAACGCCTTCCTGACTTCGTCGCGCCGCTATGGCCCCAGCGACGACCGCTACAGCGACCTGGTGAGCGTCTACGAGAGCGACTTCGGCGTCTGCCGCGTGGTCGTGTCGCGATGGATGCCCGCCGACAGCCTGCTGCTGCTGGATTCCAGCCGCATCGAGGTCATGCCGCTGGAGGGCCGCAGCTTCCACTACAAGCCGCTTGCGGCAACTGGCGACGCGGCGATGGGCCAGGTCATCGGCGAGTACACGGTCGAGATGCGCAACGAGAACGCGCACGGCCTGATCAGCGGGCTGGCCACCAGCTAGTGCCCATGGGCATGCGAAGGGCTCGGCGGTTTCGTGTGGGGGCGGCCGCCGGCTCGCGGGCCGGGTAACACCGGCCCGCGGGTTTGAAGGACACAACGCGCACGCGAGAGCGCAAGGAGCGACTCATGTTTGGACACGACAGGGACATGCTGGCCATCGAGCCACACGCCTTCACCGACGCGCTCTGGGCGGGTCGACGCCTGGCTTCGGGTACGGCGGCCGTCTCCGGCACGACGCTAACCAGTTCGAGTTCGAGCGCGACATTCTCCGATGCGGGCGCGACCGTGGGTCAGGTGCTCGTGTTCAACGGCGTGCCTCTCGAGGTCATCTCGGTGACGTCCGATACGGTGCTCGAGGTGTCGCGCCTCCGCCGCTCGCTCGAAGATCCCGCGTTGCCGCCGGTGGCCTCTGCCGGTGCGCCGTTCACGCTGGTGACGTTTGCGCCGCAGCGCGCGATCGTGTACCGGCAATTGCTGGGCATGCTCGGCCTGGACGTGCCAGATGTGCCCGGACCCGAGGCGGTGGTTGACGCTTCGTCGCTCGTGCACGCCGAGGCGTTGGGCACGCTCCACCTGGTGTATGCCGCGGCTTCGGCGCTCAGCGGGCCGAGTTCGTCGCTGGGCGCCCGCGCTGCGATGTATGCGGACATGTTCTCGCGAGCGCGGCAATCGCTGGTCGTGCGGCTGGACCCGGACGGCGACGGGGTCGTCGATGCCACGCGCCGGCCCGCACTTATGCAACTGGTCAGGGGCTAAGGAGGACGGCCATGCTCGTATTGAACCCCCAATCGGTGCACTTGCTTGGCTCGCCGATCGAGCGCGTGCGCCGCATCGCTGTCGATCGCGTCCCCGAGCGAACGCTCTTGGAGTGGGGCAACACCGGACCCTATCCGACGTTTGCCGACGTGCCCGAGCAACGCGTCGAGATCGAACTCGTGGCCGATCTGGAACGCGGCTCGGTCGAAAGGCCGGCGCCCGGGGACGAGGGGACTCTGGCGTTCTTCACCGCCCCAACCGCCGGACACGGAGGCCGTCGGAGGATCGAAGCCAGCGTGGTCGTTACTTCGATTCGCCAGGAGATCGAGCCCGGCGGGGTGACGCGGCGACGGATCCGGATGCAGGCGATCTCCGGCAACGGGTCGACCGATCCGATCGTGGTGAGCAACGCCGAAGACGGCGCCCGCTAGGCAGGCGCGAAAGGAGCACACGATGCCGAGCATGTACGATGGCTCGCCGCTGTTTGCCAGCGGCCCGCACCGCTTCGAGGTTCATCGTCAGGGCCAGACGGAGGTGCCGCCCGGGACTTCGCCCACGCTGCAGTCTCCGCCCAGTTCCAAGTGGACGCAGTTGGGACCGGTCCAGTTGTCGATCTCGGTGCGAGGCCGGCTGGTGGCGTCGAGCGAAGCCGACCTGTGGACGCTGCGCGACGCGATCTCGGGCGCCCTGACGTCTTCGCCCAGCACGGGCACGCTGGAGGACGGCCAGGGCAAGAGTTGGGACAACATGTGGCTGGTGGGGTATCGCGAGATCGGGCCGATCGATGTCGGTCGGGCGTGGTCGATCGGATATGAAGCCGTGTTCCGGAAGGTGGGACAGTAGCGATGCAGGGCGACGTGGCGGGCATGCTGGCGCAGTTTGGCATGGCCGGGTTGATCGCGTGGATGTGGCTGAGCGAGCGTCGCGCCGGACTGGCGCGCGAGCGTCAGATCGAAGAGGCGCATCGCCGGCTCACGCAGGAGCAGCAGTCGCTTGGCGTCGTGATCCGCGTGGTGGAAGCCAACACGCGGGCCATGGCTTCGCTGGAGATGGGCCAGCGCGGGCTGGCCGAACTCATCCGGGAGCTGTCGGCACACCGAGAGGGCTCCGACGCGCGGCGGCGGTCGCCCGAGGTTATATAAGCAAAGAAAAAGGCCCCCGGCGGACATCCGGGGGCCCCTGTGGTCACTCAGAAGGTTTTATTTGTGACCGTAACACAGACTGAGTGATGCTGCGATTTACTCGCAGCCGGCGTCGAAGGCGTTCTGGAAGCAGAGGAAGTCGAAGAGCGTGAGGATGCCGTCCTCATCGCAGTCGGCAGCCGAGTCTCCACTGTCGAAGGCGTTCTGGAACGCCAGGAAGTCGAAGATGGTCAGGCTGCCGTCGCCGTCGAAGTCGGCGTAGCACGACTCACCGGTGCCGAGCCAGCCGAGTTGGTTCTCGAGCAGGTCACGGACTTGGCCGTCGGTCATCGAGTCATAGTCGAAGCCGTTGAAGAGGGTGGCATCGCCGTTGGCGACGATGATGGCGCCATCGCCCGAGGTGGAGTCGAAGGTACCGACCACTTCGGCGCCGGCGTCAGCGGTCATGCTGTCGCCGTTGTCGTTCCACGGGCTGGGAGCCGTGTCCGGGTTGACCGGGCTGGCGGCGCTGCCCCACGACGGGTGGCCGGCGTTGTCGAAGACCGAGCGCGGCGTGAAGAAGTCGACGGCCGTCGCGACGCCGAAGGCGTCTTGCAGCACGGGCTCGGCGTCCATGTTCCAGAAGGACAGATGGGCGCGGTTGCCGCGAGCGATGAAGTCGGCGAAGGCGGCGGGCGTGCCACCGTCGAAGAAGCAGCAGGGGTTGCTGACCAGGGCAACGCCGAAGTCGGGGTTGTTCAGGGCAGCGGTCAGGCCCGGGAAGTCGCTCTCGAGGACCAGGTCCGGGATGATGCCAGCAGCGCTGACGGCGGCGGCCAGGTGGCCGTCGTTGCCGGACTGGAACTGGATGACCTGGCTGCCGGGGGGCGGGGGCGGAGGTGTGCTGGTGCGCACCCAGGCGATCTGGGCTTCGAGCAGGTTGATCACCTCGGGCTGGACCATCGAGTCGTACTCGAAGCCGTTGGCCAGGGTGCGGTTCTCGTTGCTGACGACGGTGGCGCCATCGCCCGAGGTGCTGTCGAAAGTCGACACGACCTCGTCGCCGGTCAGGCTGTCGCCGTTATCGTTCCAGTCATCGGCCTCGACCGTGACCGGGCTGGCGGCGCCGCCCCACGAGGGGTGGCTGGCGTTGTTGAAGACCGGACGCGGCACGGTGAAGTCGACCGCGCTGTCGACGCCGAGGGTGCCTTGTAAGGCCGGGCTGGCGTCCAGGTTCCAGAACGAGAAGTGCACGCGGTTACCCGCGGCGACGAAGGCGTCAAGCTCGGTATCGAAGCCAGCCGCGAAGTTGTTGGCCGGGTTGTGGATGATGGCAAAGCGGTACTGACCGCTGGCCAGGCCGGCGTTCAGGGCGGCGTAGTCGCCGTCGATGAAGTCGTAGTTCAGGCCCAGGTTGTCGGCGGCGGCCCGAGCCGGGAAGTCGCCGTTGCTGTCGCTGAACAGCAGGATGCGGGCCGGCAGGCCGCCTTGGGCGTAGCCGAAGTCATCAAACGCGGTTTCGGGACCGTCGACGCGTACCGAGCCGATCTCGGTGGTGGACGTCCAGCGTAGGTTGATCATGCTGCCGTCGCCGGGGCCGTAGCCATCGGAGTCGACGAACTGACCGATCTGGTTGCCGCTCATGTCGAAGAAGGTAATGGTGTCGGCGCCGACGCCGGCAGCGCTGGCCGAGAAGCCAAAGGCGCTGACGCCACCGATGCCGGTGAAGTCAAAGTCGACCGAGCCGAAACCGAAGATGGTGCCGAACTTGGTGCCGCTGGTGGGCTGGATGGGGCCACCGGGGCTGCGGAAGTCCTGCCAGTTGCCGAAGTCGACCGAGGCGAAGCTCAGGGCGCCGCCCACGCCGACGTCGCCGCCGAAGATGCTGGTCAGGAAGACGCGACCACCGGGATAGCTCTCCATGTCGTCGGTGGCGTCGGGCGTAAACGGACCGGGCGAAACCTGGGCAAACGTGGTGCCGGCGGCCGCGAGGATCGCGGCGGCGGCGAGAACCTTCTGGGTATTCATCTCTTCAAGCCCCCAAAATTAGGTGCTACAGGTCACGCGGCTGGTACAACACCAACCGCCTCATACAAACACGAATCGCCGACGAGCCCACGCGGGCCCGCCGGGGTCAGCAAGCGTTCTTTTCGAGTGATCACGAACACGCTCGGATCGCCTCTCCTGCTGTCGTGCTTTCCGGTTTCCACGTCATAACCTCACGACCGTTGCGTAACGATCGCGTAGGTAGAACCAGACAGCACACCTCGCTGCTGGAGTGGTCAGATCTCCGTGAGCCTGCCGTTCCTTAGTTGGCTTGGAAAACTTACCCCCAGCTTCCCTCAATACGAGTCGCAACTTCTCTCGCTATAAGTAATGCCGTGACGCCCTCGTTTTGTCAAGAGCATTTTGACAGCTTTGACCCATTTTTCTGATGGGCTGGCGTAGTTTTGCCTACCTGGTCTGGCTCCGGTATGCCTGGGACGCCCGTCGGCCGCTGTGGGCAAGCCGGGCTACGGTCTCGGTCGAGGCCCTGGATGAAGCCGGAGGCCCGGGAGGCGCGCATGCGAGGCGGACGGCGAGTGGTCGTGACCGGGATGGGCTGGATAACTCCCCTGGGGTGTGGCCTGGACGATGCCTGGGAAGCGATGATGGCCGGGCGGTCAGCCGCTGGGGCGATCGCTGGATTCGATGCCGGGGCATTCGCGACGAACTTCGCAGCCGAAGTTGCCGGCTTCGAGCTGGCCGACCATCTCGGGGACCTTTCCGGGCTTCATCGCTCTGCCGGTCGTGGAACCGCCTTTGCATTGGCGGCCGCCTTGGCGGCATGGCGTCAGGCGGGGCTGGAGGCGGGTGGGGTGGACCCGTTCCGTGCGGGGTTGTACTTGGGGGCAGGCGAGAGCAGCCCGGACAGTGCGGCCTTCGGACGGATCTGCATCGGTTCGTGGGATGCGGACCAGCGAGTGGTGGATGGAGCGCGGTGGGCGGCGGCGGCTGCACAGCTCGATCTGATGCGAGAGGTGGAGCAGGAACCACAGATGGCTCTGGCGCACCTCTCGGCATTGCTTGGCCTGCGCGGTCCGGCCATGAACTGCATGACGGCATGCGCGGCGAGCACGCAGGCCATCGGCGAGGCTGCCGAGGTGATCTGTCGCGGCGATGCCGACGTGATGGTCAGCGGCGGGTGCCACTCGATGATTCATCCGTTGGGGATGACCGGATTCATCCGCCTGACGGCGATGAGTACGCGAAACGACGAGCCGGCCGGGGCATCTCGCCCGTTCGATCGGACGCGTGATGGTTTCGTGATGGGCGAGGGCGCGGGCGTGCTCGTGCTCGAGGATCTGGAGCATGCGCGGGCGCGGGGCGCGACGCCCCTGGCCGAGATCGCCGGGTACGGATCGTCGGCGGACGCGTACCGCATTACGGACATCGATCCCGAAGGCGAGGGGGCCTGGCGTGCGATGGGGCGGGCGCTCGAGCAGGCAGGGATCGATCCGAGCGTAGATGGCGACGACGGACGGCCTGGCGTGCACTACGTGTCTGCACACGGCACCGGCACGCGCGAGAACGATGGCATCGAGACGCGGGCGGTGAAGCGGCTATTCGGCGAGCTCGCGCCGCGCGTGCCCGTGAGCAGCGTGAAAAGCATGCTGGGACACCTGATCCAGGCGGCGGGCGCGGTTGAGCTCATCGCGTGCATCCGCGCGATGCAGACGGGATGGCTGCCGCCGACGATTAATTACCTCGAGCCTGACGAGGCGTGCGACCTTGACTATGTGCCGAACAAGGCGCGCGATGTGCGCGAGCAGGGCGGTGTGCGGGTGTGCCTGTCGAACAGCTTTGGTTTCGGCGGGCAGAACGACTCGGTGGTCGTGCGGCGCTGGGACGGGTGAGGAGTGTGGAACTCGGAAGTTTGCTTCTCTTCGTTTGACGCGACACGAAGGTAATACAAAGAACGAGGCCCCGGATTGCTCCGGGGCCTCGTGTTTACTCAGAAGGTTCTAGAACGGACGGGGCTGGGATTACTCGCAGCCGGCGTCGAAGGCGTTCTGGAAGCAGAGGAAGTCGAAGAGCGTGAGGATGCCGTCCTCATCGCAGTCGGCGGCCAGGTCGCCGTTATCGAAGGCGTTCTGGAAGGCCAGGAAGTCGAAGATGGTCAGGCTGCCATCGTCGTCGAAGTCGGCGTAGCAGTCGCCGCCGCCGGTGCCGAGCCAGCCGAGCTGGGCGGCCAGCAGGTCACGGATCTCGCCATCGGTCATCGAGTCATAGTCGAAGCCGTTGAAGAGGGTGGTGTCGCCGTTGGCGACGATGATGGCGCCATCGCCCGAGGTGGAGTCGAAGGTACCGACCACTTCGGCGCCGGCGTCAGCGGTCATGGTGTCGCCGTTGTCGTTCCACGGGCTGGGATCGATGGCCGGGTTGACCGGGCTGGCCGCGCCGCCCCACGACGGGTGACCAGCGTTGTCGAACACCGGACGCGGCGTGAAGAAGTCGACGGCCGACGCGACGCCGAAGGCGTCCTGCAGCACGGGCTCGGCGTCCATGTTCCAGAAGGACAGGTGGGCGCTGTTGCCGCGAGCGATGAAGTCGGCGAAGGCGGCGGGGGTGCCACCGTCGAAGAAGCAGCAGGGGTTGCTGACCAGGGCAACACCGAAGTCGGGGTTGTTCAGGGCGCTGGTCAGGCCCGGGAAGTCGCTCTCGAGGACCAGGTCGGGCGTGATGCCAGCGGTGCTGACGGCGGCGGCCAAGTGGCCGTCGTTGCCGGACTGGAACTGGATGACCTGGCTGCCGGGGGGCGGGGGCGGGGGCGCCGCGTTGGCGACCCAGTCAATCTGCGCCTCGAGCAGGTTGACCATGCCGCCGGCTTCCATCGAGTCGTACTCGAAGCCGTTGGCCAGGGTGCGGTTGTCGTTGCTGACGACCGTGGCGCCATCGCCCGAGGTGCTGTCGAAGGTCGACACGACCTCGTCACCGGTCAGGCTGTCACCGTTGTCGAGCCAGGGGTCGCTACCCGAGGTGGCGACGGGGCTGGCAGTGCCGCCCCACGAGGGGTGCGACGCGTTGTTGAAGACCGGACGCGGCACGGTGAAATCGACCGCGCTGTCGACGCCGAGGGTGCTCTGGAGGGCGGGCTCGGCATCGAGGTTCCAGAACGAGAAGTGGACGCGGTTGCCGCCGCTGACGAAGGCGTCGAGCTCGGCGTCGAAGCCGGCGGCGAAGTTGTTGGCCGGCTGGTGGATGATGGCGAAGACGTAGTCGCCGCTGGCCAACGCCGCGTTGAGGGCGGCCGTGTCGCTGGTGATCAGGTCGTAGTTGAGGCCGAGGTTGTCGGCAGCGGTCTGCTCGTGCAGCTCGTTGCTCTCGGAGTAGACCAGGATGCGGGCCGGCAGGTCGCCGGCGGCGATGGCGATGTCGTCGAACGCGGTCTCGGGACCGGTGACGGTGACCGAGCCGATGGCGGTCGTGGAGGTCCAGGCCTTGGCTTCCATGGTGCCGTCGCCGGGGCCGTAGCCGTCGCCGTCGCTGAAGAAGCCGATGCTGTTGCCATCGAGGTCGAAGAACTCGATGTCATCGCTGCCGACGCCGGCGGCGCTGGCCGAGAAGCCGAAGGCGGTGATGCCGCCGATGCCGGTGAAGTCGAAGCTCACCGAGCCGAACCCGAAGATGGTGCCGAAGCGGTTGCCGCTGGTGGGCTGGATCGGGCCACCGGGGCTGCGGAAGTCCTGCCAGTTGCCGAAGTCAACCGACGTGAAGTCGAGTGCGCCACCCACCGAAACATCACCACCCAAGAGGGTGCTGATGATGGTGCGACCGCCGCCGTAGCTCTCCATGTCATCGGTGGCGTCGGGCGTAAAGGAGCCAGGGGAAACCTGGGCAAACGTGGTGCCGGCGGCCGCGAGGATCGCGGCGGCGGCGAGAACCTTCTGAGTGTTCATCATCTCTACAAACCCCATTTGCAAATGGAAACTGGGTACGCCCCGGCAACGGCGCCGGGACATCGAAACAAAACCATGGCCATTGTCCGAATGGCCGTGGGTCAGCAAGCCTGTTTGGGATTTCGTGCCTGGTGAGTTCTCACCGAGCCATCCCCCGTCTCTCGTGTGAGCCCGGCGCCAGCTCTCCAAGCCGGTGGACCGGGCCGGCCCGTGGACGGGCCATCTCTCCGTGAGTGTCGCCAGCTACCTTGGCGGCACGTTCCTCTCGCGTGGAAGAGCGACGGCACCCCGACTTCCCATCGCATGGCGGCGGGAACGGGGTCTTGATCAGCGATCAGGTTTTCGGATGGTGGTCCAGAAAATACCGCTGTCCTCCACGAATCTCTCTGGCCTCTACAATGGCCCAAGATGGCGGCAATGTCAAGCGGAAAATACTCAGCGAGCAGATTTTTTACTTCCGGGCTTGCCCTGGTTGCCATGACGCTGATCCTGGTCGGTGGATATCTGGCATTGGCGAGAGCCCGCGCCGATTTAAGGGCCGATATCTATCGCGACAGGCTTGCCGAGGTCGCCCGAGACTACACCGCCCTCGTCGAGCAGTTCAACAGTGCCGTGGCGCAGGCCGCGGTGACGGAGCTGGTGGTCGAAGACGGCGCCATGAGCGTGCGCGTTCGCAGCCGCCGGGGCGTCGAGACCGTGATTCCCACGCCCTACGACCCACAGCGCGAGATCTACGTCGACTACGTGGTTATCGGCGGTCGCTTGTGGATCCGTCGCGTGTTCGACGACCGGACCCCCCCGACCGAGGGCATCGTGATCGATCCCGAGCTGGTGGACGTCGACTGGGACGAACCGGGCGCCCAGGTGGGCAAGGCGGTCTATCGATCGCTGGGCGAGGGCGTGTGGCAGGTGAACGTGACCGGGCAGGGGGCCCTGGGCCTGGTGCGTGTCGAAGACGGCCAGCGCCGCCCGTTGATCGAAGCGCCCGAGGTGCTCGAGTTCGACACCATCGAGGCGAAGGTGCGCGAGGAGACCGAGCGTGTATCGTTCGGCGATCTGTTGCGCAAGGCCTTCGGCGGCTGAGCCGATAGTGGTATGAGCGATTTCATCGGTCGGGGAGCGTCGGCTCGCGGCTGATTGGTTGACTGGTTGGAGCAAGGCATGAGCGACGCGGTGGCGGACGGGACCAGTTCGGTCCAGGGCAAGTCGATGGAAGAGCTGGTGAGCCTGTGCAAGCGCCGCGGGTTCATCTTTCCGGCCAGCGAGATCTACGGCGGGCTGAACGGCTTCTGGGACTATGGCCCGCTGGGCGTGCAGCTCAAGAAGAACCTGGCCGACCGCTGGTGGCGCGACATGACGCTGACGCCGCCGCTGCGCGAAGGCAAGCCCGTGTCGATCGTGGGCGTGGACTCGAGCATCATTCAGAACCCGCGGGTGTGGGAGGCGAGTGGGCATGTTGGTGGGTTCAGCGATCCGATGGTGGATTGCACCGAAACCAAGTTTCGCTACCGTGCCGATCATCTGGTATGCATCGGCGAGAAGGGCGATACGAGCGGGCAGATCTACGTGCACGTCGAGGATGATGACGAGACGTATGCCGGCGCGCGCAAAAAGCTGGACAAGTACAAGAAGCGTTCGTTAGGCGATGACGAGATCGATACGTGCCCGTTTGTTTCGCTGAGCGCAGATGAGCGGAAGATCGCGGTTGGTCCGCATGCGAAGTCGCCCGGCACGCTGACCGAACCGCGCGCGTTCAACCTGATGTTCCAGACTTACGTCGGCGCCACCGCCAGCGAGGACGACAAGGCATATCTCCGCCCCGAGACTGCCCAGGGCATCTTCCTGAACTTCGCGAACATCATCGACACCACGCGGGTCCGCGTGCCCTTCGGCATCGCCCAGATCGGCAAGGCGTTCCGCAACGAGGTGACGCCGCGGAACTTCATCTTCCGGTCTCGCGAGTTCGAGCAGATGGAGATGGAGTTCTTCTGCCACAAGGACGAGGCCCAGCAGTGGCTCGACTACTGGGTGGCCGAGCGCAAACGGTGGTGGAACAGCGTTGGGCTGAGCGACGAGAACATGATCGTGCGGAAGCATGATGATGACGAGCTCGCGCACTACTCGAAGAACGGGGCGGGCACGTACGACATCGAGTATCGCTGGCCCTTCACGCACCCGGGCTTTGGTGAGCTCGAGGGCGTGGCGCACCGCAGCAACTTCGACCTGACCCAGCACAAGGAGCACTCGGGCAAGAAGCTGGACTACTTCGACCAGGAACGCAACGAGCGGTACCTGCCCGACGTGATCGAGCCGGCGGCTGGCCTCACGCGCGGCGTGCTGGCGCTCTTGTGCGAGGCGTTTACGCCTGACGAGAGCCGGGCCAGCAAGGTCGTGATGAAGTTCAAGCCCAGCATGGCGCCGATCAAGGCCGCGGTGTACCCGCTGGTGAACAAGGACGGCATGCCCGAGGTGGCCGAGAAGCTGGTGCGCGAGCTGCGCGGCCGGTTCGGGCACATGGGACTGATCGAGTACGACCCCAAGCAGAGCATCGGCAAGCGCTACGCCCGCATGGACGAGGCGGGCTGCCCGGTGTGCTTTACCATCGATGGCGACACGATGAACGACCAGACCGTGACGTACCGCGACCGCGACACGCTCGCGCAGGACCGGATCGCGATCGACAAGG
This sequence comes from Phycisphaerales bacterium, assembly GCA_040221175.1. Taxonomy (NCBI): domain Bacteria; kingdom Pseudomonadati; phylum Planctomycetota; class Phycisphaerae; order Phycisphaerales; species Phycisphaerales bacterium. Next base: position 202,086 of record JAVJVK010000007.1, read on the forward strand.
TTGGGGATTGGCTGGCGGAGAAGCTCGAGGCGTAGGGCTCAGCAGCCGGTATCGAAGGCTGTCTGGAAGGCCAGGAAGTCGAAGAGGGTGAGCGAGCCGTCGCCGTCGAAGTCGGCGGCCAAGTCGCCCGAATCGAACAGGCTTTGGAAGTCCAGGAAGTCGAAGATCGTCAGCTCGCCGTCGCCGTCCAGGTCGGCGTCGCACGCGGCCAGGGCCACGGTGAGGGTGGCCGCGGCGCGGATGCGGTCCTCGCCGAAGACGTGGTCTTCGTTCAGGTGGAAGCCCACGAGCGAGTCGTCCAGCAGCACGCACGAGAGGAAGACGCCGCCGCGGACGCCGACGACCGTCGGGGTCGACGTGAGGTCCATGGCGACGCCGTCGAGCGTGGCGCTCTTGACGGTGAGGTTCATGGTGACGCCCAAGCCGTCGCCGGTGGGCCTGCCCAGGCGGAAGCCGTCGCCGACCAGGCCGCCCGAGATGTTGATGGTGCCGTCGTAGGCGCGGAACTCCGAGCCGATTGCGCCGCCGGTCATGTTGAAGATGGGGTCGACGCCGCCGGTGCCGTTGAGGATGGCGCAGTTGCGATCCATGGCGCCGCCGGACATGTCGACGACGCCCTTCTCGACGACGAAGTCTCGGCCGATGGTGCCGCCGGTGATGGTGAGCCGATTGTCGATGGTCTTCATGAAACCGTTGGTGCCGATCGAGCCACCCGAGATGGTGGCGGTGGCGCGATCGTCGAGCTGCAGGGCGCCCTCGATCGTACCGCCGTCGATGCTGACGGTGGCGTCGTCGATGGCGAGGATGAACGTGTCGACCGTGCCGCCGGTCATGTTGAACTCGGCGTCGTCTTCGATGATGAACGCGGCTTGGCCGCCGGCAACGAGGCCGGCGTCGCCGCCCGACATGTTGCAGACGCTGTTGCCCTGCAGCCATACGCCACGGCGGGTCTGGCCGTCGATGATGTTGAGCGTCGTCGTGCCGACTTCACCGACGAACTTGACGCGGACTAGCTCGCCGCCGTCGAGGTTGTACGTGACGTCTTCGACGAAGTGGTCGACGGTCGGGAAGCCCGAGCCGCCGCCGGCGTTGATGTTGACTGTCGCGCCGTTGAAGGTGAAGGCGCCGGTGCCCGAGTCCGGGAAGATGCTGCCGCCGCTGTGGACGTTGACCGTGGCGCCGGGGTTGGCGGTGAACCACGCCTCGGCCGGCAGCGAGTCCGGCGGGATGTCGATGACCTGGGCGTGCGCGGTGCAGGCAAGGCCGGCGGAAAGGGCGAGTGCGGTGAGGGAGAGGCGGGTCATGGCGGGCTCCTTGAGGTTGGTTGACCCTCAAGGGAGCGGCACGACGATGGCGGACTCACGCCAATCTGCGAACTTTGCCGCAGTGGCGGTGAAGCTAGTGAACCTAGGAATGGCAGGTCTGCACGGCAGGCCGTTCTGGGACCGTTGTTATGGGCAGCCGGAGTCGAAGGCGTTCTGGAATGCGAGGAAGTCGAAGAGCGTGAGCGAGCCATCGCCGTCGAAGTCGGCCTGCGGATCGCCGGCATCGAAGAGGTTCTGGAACGCCAGGAAATCGAAGAGCGTGAGTTCCCCGTCGCAATCAATGTCGGCCGCGCACATGAGCGGGAAGCCCGACACTTGGTACGCAACGCGACCAGCGAACAACCATCCGACGCCATCCGTGCCGTTAAGGCCGATGCCGGCCGGCCCACCAACTTCCGACGGCCGGGGCAACTCGGAGGCCAGGTCTCCCTCGGGCGTGAACTGGGCGATGGTGGATTCGGCGCTGCTCACGACGGTCAGCTTGCCGGTGCCGAGGTTCACTTCGAGGTCGCCGAAGTTCACGCTGTAGCCGGCATCGATGGTGGAAAACGTGTTGAGCACGCTTCCATCGGCCGGATCGATTTCGGCGATCTGGTTGGCCTGTGCGCCGCCGTTGCGATCCTGCACGAGGAAGAACGTACCGCGGTCGGGGTGGTACGCGCCGCCCACGACGTGGCTGAGCCCCCACGCGGCAGTGAGCTCGACGATCTGGTCTCCGGTGGCCGCGTCGTGGGCGTAGATCTCGCACTCGCCCACCTCGCCGTTGAAGACCAGCACCGAGCCGCGGGGCACGTCCACGCCGTTCATCGCGAGGTCGACGGGCGCAACGTCGATGTCGACGTCGTTGGTCGAGCCGCCGGGCATGGGAAAGCTCAGCAGGAGCGTGCCGTCGGTGCGGTAGCCCTGGACCTCGCCGCCGCCGCAGGTGTAGACCCAGATGGTGTCGGTCACTGAATCGTGGCTGCCGGCGCACATGCTGCCCGTGGCCGATGGATCGAAGGCCGAAAGCACCTCGAGCCCCTGGGCCGCCGCAAGGGGCGTGGCCAGCGCGATGCAAAGCGGTGCGGCGATTCGTCGCATGATGGTGTCTCCTTGTCTGCTCCTCGCTGCACAGACCCTACCGGAAACGCCCGAGCGATGCAAGCCGGGTTGATGGCCCCGGGCACGTGATCTGCCTCGATTGACTTGGTTATCAGGCGTTGGGTTACGGACAACCGGCGTCGAAGGCGCTCTGGAATGCCAGGAAGTCGAACAGCGTAAGCGAACCATCGCCGTCAATGTCTGCCACTGGATCGCCGAGCGTGAATTGATTCTGAAACGCGATGAAGTCGAAAACGTTCAACTCACCATTATCATCAGCGTCGGCCACGCAGTCGTACGTCAAAACGACGTTGTCGAGTCCGCACACTTCGCTCGACACGCTGGAGGCGGCCAAACTGATCCTCATGCTCGTGACGTTTGCCATGAGTCCTTCCCAGGTACCGGACAGTAAGACCCATTCGCCCTGACGAATTGGAATGAAACGGGAGCGCCATCCGAATGGTCCAGGCTCAACTGGCGGTAACCATCTGGCCGCACCCCCAGGCCCGTTCAGGTCGACGCGACCCATCGGAAACTGTGTTCCATCGATTTCGATGATGCGATAGTCGTATCGGAGCACTCCGTTGTCATCGTACTCGCGCCAGTCACCGAGAAATTCAGCGGGAGCGGTCACGATTCCACCGAGGGGTGGGCCATCGTCTTCGAATCTCAGGAACCCCCCCGGATTGCCGCCCCCAGGGCTCCAGATGATGCCGCTGGTGAAGGTCCATCCGTCAAGACCACTGTCAAAATCACTCTCAGCCGCAACCCATGAGAGCTGAGCACTCGCGTGGTTTGACAGAACACACATCATCAAAAAGTATACAAATACGTTGCCGAAGTTCCGCATGCGCTCTCCTCTCCTGACACGTCGAGTAGCCCAGCGAGTCGCTCTCAGGCGTTAATCATCCGCCCCTCACTCCCCAACGCCGCCTCGTGCACGCTCTCGTGCATGGTCGGGTGCGCGTGGACGGTCGCGATGAGTTCCTCGCTCGTGGCTTCCAGGCGACGCGCGAGCGAAAGCTCTGCAATCAGTTCGGTCGCCTGGTCGCCCATGATGTGGGCGCCCAGGATCTCGCCACGGGGCAGGCCGCGGATGATCTTGCAGAAGCCGTCGGTGTGGCGGGTGGCGATGGCCTTGCCCAGGGCGCTGAAGGGGAACTTGCCGACCTGGTAGTCTTCGCCCGCCTTGAGGCCCTTTTCCTTCAGGGCGCGCTCGGTGTAGCCGATGCTGGCGACCTGTGGGTGGCAGTAGGTGCAGCCCGGGATGATCGAGTAGTCCATCGGGAAGGGCTCGTGGTCGAGCTTGCCTTCCTTGTGGGCGAAGCGCTCGACGCACAGCACGGCTTCCTCGCTCGCCACGTGCGCGAGCCAGGGCGGGCCGATGACGTCGCCGATGGCGTAGATGCCCTCGAGGTTGGTCTTGTAGTCGATGCGCTGCTCGCCCAGGTTCGTGGGGTCGTAATCGGTCTTGATGTGGTCCTTGACGGTCTCCAGGCCGAGCTTGTCGTCGAACAGGCCGTCGAAGCGGCCCTTGACGCCGATGGCCAGCAGCAGCTTGTCGGCCTCGATGGTTTCCTTCTTGCTCTCGTCGGCCTTGCCGTCCTTGAAGGGGGCGATGGTGACCTTCACGCCCTTGCCCTTGGCATCGACATCAACGCACGTGGTACCGGTCTTGATCTCCATGCCGGCCTTTTTATAGAAGCGGAGCATGGCCTGGCTGACCTCGTCGTCTTCCACCGGCAGGATGCGGTCGAGCATCTCGACGACGGTGACCTTCGTGCCGTAGGCGTGGTAGAAGTAGCCGAACTCCATGCCGATGGCGCCCGAGCCGACGACGATGAGGCTCTTGGGGAAGCTCTTGTTGAACATGGCCTCGCGGGCGCCCCAGATGTGCTCGCTGGAGCCGAACTTCGCGAAGGGCAGGTCTCGTGCGACCGAGCCGGTGGCGATGATGACCTTGTCGGCGGTGATGGTCTCGCGGGGCTTGCTGGCCGGCTTGGCGGGCGCGTCGGTGCGCTCCTCTTCCACCTTGCAGTCGTAGATCTCAATCTTCGCGGGCGTCTTGCCCTTGGCCGGAGCCACGATCTTGGCGCTGGCCTCGATGTGCTCGACCTTGTTCTTCTTCAGCAGGAAGCCCACGCCCTTGTTTAGCTTGTCGGCCACGCCCCGGCTGCGGCTGATGACCTTCGACCAGTCGAAGTCGATCTTGCCGTTGATCTTCAGGCCCCACTCTTCCTTCTCGTGGAGTTTTTCCATCAGTTCGGCGTTGGACAGCAGGGCCTTGGAGGGGATGCAGCCCCAGTTGAGGCAGACCCCGCCGAGCTTGGCCCGCTCGACGCAGGCGGTCTTGTAGCCCAGCTGGGCGGCGCGGATGGCGCCGACGTATCCGCCGGGGCCCGAACCGATGACGACGACGTCGAAGTGCTTGTCGGCCACGGAGTTGCCTTTCTGATGAATCCTGGAAATCCGGAGATCGCGAACCTGAGCGGGCAGTCTAGGTGCCAGGGAGGTCGATTGCCGGACGGGTCGGGGCTTGCCGAACCCCGGAGATCGGCGGCACGATCTCGAAACGAATGCCATAATTCCATGACAGGGATCACGACGTTCGCCCCGAGCCGCCCAAGGCCGCGGCGTCTGCGAAGGGAGCGTGCCCATGCTGGGGCCACGGAGTGCTGTCGCGTGCCTGGGGCTTGCCGTCGGCGTCGCCGCGGCCGACCCGGTGCTGATCGTCACCGACTCGGCCTTTGGCTCGCCCATGGTCTACCACGTCGACGCCGCCACCGGGCAGGTGCTGTCGGCGGTCGATCTGGTGGGCGCGGGCACGACGGGGCGCACGCCCATGGCCGGTCTGGCCCTGCAAGCCGACGGGCAGCTCCTGGGCTTCACGCAGGCGACCGACAACGAGTTCTATCGCATCGACCGCGAGACCGGGGCCGCCACGCGCGGCGGTCGGCTGGGCGTCAGCGCCCGTGAGGGCGGCATGGCCGTGCTGGCCGACGGCACCATCGTGTGCGCGAGCACCGGCTCGCCGGGCCGGCTATTCACGATCGACCCCGCGACCGGGCGCGCGACCCTGGGGCCCACGATGTCGCCCGCCACGGACATCTCAGGCCTGGGCGTTCGCGGCGATGGGCTGCTGGTCGGCCTGGACCTGCGCACCACCGAAGGGCCGCCCGCGCTGCGCCTGATCGACCCTGCCACGGGCGAAACCGTGGTGCTCGCCGAACTCCTGCCCGTCATCGACCTGACCGACGTGGGCGGGCTGGAGGTGATCTCGGTCGGCGGCAGCGAGGTGGGCTACTACGTCGTTTCGGGCGCCGCTACCGGCGCGCCGGCGCAGCTCTGGCGATTCGACCCGTACACGGGCGAGCAGGCGCCCGTGTCCGCCCTGGACGGAATCGGCGCCGTCTCGGGCCTGGCAGCCCTGCCCTGCGCGCCATGCCCGGCCGACCTGGACGGCGACTGCGAGGCGACGATCTTCGACTTCCTGCTGCTGGGCAACTGGATCCAGATGGGCGACGCGCGCGGCGACCTCAACGACGACGGCATGGTGGACCTGTTCGACTACCTGTTCTTCTTGAACCTGTTCGACGCGGGTTGCTGATCTCGCTCGGCGCGACTACTTCGCCGCCGCGTCGTAGGGCCCCGCGAGGGCGCCGAGAAGCTGGATCTGCCGCCAGAAGTCGTGGTTCTCGAAGATCCGGGTGTCCGGACTCGGCGGACTGGCGTCGGGCTTGCGCACCACGCTGATGCAATCGATGAGGGCGCGATCGTTCGGCCCACCCTTGGTGCACAGCTCCTGCAAGGGCACCGACAGGTCGCACGCGAGAGCTCGCTCGCGGATCGACGCGGCGCTGACGCTGCGCGCCCGCCAGTGCACGGGCGTGTCGGCCGAGATCTCGCATCCCGCCAGGTTGCTGTGGTGCAGGAACGCCACGCCGCCCGGCCTGAGCACGCGAGCCAGTTCGCGCAGGTACGAGCCCATCGCGTCCATCTCGGCGTGCACAAGGCTGTCATAGCTGAAGCAAAAGTCGAACGGCCCGTTGATGCGTTCGGCCGGCCCGCCCAGCGTGAAGCCATCCCCCACCACGCCGTGCACGCGGCCGCCGAAGCGCTTCTGGCACGCCTCGATGCATGCGGGATCGATGTCGATGGCGGTTAGCGTGCCCGCGTGGTGCAACAGGTATTGCGTCCAGCGGCCATAGCCAGGCGCGATCTCGAGGATCCTCGCGTGACGCGGCAGCGCATACAGGAACGGCATGAGCCGCGGCAGCAGGATGCCGTGCCACCATCGGTCGCTGCCGCCGGCCAAGGTGGACCATTCATCGCCTGCCCGGCCCCAATCGTGCGAAGCCCACTTTTGCTTGTTGGCGTCGACCGAGGGCATGGCGCGTCAGTTTGTGCCCGCGAGCTTGCGGACGGTCATGTCGAAGCGGCGAACCATCTGGCTGTGCAGCGCCCACACGGCCGCCAGGTGCAGCCCCGCGCTGGCGGCGGCTCCCACCAGCAACGCGAACCTCGCCGTCACGAGCTGATTCGAGCCGCCCTGCGTCACCGTCTCGTACATCGCATCGACCGGCTCGACGAGCGCCAGGCTGCTGGCAAACGGCGAGAGCCCGAGCAGCGCGGGCCCCACCACCGGAATCGAGCGGCCGGCATTGAACCCGCACCCCCCCACCACCGCCGCGGCGATGGCCGCCACGATGACGGCGCCGACAACCGACGCGATGGCGCCCTTGCTCTTGAGCGACCAGTGCAAGCCGATCATGACGCACAACGCCATGAACGGCGCGGCGCTCAGCGCCAGGATGATGCCCGCCTCGGGCAGCACCACCGGCAGCATGACGTTGCCGGCGATGGCCGGGCCCGCGGGCACCTTGGCGTTGTCGGGCTGGCCAAACCCACCGATGGCCGCGTGCACGCCGGCCAGCAGCATGGTGGCGACCGGCACGGCGAGCATGGGCAGCAGGTACGCCACCAGCCCGCGCAGCTTGCCGCCCAGGTACTCGCTGGGCGTCACGGGCGTGGTGAGCAGCAGGTCGAGCGTGCCATCTTCGCGCTCGCGGCTGATGGCCGTGGCAGACATGTTGATCGCCACCAGTGTCGTGACCGCCAACTCGACCAGCACGACGACCATGATCGCCAGCCGATAGTCGGCCGACGTGATGGCGGACGTGTCGTACGCGATGATCAGCACGATCGCCATCGCCACGCCCATCACGATGAACGACCACCGCGCGATGATGCGCCCCAGCGTCGCGTTGCGCGCCGCGGCCTCGCGCCAGGCAATCGGATTGTGCCACACGTGCCTCGGCGGACGGAAGGTCTGCCCATCTTCACCGGTGGCGCCACCGCTGAGCCCCAGCATCCGACGATACCAGGGCAGGCGGGGTCGTTCGCGTGTGCGCCGCGCCAGCCCGCCGGTGCGCACCGTGAGCGTCGAGGCAGCCACCAGCGCCAGGCTCAGGCCCGAGGCGAGCAGGATCCACGCACGCACGGGTCGCTCGAGCATGAAGGCGGCCGGGCCCGAGAGCGTGCCGCGATCGGCACTGGGATACGTCGTCGGGTTCAAGAGTGCGTCGAGCGCCAGGAAGGGGTTCAACCCGGTCAGCCAGGTCACGCCGTTGCCCGCCGGCCCGGCGCCCAGGCCGCGCAGCCGGAGCCATGCATCGATGCCGTAGGTCACGCCCAGGTACGTCACCACCGCGACATAGAAGGTAAAGACCGCGCGCCGGCCGGCGATCCGACTCACCGCAAGCGCAATCGCAATGGCGCCGACAAGCAGCGCCGCGGCGGCGGCCACCAGATAGCTGGCAAAGATGCTCGAGCCCGGCACGCCACCGAAATACTGCGTGAGCGCGAACAGCGGCAGGCTGGCGAACAGCAGGGCAAGCACGAAGAACAACCGGCCGAGCAAGTTGCCCAGCACGATCTGCAACCGGCCCAGCGGCGTGGTCAGCAGCACCTCCCACGTCCTGGGACTCGCTTCCTGGGCGATCGCGCCGGCCATGAATACCGGACTGAGCACGCAGATCAGGAAGATCTGAAGGTACGCCACGTAGGTGAACGTCCCCGCGCCCGCCTCGGCCAGATCTCGAAACGACGTGGCCGCCCCGCTGCCGCTGGTCTTCACCAGCAAGGCCCAGAGCATGACCAGCACCAGCAGCGCCAGGTAGGCCGAGCGGATGTACATGTGCCGGCTCCGGCGGGAGCCGTTCTGCACGAGCCGCACGGCGATGGGGTTGGCCGGGCCCAGGGCCAGCAGCCAGCGGATGAAAACGGGCATCGGGGCGATGATACCTGCCACCGGATGGGTCAGGCCGGGGTTCCGGTCGTATCGATCGGGCTGGTTATTGATAACGAACAAGAACCAAATCGTAATCTAGGCAAGTCCAAGCAAACAAAATTTTCACATTTTAGGGTTTTCGGTGATGACACGGTGGCCATCTTCGGTCATACTCCCTCACAAGTGCCCAGACCCGGCTGCTTAGGGGGCGGTCGGAACTTTGGGTGAGAGGAGACAGACATGCGTAAGACGATCACTGCGGGGGCCATCCTGGCCCTGGCCGGCACCACGTTGGCCGGCGACCTCGACTATCTCGGCGACACGACTGGCGGCCCGACGTTCAACCGTCCGACCAGCCTGACCGCCCTGAGCAGCTTCGCCACCGACGTGGCCTACGAGGCCACCCAGATCGGCGTCAGCGCCGATGGCGACTACTCGGTCCTGAGCGACCAGACCAACTTCGGCCTCCTCTGGGACGGCTACCTGCTGGTCTACGAGAACGGCTTCGATCCGGCCAACCCGCTGGACAACCTGATCGCCCTTAACGACGACTACTTCGGCAGCATGCTGCCCGGTATCGGCGTTGGCTACTCGGGCCTCGACGCCGTCACCATGAGCTCGGCCAGCACGTACTACATCGTGCAGACCGGCTTCAGCAACGGTGACGAGGGCCCGTACCAGGTCTCGATCAGCGGCCCCGGCGACATCCGCATCATCCCGGCTCCGGCCTCGCTGGCCTTGCTGGGCCTCGGCGGCCTGGCCGCCACGCGTCGCCGCCGCTAAGGCTCGACGTTCGTCCCGAGAGAATTCTTTCGAACGCCCCACGGGGCGTTTTTTCCTGCGCGAACCAACCCAACCGGCGCCAAGCGCCCGACGGAGCACCCCATGAAGAATCTGACTACCGCCGCCTGCCTGCTAGTCGCCCTGGCCGGCGCCGCCAACGCCCAGGAACTCGTCTACCAGGGCGATACCACCGGCGCCGAGCGCTTCAACCGTCCCAGCAGCCTGAGCAGCCTCAGCAGCTTCGCAACGGATGTCGCCTACGAGGCCGTCCAGATCGAGGTTACCGAGACCGGCTCGTACACCATCCTCAGCGATCAGACCAATTTCGGCCTGCTCTGGGACGGGTACCTGCTGGTCTACGAGACGGCCTTCGACCCCGCCAGCCCGCTGGACAATCTGATCGACCTGAACGACGACTACTTCGGCTCCATGCTCCCTGGCATCGGCGTGGGATACTCGGGCATCGATGGCATCACGCTGGCCGAGGGCGTGGCCTACTTCATCGTCCACACCGGCTTCTCCAACGACGATCAAGGGCCATACGAGGCCCAGGTTTCCGGCCCGGGGGCCGTACGGATCTTCACGTGCTACGCCGACCTCAACGGTGACAGCCAGTTAGACATCTTCGACTTCCTCGAGTTCCAGAACCTCTTCGACGCGGGCGACGACCAGGCCGACTGCAACGACGATGGCGTGCTGGACATCTTCGACTTCCTCTGCTTCCAGAACGCCTTCGACGCCGGCTGCGAGTAAATACCGAGTCGCTCATGGGGGCATTCCGCCCCCGATTTTGCCCTTGCGTCGGCGGGCCAGTTCCGGTATGCTGTAAAGATCTGGTTCGTGGGGAGTTCAACGAACCAATCAGCACGTGTGCCGGCGGCGCCCACGCCGACCGCGCGGTTGGTGTGGCCTGATGCGATCCCATGGCCCGCCCGGCACACCTTGTCAACAGAGGAGATTGTCGTGGGACGACTGACAACCGCACTGGTGGTGCTGGGCGTGGCCGGCGTGGCCTCGGCCCAGACCGTGTCCGTGCTGGGCGACCTGACGCCCGGCGACCCGATCATGGGCGACTTCCCGGTCGACCTGGTCTTCGGCGAGGTGACCCCGACCACCTGGGACTTCTATGAAGTCACGGCCGAGGCGGGCGATCTGGTTCGCATCGAAGTGAACCGCCTGACCGACTCGCTCGATCCCGTTTCGGCCGCGTACTTCGGCAGCGTCGAGGGCGAGCCCCTGCCGCCCGACGGCACGTTCGTGCTCGAGGCAGACCTCGGTGGCCTGCCGTTCGTTTTCGTGGCCTCGGGCGACGACGATGATCCACCGGCCACCGGCGCCGGTCCCTTCGGCGATCCGAACTACTCGTTCGTCGCCGCCGATGCGGGCACCTACACCATCATCGTCGCCAGCTTCGCCAGCGATCCGGGCGTGCTGGAGTACGAGGTGACCGCGACCATCGGCGATGCGCCCACCGTGCGCCTGGAATACATCGGAGACACCACCGACGGCGATCGCTTCAACCGCCCGGCCGGCCTTGGCACGCTCAGCAGCTTTGCGACCGACGTGCCGTTCGAGGCCGCCGAGATCGAAGTGGCCGAAGACGGCCTGTTCACCGTGCTCAGCGATCAGACCGACTTCGGCTTTGCCTGGGACGGCTACCTGCTCGTCTACGAGAACGGGTTCGACCCGGGCGATCCGCTTGCCAACCTCATCGCCACCAACGATGACTACTTCGGCGTGCTGCTGCCGGGCACCGGCATCGGCTACTCGGGCATCGAAGACATCAGCATGCTCGCCGGCGTGCCGTACACCATCGTGCAGACCGGCTTCAGCAACGATGACTTCGGGCCCTACCAGATCCAGGTGCTGGGCAACTCGGACGTCCGCGTCTTCACCTGCTACGCCGATTTCGATGGCGACGGGCAGCTGACCATCTTCGACTTCCTGGGCTTCCAGAACGCCTTCGACGCCGGCGAAGATCGCGCCGACTGCGACGAAGACGGCTCGCTGACCATCTTCGACTTCCTGTGCTTCCAGAACCTGTTCGATCAGGGCTGCGAGTAAGCACGGCTCAAGGCATCCAGCGATTCATGCCGCCGCCCATGCGACCCCTTCGCATGGGCGGCGTTGCGCTTGGCGACGCCACATTTCATGGAAGTGTTGGCGGTCATTGCCCATTCCTGTGTACTTGCACGCAGGCCTTTGGCCGAAAACTGAAACCCCTATCTTGCCTCAACAGCCACAAGCATGCGAACAACTTATAAATCCATGATCTAGCAAGCAGATTGGCTTGTTTTTCTTCAGGAATCCGTCATCTGGCATTAGAATGGTCCCGAACGCTTGCTTCGTGGCGGGCGCGATGACACATGTGTTTTGAGGAGAGAAACATGCGTATCGCAGGCATCATTGCAGTGGCCGGGCTGGCGACCGTCGCCAACGCCCAGCTCATCGACTTCGAGGGTTTGGGCGAGGGCACCCCCGTCGATACCCAGTACTCTGGCCTGGGCGTCGACTTCGCGACGGACCGCGGCACCGCGTCGATCAGCTCATACACGAGCTTCTTCGGCTCGGACGTGCTGGCAAACGCGACCATGGGCGGTGCGGCCGCCGACCGCGCCCTGACGCTGATCATGGAGTTCAGCACCCCCATCACCGAACTGGAGTTCGACTTCAACAGCGCCGGCGATCCCGGCAGCGCCTTCCCCATCCGCTTCTACAACTCCGGCGGGCTGAGCTCTTCGGACTCCCTGGCGTCGGCCGGCTCGAGCTGGGTCACCGACATTAACTTCAGCGGCCTGGCGAGCGTCACCCGCGTCGAGATCGACTCGGGCGGTGGCGACGGCTGGCTATTCGGCATCGACAACATGGACTTCGTCCAGGTTCCCGCACCCGCCTCGCTCGCCCTCGTCGGCCTGGGTGGCTTGGTCGCAGCACGGCGTCGCCGCTAGAACACGATCGTGACGCATGCGCGGCACGCCCCAGGACGCCCGGTGTGGGCGTCCTTTTTTGTCCGGCGTCCGGGAAATTGGTCTTGTGCGCCGGCGTGTGTTTCGGTACCATAAACGTTTTCGTGGGGCGATGAACGCCCCGCAAGGGGGTTTCAACATGAAGAAGACGATTGGTTTCGCATCCGCCGTACTCATCGCCTGCGGCACCACGCATGCTCAGGTCATCGACTTTGAAGATGGCTTCGAAGGGCAATCCATCACCGACGAGTACGCCGCCCAGGGCGTGATCTTCAGCACCGGGCGCGGTTCGGCCTCGATCTCCAGCTACGCGTCGTATTTCGGCACGCTGTCGATCTGTAACGCCACCGCTGGTGGCGCCGCTGGCGATCGCGACCTGACGCTGATCATGGAGTTCGATCCGCCCATCAGCCTGATCGAGTTCGACTTGCACACCGCGGGCAGCCCGGGCTCTGACTTCCCCATGCGCCTGTACGCCGGCGGCACGCTGGTGGGCAACGAGAGCCTGCCCCAGACCGGCTCGACCTGGTTCCCCTCGCTGGTCTTCGACGGGCTGTCGTCGGTGGACCGCATCGAGATCGATTCGGGCGGTGGCGATGGCTGGCTGTTCAGCCTGGACAACATCTTTGTCGAGGGTGGATCCTGCTATGCCGACTTCGACGAGGACGGTTCGCTGACCATCTTTGACTTCCTTGCGTTCCAGAACGCCTTTGATGCCGGCGACCCGATCGCCGACTGCGACGGAGACGGCGCGTTGACGCTGTTCGACTTCCTCTGCTTCCAGAACGCCTTCGACGCCGGCTGCGAGTAACCGCAGCCTCCGCAGCGCACCAAAGCAAAACGCCCGGCCGCATCGCGCGACCGGGCGTTGTTGTTTCAAGACTTAGAACTGAATCAGGTCGACTCGGCCCCGGCCGACACCGGCGTATCACCCTCGGAGTTGTCGCCCTGGTCCTCGTCCTTGGGCGGCTCGGGAAGGCTCTCGGTGTTGAAGAACAGGTTCTCGTCTTCGCCCTTGCGGGTCACCTTGATGAGCGTGCGGCCCTGGATCTCGCCCGACAGCAGCATCTCGCTGAGCGGATCTTCGATGTACTGGCCGATCGCACGACGCAGCGGACGGGCGCCGAAGTCGGGGTTGTAGCCCTTGTCGATCAGGAAGTCCTTGGCCGGCTGATCCAGTTCCATCGTGATGTTCTGGATCCGCAGGCGGTCGGCTACCTTCTTGACCTCGTACTCGATGATCTGCACGAGGTCGTCGCGCGTCAGCGGGCGGAACACGATCGTGTCATCGAGGCGGTTGATGAATTCGGGGCGGAAGAACCGCTCGATCTCCTTCATCAGGATGCCCTTGATGTTGTCGTAGTCCACGTCCGTCGAGCGCTTCTGGAAGCCGAAGCCGCCGCCGCCCTTGATCAGATCAGCACCGATGTTGCTGGTCATGATCATGATCGTGTTGCGGAAGTCGACGTTCCGGCCGAACGAGTCGGTCAGGCGGCCCTCCTCCATGATCTGGAGCAGCATGTTGAAGACGTCCGGGTGGGCCTTCTCGACCTCATCCAGGAGCACGACCGAATACGGCCGGCGGCGGATGCGCTCGGTGAGCTGCCCGCCCTCTTCGTAGCCGACGTAGCCCGGAGGCGCGCCGATGAGGCGGCTGACGTTGTGCTTCTCCATGTACTCGCTCATGTCCAGGTGCACGAGGGCGTCCTCGTCGCCGAACATGAACTCGGCCAGCGCCTTGCTCAGCAGCGTCTTGCCCACGCCGGACGGACCGACGAAGATGAAGCTGCCCATCGGACGCTTGGGATCCTTCAGGCCCGCCCGGGCGCGACGGATCGCCTTGGCCACCGCCTTGATGGCGTCTTCCTGGCTGATGACCTTCTTGTGCAGCTCGGTCTCGAGCTTGAGCAGGCGGTCGGCCTCCTCGCTCTCCAGACGCTGCAGCGGCACGCCGGTCATGCTCGACACGACCTCGGCGATGATGTCCTCATCGACGGTGCCGTCGATCTCCTTGGACTTCTCGCGCCAGGTCTTCTGGATCTCTTCCTTCTTCTTGCGGAGCTGCTCAGCCTGGTCGCGAAGCTCGGCGGCGCGCTCGTAGTCCGCGGCCTTGACGGCCTCGTCCTTCTCCACGCCCAGCTTCTCGACCTCGCTCTCGATCTCGGCGAGGTCTGGCGGCTTGCTCATGCTCTTGATGCGTACGCGGGCGCCCGCCTCGTCGATCACGTCGATCGACTTGTCGGGCTGCACGCGACCCGAGATGTACCGACCGCTGAGCTCCACCGCGGCGCGCACGGCGTCGTCGGTGATGCGCACGCGGTGGTGCTGCTCGTAGCGGTCGCGCAGGCCCTTGATGATCTCCACGGTCTGCTCATCGTTGGGCGGATCGACCGGGATGGCCTGGAAGCGGCGTGCGAGCGCGGCATCCTTCTCGATGTACTTGCGGTACTCATCAAACGTCGTGGCGCCGATGCACTGGATCTCACCGCGAGCCAGCGCGGGCTTCAAGACGTTACTCGCGTCGATCGCGCCCTCGGCACCGCCGGCACCAACGAGCGTGTGCAATTCGTCGATGAACAGGATCACGTTCTTGGCGCGACGAACCTCGTTCATCACAGCCTTGATGCGCTCCTCGAACTGGCCCCGGTACTTCGTGCCGGCGACCATCATCGCCAGGTCGAGCACCACGATCCGCTTCTCGTGCAGGATCTCAGGCACGTCGCCCGAGATGATGCGCTGGGCCATGCCCTCGACGATGGCGGTCTTGCCAACGCCGGCCTCGCCCAGCAGCACGGGGTTGTTCTTCGTGCGGCGGCACAGGATCTGCACCACGCGCTCGATCTCCTTCGCACGCCCGATCACCGGATCGAGCGAACTTTCCTTGGCCAGCTCGGTCAGGTCGCGACCAAAACTGTCCAGCGCCGGCGTCCGGCTCTTGCCCTTTCGGCCCTCGCTTGGGCTGCCGCCCGAAACGCCCGCGCTGGCAAAGCCCTCTTCGCTGCCGCCCGAGCCCTCGCCCGAAGCGCCCAGCAGGTTGAGGACCTCCTCGCGGACCTCGTCGAGCTTCAGCCCAAGGTTCCGCAGCACCTGGGCCGCCACGCCGTCCTGCTCTCGCAGGAGGCCCAGCAACAGGTGCTCGGTGCCGACGTAGTTGTGGTTGAGGCTGCGCGCCTCTTCGATGGCGTACTCGATGACCTTCTTGGCGCGCGGCGTCTGCGGCAGCTTGCCCATGGTCACCATCTCGGGGCCCGCCTTGACGAGCTTCTCGACCTCGAGGCGGACCTTGCGCAGGTCCACGTCGAGATTCTTCAGCACGTTGGCGCCGACACCCGAGCCTTCCTTCACGAGGCCGAGCAGGATGTGCTCGGTCCCGATGTACTCGTGGTTGAGGCGCTGGGCTTCCTGATTGGCCAGGCCCATCACCTTGCGGGCTCGGTCTGTAAACCGTTCAAACATTGCCGCACCTCCAAGGGGATCGCACCGAACACATTCCGGCCGATCCGTGCACCGGAGCTTCGGGTCGCTCCGAAGCGGAACCGAAGACCCACCAGGCACCAAGCCCGCCGATCAACGGCACATTCCGGGGTATCGGTTGCATGGCCCATGCCAATTTCTCAAACCGACCACCCCGGCGCGTACTTTCTGCCCTGTGGCCCCAAAACACCACCCGGGCCCCCGCCCGAGCGCATTCCCGTGTGACACGCCCGGTCGGATCCGTAATCGGACCCGCTCCGCCCTGCCGATGCGGCAGGCCATCGGTCCGATTACTTGTGTATACGACGATTCAGCGGCTGCGGGTCGATTGGCTCGTCAGTCGTGGGTCGGCCACGATTTCGATAGGGATGACCCGTTCATCTTCCGAACCATCGGCCTTATCCCGCACGATCACCTTCAACTGGTACCGCCCCACGCTCAACGAGGCCGGCAAGTCGATGACCGTGCCCAGGTAGATCTCCTGCCGGGGCCGATCGCTGCGGATGACGACCCGTTCTTCGGGCTTGCGCCAGGCCAGCATCGACCCCCGCTCGTTGTACAGGCGTAGCTCGAGCCCCAGCACCACCTCGTACACCCCGGGGTTGGAGGCCTCGCCCCGGCTGGCCGGCTCGGCCGCCAGTTGGGTCTGGAAGCTCGCCGGCTCGGTGTACAGCAGCATGCGATTGCTGCGTCCGGCCATGAACGCATACCGCTCGAACGGCCGATAGGCCGCAAAGCCATAGATGTCCGTCGCCAGCGCCGCGTCGTTGATGCGAACCGGCAGCACGTCCGGGAGCCTGCGGCCCACGTCATCGATGGCTTGGGCAATGCGTCGCGGCGCGTCGGCACGATCGCCCGCGGCCATGGCCCGCAGCAAGGGCCCAAGCGCGTCGGCCAGGTCGCGCTCGGTCGGGCTCAGCCGTTGGCCCGGCCGCCCGCCATCGTGCTGCTCGGCGTATTCGCGGATGGCGCCGGCCAACAGCGTGGCCGCGAACGCGCGGTCCGGGTCCTTGGCTTGCTCTTCCAACTGAGCCAGCATGAGTTCCACCGGATCCGGCGGCGGCTCATCATCGACTGTAACCGGCCCAGCGGGCTCCACCCGGGTCGGTTCGGGCGGTGCAGCGGTCGTCCTCGCATCGTCCTCGACCGACCGCTGTTGCCAGGGCCGAGGCTCCCCGCTCGTCGGCGGCGATTGATTATCGGCGCTGCGTGAACGCTGCTGCATCTCCATCAGCTTGGCCATGTCGTCGGCCGACTGCCGGGCCAATTCGGCCAGCGACGGCCCCTGGTCGACCTCGGGTTGGGCCTGCGGATCTTCCAGATCTTCCAGGGCCGCACTGGGCGCGCCATCGTCATCGGCGGCGGGCTGAGTCTGGCAGCCAGTCAGCGTGAACGCCAAGGACACCCCAAGGCACGGCAAGATCCGGCGGTGGTCCACGGTCGCCTCCTGCGACATCGGCACACGAACAGCCCGGGGCCTTGGGCCCCGGAAGACTCACCGGGTATCGGGCCGCCCGCTCAGGCGGCTTGCGATTTCCACGCACAGACGCTCCAGCGTCCGCCGGCCCGGTGCGCCGCGCTTCATCGCAGCGTCGGCTTCGCACGCCGTCGCGTGCAGACGAGCGGTACCAGCGGGCCCCAGCCGCCGGGCGGCCCTGACGACGGCCGCGCCCTTGGGCGCCGGCCACACGTTCAACTTCTTGGCGATCGCGCCATCGGGCACGCCGCTGTGGGCCATGCGCGCGGCCGTGGCCAGCACCCGCGTCAGGTCGACGCACGCCCACATGGCGGGCACGGCCTGGTCACGCGGCGCATTGCCCATCCACAGCTCGATGTACGAAAGCACCCGCGACGGCTGGCCCGACAGGATCTCGTCCTGCAGCGGCCAGGGCTTCTCGGCCTCGCGCGTGGCGCGAACGTGCATCCGCACCAGGTCCGCCGTGATCTCCGGCGCTTCGATCGGCCCCACCGCGTCGGTCGCCAGCTTGCCCAACTCGGCATCCAGGCGGGCAAGGTCGACGCCCACCGAATCGACCAACACCTGCGCGGCGTCGGCTCGAAGTTGGACCTTATGAAACCCCTTGGCGCGGGCCGATGCCCACTGGGCGGCCTGCTGGGGCCCCACCGCCTCGCACGAGATGACCTTCCCGACTTTCTCGACCGCCTTGTCCAGCCGTCCCGGCCGCCAGGTCTCGGCCCGCAGCACCAGCGTCGCCCGGTCGTCGGGGTCCTGGGCGTACTTCTCGAGGGCGGGCCGGGTGGCCTCTCGCACGAACTTGTCAGCGTTGTCCACCACCACCAGCTTGTGCACCGGCAGCAGCCCGGGGCTTCGGCATTCGTCCAGCACGTCGGCCAGGGCGGCCGACTCGCCGTCGAAGCGGATCGTGTTGATTTCCAGACCGGTCGCCTTTGCGAGGGCCTCACGCAGCTTCTCAAAATAGTGCTGGCGGAGGAAGGCCTCGTGCCCCTTCAGGATGGCCACGCGTTCGCTGCCATCCGGGGCGGCCGCCTTGGTCGACTTTGGAGCACTCCGCTTGGCCATCGTGGCCACACGATATGCGACCGAGGCCGCCCGACGGGCGTATACCAAGGGCGTGCTGGTATTGACCGTCATCGAGGGGCCCACCAAGGGCAAGCGATTCGAGCTGCCCGCCAACGAGCCGCAGCTGCTCGGGCGGTCGAGTGAGGCCCTGCCGCTGGACGATCAGGCCGTCAGCCGACGCCACGCCGAACTTACCCCCGACAATGGCGAGTGGTACCTGCGTGACCTGGAGAGCCAGAACGGCACGCTCGTGAACGGGCGGCCGATCCAGGGCCGCGTTCGCCTGCGCACCGGCGACACCATCACCGTCGGCCAGACCACCCTGGCCTTTGGTCGATCGAGCATCGTCGACGAGTTCGACATGATCGAGTTGCTGCGCCCGGGCGAGATTGCCACCAGCGTCGACGCCACGCTCAAGCGTGCGACGGACACGGCCGCCACGCCCGATGGCAAGAGCACGCCGGCCGAGCAGCACGCGCTGGAGTATTTGCGCGTCGTATATCAGATCACCGAGCTGGCGGCCAAGTCGGTCACGCGGGGCGCCCTGCTGCACGGCCTGCTCGAGCTTATCTTCGAGGAATTCAAGCCCGAGCGCGGCGTGGTCATGCTCATCGACGACAAGGGCAAGCTCACGCCCGGAGCCGTCAAGAACCGCGCGCTCATCAAGGGCCGCGAAGATGATCGCATCCAGGTCAGCCGGACCATCCTGCTCCACGCCGTGCGCACCGGTGAGGCCGTGTTGTCCACGAACGCGATGGCCGACCCGCGCTTCGCATCCGGAGATTCGGTGCAGAACCTCCGCATCCGCAGCGCCATCTGCGTGCCCATCGAACACCGGGCCAGCGTGTTCGGCGCCATCTATATTGACACATCGGCAACCGATCAGACCTTCACCAACGAGCAACTTCGGCTACTCCACGCCGTGGGACAGCAGGCCGGCATCGCCCTCTCGAACCTGCAACTGCACCAGGGTAAGCTACAGACCGAGCGCCTCGCCGCCATGGGCCAGACCGTGGCAAGCCTGAGCCACTCGATCAAGAACATCCTGCAAGGGCTCAGCGGCGGCGCCGATCTGGTCGAGATGGGTCTGGACCGCGAAGACCTGGCGATCTCGCGACAGGGCTGGGGTATCCTCAAACGCAACCTCGACCGCATTGCGGGCCTGACGACCAACATGCTCGCCTTCAGCCGCCATCGGCAGGTGGAGATGGAGTTCACCCCCTTGCGGCCGCTCATCGAGGACTGCGCGCAGCTGCTGGAAACGCCGTGCGAACAGGCTGGCGTGGCGCTCATCGTCGACGCGGAAGACGAGGTGCCCCCGGTGCCGATCGACGTGTCGCTCATCCACCAGGCGCTCATGAACCTGCTGACCAACGCGCTGGAAGCCGTGCCGCAGGGTTCAGGGCGCATCACCGTGCGCCTGCACTACGAAGAGCCCGACGCACGCGGACCCGGCAGCCCGGGCGAAGCCCACGTGCTGGTCATCGACAACGGGCCTGGCATTCCAAAGGATCGGCACAAGAGCATCTTCGAGCCCTTCCAGACGAGCAAGGGCGTGCGCGGCACGGGGCTTGGCCTGGCGGTCACCAAGCGCGTGGTCGAAGATCACCGCGGGCGCATCACGATCTCGAGCGAGCCGGGCAAGGGCTCGACGTTCACCATCGTGCTGCCCACCGATCCCGATCGAGACCACGACCCGTCGGCAACGCGGGGCCCCCACCATCGCTGACCGGCCGGCTTACTTGGCCGTGTACTTGCCGCGGCCTTCCTTCCGGAAGGCGTCGGGATGCTTGATGAGCGTCTGGTTGACGATCGTACGGAAGTTCGGGCTGGTCGTCTTGTAACCTGCCTTCTGCACCGCTGCGGCAGCCTCGGTCACGCCCATGGTCGTGCCGGTGAGCACCTGCTGGAGCGCTTCGACCAGGTTTGTATCGTTACGGTGGCGCTTGCGCGAACCACGCGGCTTGGTCGGGGCCTTGACCGATGGCTTGCGACCAGAGCTCGCCGAACCCTTTCGGCTCGTCGAGCGCTTGGCGGTCTTCTTCGTGCTGCGCGAACGACCGCCGCCGTGCGAGCGCGCCTGGCTCGCCGGCGCGTTCTTGCGCGGCCGGCCGCGCGGCCGACCGGTCGTGGTGCTCACGCCAAGTTCGGCCAGATACTCATCGATCTCCGCAATGCGCTCGACGAGCTCGGCCCTCTCCTCGGCCAGCTCGACCGCGCCCTCGCGACGTCGCTCCAGTTCCTGATGCAGTTCGGACACAGACAGTTCGCTCAGCGGCTTGGTCGCCTTGCGAGGCTTCGAGCGCGTGGAGGTCTTCTTCTTGCGTGGCATACGTGCTCCGAGGGAGAAAAGAGCGTGAGCATTGGCGAGCGATCCTCATCGCACGCCGCGAATCCCACGAGAAGCATGATGTTACCAATGGAAACTCAGGAAAGCGACAGTACGTGCATGAACAACTTTTTAGAGTTGCCGGTTACTGCGACTCGAAGCCCATGGATCGCATAAGTCCATCGAAGTGCTCGAGGTCGTAGAACTCGATCACGAGCTTACCCTTGTGGCCCGAGTTCGAAACGTCGATGCGGACACGCGTCTTCAGATGCTCGCCGAGCTTCTCTTCGAGGTCTCGGATGTTTGCGTCGCGCTCGGGAGTATCGGCGCCCGGCTGTTCCTTGCCGGGCACGGCGCGCTGCGCCATGTCCCGCACCGCCTTCTCGGTCTGCCGGACGGAGAGGTGTTCGGTCATGATGCGCTCGACCAGGCCGCGCAGCTGGGCTTCGTCCGGTACCGATGCGAGCATCTTCCCGTGTCCGGCCGACAGCGCACCATCGGCGATCATGTTCCGAATATCTTCGGGCAATTCAAGCAATCGCAGCAGGTTCGCGACGGAGGAGCGATCCAGCCCAACACGGTCGGCCACGTCCGACTGCGTCATCGAAAACTTGCCCATGAGCGTCCGGAACGCGTTGGCCCGCTCGATGGGGTTCAAGTCGGTTCGCTGCACGTTTTCGATGAGCGCCAGCTCTGCCGACTTGCGATCGTCGGCCTCGCGAACGATGGCGGGCACCGTTTCAAGGCCCGCCATGCGACACGCGCGCCAACGCCGCTCGCCCGCAATCAACTCGAATCGATCACCGCCCAGCGGCCGAACCACGATCGGTTGCATCAGCCCGGCCAGGCGGATCGATGCGGCCAGCTCGGCCAAGTGCCGATCATCGAACTTGATGCGTGGCTGGAACGAGTTTGGACGCACAGAGTTAATGGGGATTTCACTTATTTTCTCACTATTGTCCGATAACTCTGAGGCTGTGACCTCGACCTTTGGTGCTTCCGTGTCCTCAAGAAGGCTGGAGAGGCCGCGACCGAGCTTCCGTGGGCGTTGTGTTGCCATGACCTAGTTTATCGGGCAGCCGCGGGTGTTCCACGTGACACATCTTGCTCATCGAGCAGGCTTCGCGAGCCGATGCTGCTTCCGTGGAGAGTCAGCTTCAAGCTCCATCGCGAGAAGAGGGCGCCGGCGAGGCCATCGCCGCGGCGATTGCGCACGAGGTCAACAACCTCCTGACGCCCGTGGTCGGCCTGGCAGATCTACTCCAGCACACCGATGGCGACCAAGAGATCCGGGACCAGTTGATCGAACGCGCAGTGGACCGATGCCAGCGAGCAGTCGCAATTTGCTCGCTACTGGTCGACCTGACCAAGGCGCCGGAATCTCATCCGTCATGCAGCCTGCGAGACGCGCTCCGCGATGCCGCAAGCGCCGTTGCCGACCGTGCTCAAGCGGGTAGCGTGTCGATCGACATCGCCTTCGACGACGCCGGGCAACTCGGCGTGCCCCGGATCGTGGCCGAGCACGTCGTGCTCAACCTGCTACTCAACGCGATCGCCGCATCACCCCAGGGCTCCAGGATCACCATCTCCGCTGCCTTCACGCCCGCATCCGCGTGGCATCCGGCGGGCTGGAGTATCTGGATTAAGGATCGGGGCACGGGCCTGGACGCCAGGAGCGTGGCCGACATCAACCGCGGAGGCTTGCCGCAGGGCTCCAAGGGCATCGGCCTGGCGGTCGTCCGCATGCTCTGCCAGCGGTGGGGCGGCCGCTTAAGCGTCGACTCTGACTCGGGCCACGGCACAACGTTCCACGTGGAACTTCCTGCGAGCTAGGCCGTCAGCACGACGGCGTCATGAGGCGCCACCTCGAGGCTCACCTGGCCCTTGAAGGCGCTCTCGGGCCCCGGTGCGAACTCCGAGACGTTCAGCGATGCCCCACCGCTCATCTCAACGCGGTGGTGGGCCACATCGCCCAAATACGTCGAAGTCGCCACCGAACCCCGGATCGTGCCAGCCTTGGATGCCTTGAGGCTCTCCGGCCGCATGGAGATGGTCACTCGCTCGCCTGCCTTGGCGTCCGCAGCCAGCGTTCCTCGGATGCTGCCGTGATCGGTCTGGACACCAATGACGTCGCCCGCGGCTCCGTTCTCGTCGAGCGTGCCGGGGAGGAGATTGGTTTCGCCCAGGAACGCAGCCGCGAAGGTGGTCGTGGGGCGGCGGTACAGTTCCATCGGCGAGCCTGCCTGTACCACCTTGCCATCGCGCATGACGGCAATTCGATCTGCAACGCTCAGCGCTTCCTTCTGGTCGTGCGTCACGTAGACCGTCGTAATGCCGGACGACTTGCAGATGCGTCGGATCTCTTCCCGCAGGTCATTGCGAAGCCGAGCATCGAGATTCGAGAGCGGCTCGTCCAGCAACAACACATCCGGACGGATGACCAGAGCGCGCGCCAGCGCCACCCGCTGCTGCTGACCGCCCGAAAGTTCGCCCGGCTTGCGATCCGCGAGGTGAGCGAGTTGCACGTCCTCGAGGGCTGCCCGGGCCCGCTGCAGCCGCTCTTCCTTGGCCAGCTTGCGGACCTTCAAGCCGAAGGCCACGTTCTCGGCGGCCGTCATGTGCGGCCAGAGCGCGTAGCTCTGGAACACCATGCCCGCGTTCCGTTGATTCGGGTTTAGTTTGGTAATCTCACGATTGTTGAAGTGGATGGAGCCGGCGCTCGGCTCGATGAAGCCAGCGATCATGCGAAGCAGGGTGGTCTTGCCGCAGCCCGAGGGACCCAACAGAAAAAAGATCTCCCCTGGTTCAATGACAAGGTCGATGGCGTCGACGGCCTTGACCCGCCGGTCTGCCCGGCCGAAAGTCTTCGTCAGGCCCGCGATCGTGATCCGAGTTGGCATGAGCCGAGGATATGCCCGGGCGGTTCCGGGACACGCGTGAACAGATTCCGGACAAAATAAGAATATTGTGCAGCTAGAACCTATCTTCGCCCGAACATGGTGGCATGAAACCAAACATGAGCCATACCGATAGCCTCGCCCAGATCGACCGCCTGCGCGGTTGGCGCACGCGATCGCCCCGGCTGAACCTGGAAAACGAGTTCCGCCAGGCTCGCCTGGGATTCGATGCCGTCGCACGGTCGGGCCAGTCGATCCAGCAGGCGTGGGCCGCGCTGGCGCCAAACGGCCTGGGCGAACGAGCGGCCGCCGACCGCGTGACGCGGGGCGTCCTGGCCGTGCGCGTGTCGAACGGGGCGGACCAGCACGCTGCGGCGCGCTGGCTGCGCAGTGGGGGGGCACTGGCGCTGTCTCGAGCGGCGGGGGTGCCTATCCGCCGGTGGAAGTTCGAGCAGCGACCGCGGGCGTAATCGTCTCGTTCAGGTCAACAGTCGCGGCGCGACGATCATGACCCAGGCCGTCACGGCGCCCGCAAAGAGCAGGTTGAGCAGGACGCCGGTGCGCGCCATCTGCATGATGGTGACGTGACCGCTTGCAAAAGCCACCGCGTTGGGCGGCGTGGCCACCGGCAGCATGAAGGCGCACGAGGCCGACACGGCCGCGGGCAACAGCAGGTATGCGTCATCGATGCCGAGCACCGGTCCCGCGGCGGCCAGAACGGGCAGCAGGGCGGTGGTCACGGCTGTGTTACTGGTGAGTTCGGTCAGGAACGTCACCGTCAGGCACAACCCAAGCACGATGAGCCAGATGGGAACACCCTGGAGCCGCGCGAACTGCTGCCCGATTGCGGCGTCCAGGCCGGTGGCGGTGACCGCTGCCGCGAGGCTGAGCCCGCCGCCGAAGAGGAGCAGGATGCCAAAGGGCGCCCGGCGCGCCGTTTCCCAGTCGAGCGCGAACGTGGTCCAGCGTCGATCAACGGGAACGACGAATAGCGCGACGGCGGCGAACATCGCAATCTGGGCGTCGCTCAGCGTGATGCCCAGCCGCTCGAGGCCCGGCAATTGCATGATGAGATCCTGGAAGATCCACAAGCAGGCGGTGATCGAGAAGATGATCAGGACCACCCATTCGCCCGGCTTCATAGATCCAAGCTTGTGCAGTTCCTCTCGCACGACCGATCGACTGCCGCCAACGGCGCCGCCGATGCGGAAGAGCGGGCCGATGAGCAGCACGTAGGCCAGCGGCAGCAGCACCACGACGAGCGGAAGTGCGTGCAGCATCCACCGCCCGAAGCTGATGGTGTACTCGCTGCGCTCCTGCACGAAGCCGGCCAGCACCGCGTTGGGCGGCGTGCCGATGAGCGTGGCGATGCCGCCGATGGAAGCCGCATAGGCAATCGCAAGCACGAGGCACGTCGAGAAGCGCGCGCGGGCGCCGTCCGGGGCGTCAGGATTATCCGGCAGCGTGGCCAGCACGCTGGTGGCAATAGGAATCAGCATGATGACCGTGGCGGTGTTGGAAACGAACGCGCTGAGCACGGCCGTTGCGAGCATAAAGCCGGCGATGATCGAGCGCGGGCCCGTGCCCACCGCCAGGATGGTCAGCAGCGCGATGCGCTTGTGCAATCCCCATCGCTCCATGGCCAGCCCCAGCATGAAGCCGCCCAGGAAAAGGAAGATCACCGGGTTCGCATAGGGCGCGGCGGTCTCGGTGATGGTGGTGGCGCCCAGCAGGGGCAGCAGGGCGAGGGGAAGCAAGGCCGTCGCGCTCAGCGGCAATGCCTCGGTCAGCCACCAGATGGCCATGAGGCACGCAACCGAGGCGGTCACGCGGGCGGCCGAGCTGAGCTCAATGGGCCCATCGGTTCCGGGAACCGAATCGGGGAGTGCCAGCGCGACGACGATGGCGGCGGCCGGGCCGAGGCCCAGGCCGATGAGCGACGCCCATCGCTGGAGGCCGGACGTGGTGTCTCGATCGGGAATGCCCGCTTGCTCTGCCATGATCGCGATGATACGGGCCGGCTCGAAACGTCCACCGCCCATCGGCCGTAGGGAACAAGACGGGCGCCCGGCCTGCCACGATTGATCCCATTGGAGACGCTTCTTATGTCACCCCTTCCTGCCCCTGGGTTTCGTTCGCTTGCGTGCAGCGTGTCTGCGTTCTCGATCCTGAGCCTTTGCGGGCTGGCGGCGGGCCAGCAAGTCGCGCCCGAGCCGCAGGCCGCCGGGCCGTATGAGGATCACAAGCTGGTTCGCCTGCCTGCGGCAACGCGTCGGGTGGTGCAGGCCATCGAGTCGCTGGACGCCGACGTCTGGACGCACACCATCCGCCCGATGCAGCCAATCGAGCTGCGGCTCGATCCCGAGCAATATGCGCGATTCGTGGACCTGGAACTCACCCACGACGTGCTGGTCGACGACTTGCAGGCCGTGGTCGATGCCGAGCGTGCGCGGATCGAAGCCCGCCAGCAGCAGGACGACCTGACGTTCTACGACGAGTATCGGACCCTGGATGACTTCTGGGTACGGTGGCAGCAGATCTCGGACATCAACCCCGACGTGGCCGGCTTCCAGGTGATCGGCCAGTCGCTTGAGGGGCGCGACATGCCCGGCTTCGTGCTCAACGGCAACGGGGCCCAGGGCAAGCCGGTCATGCTGATCAATGCCTGCCAGCACGCCCGCGAGTGGGTCAGCCCTGCGGCGGTGACGTATCTCATCGAGCAGTTGGTGGATGGCTACGGCGATGATCCGCGCATCACCAGGCTGCTGGACGAGCTCGAGTGGGTGATCGTGCCCATGATGAACCCCGACGGCTTCGACTTCACCTGGACGGACGAGCGCTTCTGGCGCAAGAACCGGCGCGACATCGACGGCAGCGACGAGTTCGGCGTTGACCTGAACCGCAACTGGTCGGTCGCGTGGGGCCAGCCGGGGGCGAGCGGCGACCCGGCGAGCCAGACCTATCGCGGCGCGGGGCCGTTCAGCGAGCCCGAGCTGCAGACGTTCACCGCGTTCGTGGGCGATCGTCGCGATCGCACCGTGATCCACCTGGACGTGCATACGTACGGCCAGCTCGTGCTGCATCCGCTTGGCTATTCGTTCGAGCCTTCCGAGGATGACTCGGTGTTCCAGGAACTCGGCGAGGTGATGGCCGGCGGCATCTTCGAGGAAACCGGCGCCGACTACTTCGTGGGCCAGGGCAGCAGCGGGCTCTACCTCACCAGCGGTTCGGCCAAGGACTGGGTGTACGGCGAGACCGCTGGCGAGGGCTTCGGCTGGACGATCGAGTTACGGCCGATCGCCAGCGGCCTGGGCGGGTTTGACCCGGAGCCGGACCAGATCCTGCCGGCCGGCCGTGAGCTGCTCGAGGGCGTGCTTCGCGCTGCCGAGAAGATGGCCGAGCCGCTGCGCTTCCACGTCACCCCGCAAGCGTCCGGCGCGCCGGTGGGCGAGGCGTCGCTGCGGTTGTTCGAGGTGCGCAATGGAGTCGACGAACTCGACCCGGCCACGGTCCGCGGGTTCGTTCGCACGAGCCCGAGCAACGACTTCGTGCCCGCGACGGTGCAGTTGATCGAGGGCGAGGATTACTCGATCGAGATTCCCGCGCTGCAATGCGGCGAGCTGGGCGAGTTCTACGTCGAGGCGGCAACGTTGGACGGCACGGTGTACCGCTATCCGGCCGCGGGCGTGCTGACGCAGCGGTCGACTGATCCGATCGTGGTGTCGCGCGACGCGTGCGAAGTGGTAGGCGACTGGATCGCCGGACTGCCCGACGACACGGCCGTCCGTGGCCAGTGGGGCAACGCCGACCCCGAAGCGACCGATGCACAGCCGGAAGACGATGCGTCGGCGGACGGCACCAACGGCTGGTTCACCGATGGTCGGGCGGGCAGCGCGCTGGGGGACTTTGATGTGGATGATGGATTCACGTCGCTGGTCTCGCCGGTGTTCGACGCGACGATGACCGGCGGCAAGGTCAACCCCGAGGCGTTCGTGTCGTTCGCGCTCTGGTACAGCAACGACCAGGGTTCGGCGCCCGGGCAGGACACGTTTGCCGTCTTCATCAGCAACGACGATGGCGTGTCGTGGGAGTTGCTCGACGCGACACAGCAATCGACCGACGGTTGGGAGACCAGGCGATATCGCATCGGCGACGTGCTCGAGCCAACCGATCAGATGCGGTTGCTGTTCATCGCCGCCGACGAGGACCGTGGCTCGATCGTCGAGGCAGGCATCGACGAGCTGATGGTGGAGGTCGACTGCGGTCCGCCGCATCCGGCCGATCTGGACCGTGACGGTTCGCTGACGCTGTTTGACTTCCTGCTCTTCCAGTCGCTGTGGGAGGCGGGCGATCCGGCCGCGGACATCGATCGCGACGGCGCCTTTACCCTGTTTGACTTCCTGGGCTATCAGACGCTGTTTGATTCCTGAATTGGCATGAAAACGACAGGAATCTCGAAGATCGACGCATGAGTCAGACGCTTTTCTTTCGCTCTTGAGTGTGGCACGCACACCAAGCATGAAAGGAAAGAGCCATGCGTACGCACTCGTGGAAAATCAGTCTGATTGCGGCCGCGGCGGCCTTGCTGGCCGGCGGCCTTTCGCCCGCGCTCGCCCAGCCGACGTGCAGGGCCGATCTGGACGGAGACGGTCGGCTGACCATCTTCGACTTCCTGGCGTTCCAGAACGCCTTCGTCACCGGCGATCCGCTGGCCGACTGGGACGGCGATGGTGAGCTGACGCTCTTCGACTTCCTTGCCTACCAGAACGACTTCGATCGCGGCTGCGATCCGCTGCCCGGTTGCCGCGACTTCCAGGTGATCGATCCGTTCGAAGCGCAGTACGGGGAGAACATCGAGCTGGGCCTGTACAACCAGATGCAGGTCGACGTGCCGGCGATCATCCCGCTGGGGCCCGACTTCACGCAGGTGCAGGCGCCGCGCAGCAGCCACCTGCCGTATGAATACTTCGAGGACTTCCAGCTGGGCTTCTGCGGCGATCTTGGTCAGTTCGAGCTGCGGATCAACGAGCCGGGCGTGTACCACCTGGTGCGCTTCGGCCCGACGGGCACGGACATCACCGCCGTGTTCGCCGGCGTGACCGCCGAGATCGAGAGCGACAAGGACGCCAAGACGGGCACCAGCTCGACGCTCGAGATCCACGAGCCCGACCTGGTGATCTCCGACAAGGTGGGCACGCACTCGCTGCGGTGGAAGTACTACATGGATCAGGAGGGCTACACCGTCGAGGAGGTCACCGACGTGGCCGACGCGACCATGGAGGTCTGCGACGCCAAGCCCGTGAAGAAGCTGATCATCGCCAATCACGGCACCGACGGCCAGATCTCGATGGGCGACGGCAACACGCGGCAGGACGGCAAGTGGATCGGCAAGGACGCCGACAACGGCAAGCTCGGCGCCTACCAGACGTTCGTCGACGCCCTGAAGGAAGACGGGAAGTTCGCCAACGACGCGGAGATCTGCCTGATCGGCTGCAACGTGGGCGACGGCACCGAGGGCCAGAACCTGGTGGACTGCCTGGCCATGGACCTGGGCGTCACGGTTCGGGCCACCAAGGGCACCGTGACCTACACGCAGCGCAAGGACGGCACGGTCGAGGTGAGCCAGTCGGGCTCGGGGTGGACCGTCGGCACGCCGTAACAAGCCGACTCGTCGAACAACGAACGCCCGGGCGAGAGGCTCGGGCGTTCTTGCTTGCTTGCTTGAGTGCGGGAGTTTCAGGCCGCGTGACGTTCGACGGCTTCGATGGCGCGCATCACGTCGCGGCAGATGGGGAAAAGGCGGTCCAGGCGGGTGAGCTTGAAGAGGCACTCCACGTTGGCCGCGGCATTGACCAGGGCGACGCGGCCGCCGGCCTTCTGCAGGCGGGTAAGCAGTTCGACGAGCACGCCGATGCAGGCCGAGTCCATGTAGTCGACGTTCTGGAGGTCGAGCACGACGTGGCGGGCGGGGGTCTGGCCGGGCTCTGTGAGCTTGTCGGTCAGGGCGACGACCAGGGCGGCGGCCTCGTTGCCCGAGAGCGTGCGCTCGCGCAGCGTGGCGATGATGGTGCTGCCGAAGCGATCGAACGTGGCCATGCCCGAAGCGTCCGAAGCCTGGGCGGCCATGGACTCGACGTCGGGTCCCCGCTGGTTGTCGGGGCGCTTGGAGTTGTCCTTGCCAAACAGGCGTGAGAGCATGGCGTCCCCCTTACGTGAGACTGGTGCGGTCGGAAGCGACGGGGCTTAGCGAACCCAGCCGTGGGCCGGTCCCGAATTGTCGGGGCGGTTTCGGCGAAGGGGCTTGGCCTTAAGTCGGCCGGGCTGCGCCTCGGTCGGCTCTTCGGTCTCTGGAATCACCGCGGGCGAGCCCGGGGTGGGATTGGCGGCCGGTACGGCCGGCGCCGGCGTGGGCTGTGCCGGCACGTGGGCCGGCGAGGGCACGGGCGGCGTCGAGCCGTGCGTGCGCTTCTGCTGGGCCTCGTCGAGCGATCGATCGAGCTTCTTCAGGATGTTGCGGAGTTCCTCGAACTCCCGCTTGCCGTTTTCCATAGTCGTGCCTCCCGCACCTTGGTTGCCTTCAGGCATCGGCGCGATCCGGACGCCACTTTCTTCAAAGTGAAGACGGGCACGGAGTTTGTGAACCCATTCGCCCCCAGGGCCCTCCAGGACGCCCTGCGGGCGAAATCGTTTTGGGAGTTCGCGGACTTTGGGGTACCCTGCGTGCGCGAAGTGCGACACCGGGGGCCGAGTATGGGGGAACTTCTGGACATTCGACGCGCCGCGCGTTGCCTCGCGGCCCTTCTGGTGGTGGTGCTGGGGTGCCTGGCCCTTGGGATGGAGCGTCAAGGCACCGCCGTGGTCTTGCATGTGCGGGTGGAGGGGCACATTGATTCGGTAGCCATGGTCCGAGAACTTCAGGGCCACCTTGAACGCGGCGCCGATCCGAGGTTTGAGGGTGTTTTGCTTGAGCTGGGGCCCGGCCGGATCCGCGATGACTTGGCATGGACGCTCGGTTCGGCGATCTCGGCGGCTCGTTCGCCGGTGTGGGTGTGGCTGGCCGGGGATGGCGGCGATGCGGGCCCCGAGCAACTCGAGCTTGCCATGCTGGGGACGGCTTCGTGGATCGATCCGGGGGTTTCGGTGGTGTGGGAAGGCCCGCCGGCGTGCGGCGAGTTGATGCCCGAAACGGTGGATCGGGACCGCATGGTCCGAGAACGCTACTCGTCGCTCTGGGTGGCTCTGGAGCGGCGCGGCGCGAACACCCGGCTGGCGGAAGGGCTGTTGCGCCCTTCGGCCCCACTGCGGGCCACGCGCGTGGTCGCGGGCGAGTGCGAACTGGTCCAGGGGCCGGTGGCACCCGGGGAAGACCGGGGGCTGCTGACGCTGGTCGAACCGGTCGCCAATGGCGGGACCCGCGGGCACGTGCCCCCGAGCGTCGCCGTGGCGCTGCACATGGTGGATGGGGTTGAGCGATCGGCTCGGCTCGTTCTTCGGCGGGCGTTGGGCGAGGATGCCGCGCGGGGCCTGCGCACGGAGCGTGTAAGCCTGAAGAGCGATCTGGCAGCCCAGATCGAGGAAGCGCATAAGCAGATCGCCATCGCGCGGGCCGAAGCGGCGCTGGCCCGCGACCAGTTGCGTGAGCGCATCGAGAGCGGGCTGGGCCGGGGCGCGTACGACAGGGCGGTGCGGGCGCGGGCCCGAGAGGCGCTGGCCACGGTGGAGCGGGGGGAGGCCGCGCTCCAGCAGTTCGAGTCGCTGGCGGACGAGCACCCCGAGGTGCTGCGAACGCGGGCGCCGGTGCAGGCCGACCTGCCGGGCGTGGAGGAAACGGCCGCCCGGGCCTGGGCACGGGAGATCGAGTACATCCGACGCGGCTTGGCCTCGACCCGGGCCGAGGCGATGGCGGAGTCTCAGGGATAGTGACTATCTCTGCGGGACCTCGTCGATCGGCCGGGCGAGCGGGTCGCTATTGTGGCCTCTATGAGCGGTGTGAATGGAGAAGGTGCGTCTGAGGCCACGGGGGGTGACGGCGCCGACGTCGTGTCTCGCGGCGGCGGGCAGGGCGGCCGGAAGGGCAACTCGCCGCTCGCCTCAGCCAGCCACGCGATGGCGCTGCGCGAGGCCTTCTGGCACGACATGTGTCGGGAGATCCTGACCACGCTGTCGGCCGAGATGTTCCGCCGCCAGGCCCAGACGCCGGCGATGGAACTGCCCGGCGGGGGGCAACTCGTCAGCAGCGTGGCGCCCTCGCAGCCCGAACCCGAGTTGTTCGACGGGCGAATGGCCATCCTGACCCACGGGGGCGAACGGATCCCCATCGGCGAGGTGCACCCGATGCTGGCGTGCGGTGTCATGGGCGACGACGCCGACCGGGCGGTGTCGCAGGCCGTCGAGTGCAGCATCTTTCAGGTGAAGACGCCGGCGGGGGAGTTGTACACGATTCCGGTGCACGAGATCCGAGCATTCCACGCCCTGACGCCGGAATTGATGGAGCGAATCGAAGAAGCGGGGCGTCAGAACCGTTCGCTGCGCCGGGGCAGCGAGGGGCGCGAGATGCCGTTTGGCTTCGAGGCGTACACGTCGCTGGCCCGCGGAGAGCGTGAGAACCAGAAGGATGACCCGTACTACCCGGCACCGGAAGAAGCCGCTTCTGGCGGCGGGCGCTGAGCTCCAGGAGCGTGCATGACCCGAACGTTGCTTGCCATTCCCGTCTACAACGAAGAGAAGTACGTGGAGCGCGTGCTCGGTCGCGTGAGCGCGTATCTGCCCGACGTGCTGGTGCTTGATGACGGCTCGACCGACCAGACGCCCTCGCTGCTGGCGAAGTTTCCGGTGGAGGTCATCCGCCACGCGCACAACCGGGGGTACGGACGCTCGCTGATGGACGCGTTCCGGTGGGCCGCGGTGGACCGGTTCGACTGGGTCATCACGATGGATTGCGACGAGCAGCACGAGCCGGCGTCCATTCCCGATTTCCTGGAGGCCATCGAGCGTGACGACCTGGACGTCGTCAGCGGCTCGCGATATTTGGACGTGCACCCCGAGAACGACGCGCCGCCCGAGGAGCGACGGCGCATCAACGGGATGATCACCGAAGAACTGAACGGCCGGCTTGGCCTGAAGCTGACCGACGCGTTCTGCGGCTTCAAGGCCTACCGCGTATCGGCGCTCAACCGGCTGAACCTGGACGTCGACGGCTACGCATTCCCGATGCAGTTCTGGGTGCAGGCCGTGGCCGCGGGGCTGCGCATTGGTGAGCTCCCGGTTCGTCTGATCTATAACGACGCGACGCGTTCGTTCGGCGGGCCACTGGACGATCATGATCACCGGTTGACGCACTACCGCGAGGTGTTGACGCGCGAGCTCGAGCGATGCGCCGATCGGTTGCCGCGGCGATGTCCGGCGTGATAGATCGCCTGCTCGACTCGGTCGTCGTGCGCGCCGAGGCGGGCGCATCGGTGGGTGCGTTGCGATCGCCAACGGCCGCGAAGGCGGCGGCGCGGGCCGAGCTTGGTTTGCCGACGGATCGGCCCATCGTGATGGTGGGCCACCAGGCGGAGGTGTGGCACGCGGGCATCCTTGCAAAGCTGTGCGCAGCGGCTGCGATCGCGGCGCGGCACGACGCGGCGCTCGTGTGGTTGACGCCCGACCAGGACGCCAACGAACCAACGATGGTGGCGTATCCGGCCCAGACGCACGAGGGGCGGCTGAAGCGGCGCGAGTGGCTGGTCGACGCGTCGGCGTTCGTCAGGCCCGGCACGCCGACGGGTTCGCGGCTGGCGATCGAGCCGGGGAGCGTTCCGCGCGACGCGCGCACGGAGTGGCCGCACTCGGCTGCGCGTGATGGTTTGGAGCGGATTCGGGCGGCGCTCGAAGACCGGCGGGGCGAAGCATCGCTTGCCCGGCAGTACACGATGGCGGCGCTCGACATCGTGCAGGAAGGACTGGGCGTATCGGTCGATCGCGTGCTGATGGCGTCGGAGATGTCGCGGGGGGCCGCGTTCGGCATGTGGAGCGAGCGCATGCGGCGCGAGGCGCGCGGGTGCGTACTGGCGTACAACGCGGCGGCGCAGAAATGGCCCGAAGCAGGCGTACGCGATCTGGAGATGGGGCCGCGGTGGGAGCTGCCGCTGTGGGCGTTGACGCCGGAGAAGCCCAGGCAGGCGGTGTACGGCGACGGTGAGCTGTCCGGCCGGCTCGCGCCGCGTGCGTTGGCGATGACTGGCTTTGCGCGCACGTTGCTGTGCGACGCGTGGGTGATGGGCACGGGCGGCGAGGCGTACGACGCGGTGACGCGGGCCTGGCTGGAGGCGTGGATGGGCACGGCGGACTTGTCACCGGGCGTCGTGGCAACCGCGACGCTCCGCATGCCGCTGCGAGAGGGTCCGTTGCCCGATGCCGAACGCGCCGCCGACGCGGCGTGGCGTGTGCACCATGCAAAGCACCATCCGGCGATGCTCGATCAGGAAGACCGGCAGCGCAAACGCGATCGATTGGTGCTGGCGATGGCATCTGCGCCGCGGCACTCACTCGAGCGAAAGAAGCTCTTCAGCGAGATGCGCGACGTGTTGCATCGGGCTCGGCATGAAGGAGAGGCTCACCTCGAATCGCTGCGGCGCGAGGCCGAGGAAGAGCACCAGCGGTTGCAGGACATGGAGCAGGTGCTCGATCGCACGTGGCCTTTTGCCTTGCACGATGATTCGGCGTTGAAGGAACTGGATGCGCGGGTTCGCGATGCCGCGGAGGTGCTGGCGTGAGGTGGCTGGGATTGGTGCTGGTGGTGCTGGTGGTGCTGCTGGCAGCCTGCGGCGAGGCGCCTGCGCCGCCGCCCGGGGCTGGCGTGCGCATCGCAACGACGAGCCCGGCGGTGGGCATCATGCTGCGGGACTTTGGAGCCCAAGACCTGGCCGTGGGACGATCGGGCTACGACGTGGCGCTCGATCCGGCGCTGCCGGTAGTGGGGGATGCGGCGGGCATCGACCTCGAGCGGCTGTCGGCGGTGGGGGCGACGCACGTGTACTACGAATCGGGCGCGTCGGCCGTGCCGGTTGGGCTGACCGAATTGGCAGATGACGTCGGCTTTGAGGTTCGCGCATTCGAGCTGACCAGCCTGGAGCAGTTGATCGAGTTGGCGAGCGACGTGCATCGCTTGGTATCGGACGAGGTGGATGCCGGACGCCCGCCCGTGGAACGCTTCGAGGACGCGCTCGAGCACAACACAGACCTGGCTGGCGCCGGGCGGGTGCTGTTGCTGATGCCCGGCACGCCGGCGGCGGCGCTCGGCCCTCGGTCGGTGCATCACGAGGTATTGATTCGGATCGGGGGCACGCCGGCGATCGAAGACGGCCGACCCTACATGCCGCTGGACGCCGAGGACGTGCTGGAGATCGGGCCGGACGCGATCGTGCTGCTGGCGCCGGGGAAGGCCGAGGACTGGCGGGATTTGCTTGGACCGCTGGCCGAGCTTCCGGTGCCGGCGATCGAGTACGGGCGTGTGGCAGTGCTGCGCGACGAGGAGGTGCTGATGGCCTCGACCTCGACGCTTCGGTATGCCGACGCGTTGCGGCAGCGGCTCGAGTCGTGGGCGGCCGAGCGCTAAGGCCCGTACGATGGGCCGATGAACGAGACCCAGAGCCCCAGCGAGACGCAGCTTGACCCCGTGGCGATCCTGAACGATCGGTTCCGGGCGGGGATCGATCGTGCGTTTCCCGAGGTCGCCGGCCGGGCCGACCCGTTGATTGCGCCCAGCAAGAAGGCGGCGATGGGTGACTTTCAGTGCAACGCGGCGATGGCGCTGGGCAAGATGGTCAAGCAGAACCCGCGCGAGGTGGCGGCGGCGATCGTGGACGCGGTCGACGTGTCGGACATCGCCGAGCCTCTTGGCGAATCGTCGATCGCCGGGCCGGGGTTCATCAACATCACGCTGCGCGGGCCGGCCCTGGCGGGTTTGCTCGGCGAGATGGCCGGCAAGGACCTGGGCCTGCCGCCGGTCGCCACGCCGCAGAAGATCGTGGTCGACTTATGCGGCGTGAACCTGGCCAAGCAGATGCACGTGGGGCACATCCGGGCGATCGTGATCGGCGATGCGATCGCGCGGACGTTCGAGCGGCTGGGGCACGAGGTCATCCGCCAGAACCACGTTGGTGATTGGGGCCTGCCCATCGCGATGGTGGTCGATGAGCTGCACCGCGAGAGCCAGGCCGGCCGGCTCGACCTGGACGCTGTGACGCTGGACGACCTGGACGCGATCTACAAGGCCATGAAGAAGCGCACCGACGCGGGGCGCACGGGCTTGCGGCTTGCGAAGAAGTGGGACCTTGGACCCAAGGTGCTGGCCGAGCTGGAGGCCGAGGTGGCCGACGCCGATGAGGCGATGGCGCGTGCAAAGGCGACGCTGGTGGCGCTCCAAGGCGGCGAGCAATGGGCCGTCGATCTCTGGCAGCGCATCAGCGACGTGACGATGGGCGCGTGCATGGACGCGTGCCGGCGGATGCACACGCGGATCACGCTGGAAGCGAGCGCGGGCGAATCGAGTTATCGCGATGAATTAGCGCCGATGGTCGAGGATCTGGTGAAGCGCGGCGTGGCCGAGGAAGACGGCGGGGCGCTGGTCATCCGCGGCGAGGGGAAGGACCCGCCCGCGCTCGTACGCAAGGGCGACGGCGGGTTCCTGTATGCCACGACCGACGTGGCCGCCATCCGCCGGCGCGTGCAGGACTTGGGCGCAAGCCGCGTGATCTATTGCGTGGACGTTCGCCAGGCGATGCACTTCCGCCAGGTGTTCGCCGCGGCCCACAAGGCCGGATATGCGACGACGCCCGATGGCGTAGAGGCGTCGCTCGAGCACGCCGCGTTCGGCACGATCCTGGGTACCGATGGCAAGCCCTTCAAGACGCGCTCGGGCGAGAGCGTGAAGCTGCAGGACCTGCTGGACGAGGCGCACGACCGGGCCGAGCGCGTGGTGGCCGAGCGGAACGATGCGCTCAACTCCGAAGATCGCGCGAAGACCGGCGAGGTCGTGGCGATGGCGGCGCTGAAGTTTGCCGACCTGTCGAACGATCGCGTTCGCGACTACGTGTTCGACTTCGATCGTATCCTGGCGTTCGAGGGTGATACCGGGCCGTACCTGCTGTATGCGCTGGTGCGCATCCGCAGCATGTTCCGTGAGGCCGAGTCTCGCGGCGTGGGCGATGGCTGGAAGGGCACGAGCGTGCGCATCGAGCACGAGGCCGAAAAGCAGCTCGCGATGGCGCTCTTGCGCTATCCGTCGGTCGTGCGGGCGGTGGGCGAGCACCTGGAGCCGCACCGGCTTTGCCAGCACATGCTCGAAATCGCGAACCGCTTCAGTGGGTTCTACCAGTCGTGCAAGGTGCTGGGAGCCGACGACGAGGCCACGCGCGACAGTCGGCTGTGGCTGTGCGACCTGACGGCGCGCGTGCTGGAGGACGGTCTGGGCGTGCTGGGGTTGCCGACGCTCGATCGGATGTAATCGAGACACCCGCAGACGAGTAGGTGTCGGCGTCCGCGATATCGTGGAGCGCACGAAAAAACGGGCGACCCGCAAGGGCCGCCCGTTCTTGATTCAGATCAGACCAATCGGCTTCTGAAGATCAGAAGCTGAGCTGGAACATCGTGCGGATGCCAGCCTGGGGGTCGCCGTTGTCGGGCAGCAGGGCGAGGCCCTCGCTACCACCGGCGAGCGGAGTCATGTTGACCGTCTCGAAGACGAAGAACACGTCCGCGACGAACTTGGCGCTCTGGTCGCCGTAGATGTAACGGGTATAGCCGAACGTCAGGGCGGCGAAGTCATCGACGCCATCGGCATCGGCCAGGATGTAGTCGAAGCGGCCGGCGATCTCGTCGTTCTCGCTGAAGCGGTAGGCCGCCTGGGCGATGAAGCCGATGTCCGAGACGTCGCCAGCGGCGCCGGCATCGGCGTCTTGGAAGATGA
Source organism: Phycisphaerales bacterium (assembly GCA_040221175.1). Lineage (NCBI taxonomy): Bacteria > Pseudomonadati > Planctomycetota > Phycisphaerae > Phycisphaerales > Phycisphaerales bacterium. The sequence continues at coordinate 239,722 of JAVJVK010000007.1, forward strand.
ACGCGCCATAGACGCTGAAGCCGTTGCTCTCCCACTGACCGTCAGCGGTGATGCTGAGCAGGTCGAGCTCGCTGGTAGCGCCGCTACCCAGCGCGTAGGTGCCGTCACCCTGCTGGTAGAAGATCGCACCACCGAAGCGGAGGGCCTGCTCCTGGCCCTGGGTGGCGGTGAAGTCCTTGAAGTCGCTCCAGGCGCCGCTGACCTTGTAGTCGAAGCGACCGCCGATGGAGAAGTCGGCCTCGGCCTGGCTGGCGAAGCCGGTGTTGGCCGTGTTGAAGCCGTCGGAGAAGTTGACCTCAACCTTGTAGTCGTCGTCCTCGTTGCCGGCGTAGATGAACGAGATGCCCTGGCTACGACCCTGGCTGAAGCGACTGTTGGTGAACGAACGGTCGACCAGCGGCTGGCTACCCGAGGAAACGAGCTCCTCGTACAGGAACGGGGCCTTGAACTGGCCAAACTTCAGCTTGGCGTCGTCCTCCATGCCGGGGACGGGGGTGGTGATGTAGTAATCGAGCAGGGAGAACTCGCCGCCATTGCGGTCGAAATTACCCTGGACGTAGTAATCGAACTCGCCGACCTCACCCTTGGCGCCCAGGCGAGCACGACGGTTCTGGAAGCCGGTGGCGTAATCCTCGCCGCTGGCGGGCACCGGATCGTCGATCAGGGTGATGTTGTACTGAAACTGGAGGCGGCCGAAGATCTGGGGACCGGTCGCGGCGCCCTGGCTGAGCGTGGCGCGCGAGGCGTCGCTGCGGGTTTCCGCGGCGAACGAGCGGGCTTCGTCCAGGCTGGAGGTTTGAGCGATCGCGGTGCCACCAAGGCCCATGGCGAGGCCCGCGAGCAGCACTGTGGCCTTCGTGTGACTCATCGTACGAGACTCCTTCTTCGAGATCTGGGGCGGAAGACTGGCCGCCCGACTCCACCAGCGTGCCCGGCCGCACGTTGCATTGGCCGGCCGCACGTCGTTGCCGATGGTCTGGGTTCCACCCACGCCACCGACCCATCGGGCTCGACCATGAGCCCCCAAACATGGCTGGCGACGGCTCATCCTGAGCCAGGCCCGTCAGCCGGAACCGGCATCCCCAAGATGCCGGTGGTAACCCTGCTTTGTCGGCTTGCCGGCTCCCGGCTTCCACGAAGCCGGTGTCTGCAAGCCTTCGAATCGTTGCGGGAGCCGCTTTGAACGGCCCTGTTCCGCAATGCTTCGGCCCACATCCGGGCGAGAAGCCGAGATCGTAGCAAGCAACTTAGCCCTTGCCAACTACAGGTCCGATCAGTTTTTCGGCCCGATCCATTCGTGGACACCAGAATCTGCTCATGATTGCGAAGATATGTTAAAGTCGTGTGTATCCAGCCCGGGAGGCTTGCCATGACGCCCAACAATCCCACACCCGACAGGGCCCGAGCCCGGGCCAAGCGGGACGTACAAGAGGACCAGGGCATGGTCGCGAGCCATCAGAAGGCCAACGAGAAGCTGATCCTGATCGTTGAGGACGAGCGGGATCTCTCGGATCTGCTCGATTACAACCTCAAGGGCAATGGTTATCGGACAGTTGTCGCCCGCACCGGCCCCGACGGGGTCTCCAAGGCCCGGGCCCTGGGGCCGGACCTGGTGCTGCTGGACCTCATGCTGCCCGAACTCTCGGGCACGGAGGTCGCCCGCCAGATCCGGGCCGACAAGAGCATCAGCCACGTGCCGATCATCATGCTGACGGCCAAGGCCGACGAGGTGGACCAGGTGGTGGGGCTGTCGGTCGGGGCGGACGACTACGTCACCAAGCCCTTCTCGATGAAGGTGCTGATGGCGCGGGTCGAGGCGGTGTTCCGGCGGACGCAGAGCCACAACCGCGTGAGCGAGCAGGTGCTGCGGCTGGGCGGGGTGGCGCTGGACCTGGAAACGCACGAGGCCACGCTCGAGGGCGAGGCAATCCCGTTTACGCTCACCGAGTTTCGCCTGCTGTCGGCCCTCATCGAGGCGGACGGAAAGGTGCTCTCGCGCAGCGCCCTGATGAACCATGCCATGGGCCCGGGCGTGACGGTCACCGAGCGGACCATCGACGTGCACATCACCAGCATCCGGCGGAAGATGGGCCCGTGGGGCCGGCACATCAAGACCGTGCGAGGGGTGGGCTATCGTGCCGTGCACGAATTGACGCCGGCATAGCCGGACCCTCCGGGCGGTGACACCTTGACCGATTCGACTGGCAAACGCTGGTTCGTGCTCGCGGGCGTGGCGGTGGCTGTCGCCTTCGTGCTGCTCGTGTTGAAGACCCCGGGTTGGTCGGTGGGCGTGGCCATCGCCTTCGCAGGGGCCTGCACGTGGCGCGGCGCGTTGTTGGGCAACGCGGCGATTCGATCGGCACGGACGCAGGCGATGCGAAGCGCCGATTCGGCTGCGGCATTCGAGGCCGCCCACGAAGAACTTGCGACGGTGCTCGAGGTGATCGACGAGCCCATCCTGGCGTGCGACGGCGCCCAGACGGTGGTGCTGGTCAACGACGCGTGCGAGCAATGGCTGGAAATGCCGCGCGACGACCTGCTCGCCCGGCCGATCGACGAGGTGTTCACGAATGCCGAGGCCCTGTCGCTGCACGCGCGGGCGTCGCGGGGCGAGGCGTGTCGGAAGCGATTGACCTTCGCCGGCGAAGGCGGCAACCGTGTCGCCGACGTGTCGGCCTTACCGATTCCGCCGATGGGTGGCCAGCCGGGTCGCGGCGTGGTGCTGGTCTTGCGAGACGTCAGCGAGCTTTCACGGGCGCTGGAGATCCGCACGGATTTTGCGGCCAATGCCTCGCACGAGCTTCGCACGCCAATCGCGGCGCTTCGCGGGGCGGTCGATACGTTGCAGGGGCCCGCCAGCGAAGACGACGTGATGCGAACACGCCTGTTGTCCATGCTCGACGAGAACGTCACGCGCCTTGAGGACCTGATCCGTGATTTGCTGGACCTGTCACGGCTGGAGGCATTAGAGGGCTCGGTTCGTCTTTCCCGCGTGCCCGCCAGCGAGTTAGCGCGCGTGCTCACCGAGAGCTTCGAGCCCATGTGCGAGCGCGGCGGCGTGGCGTTGCGGTTCGATCTCGATCCGGCCCTCGAGCAGTTGCGCACCGATCGCAACCTGCTGACCATCATCTTGCGAAACCTGATCGAGAATGCCATCAAGTTCAGCTCGGAGGGCGACGAGGTGCTCGTGCGCGGCCGCGTCGAGCAGGGCGAGGAGCCCGGCGGCTCGCGCACGTGCGTGTTCGAGGTGGTTGATCAGGGCGTGGGCATTCCGTTGCCCATGCAGCAGCGAATCTTCGAGCGGTTCTACCAGGTCGACACGTCTCGCGATGGCAGCAAGATCGCTCGGGGCACGGGCCTTGGTCTGGCGATCGTCAAGCACGCCGTACGTTCGCTGGGCGGAGCCATCCGCGTCAAGAGCGTGTGGCAGCGCGGCACCACGATGACGGTCGAGCTGGGCGGCGCCGTCCCCCCCGAGCCCGTGCGGGGTGGGCCGGGCGACGCGGTCTGACTGCTACCTCGGGGCCCATTCGACGCCGTGGAGTTGCTCCAGGCGCCTGGCCCATGCCTGGAGGAGGGCCTGCTGGGCATCGCGATCGCCGTCCGGCTCGATGAAGGCGCGAAGGGTGAGGGTGCCGTTGCCGTGATCGGTGGCCGAAACGTCGCCCTGGCGGCTCTCGATGGCCAGGAACGAGGCGCCGTAGGTGTCGCCATCCCACGCGCCGCGGAGCAGGGCGGCCTGGGCGGATTCCAAGCCGATGAGCAGGGCCCGCTCGACGTCGTCGCGGTCGCCGGGCACGGGTCCGAGAACGCTGGGATCGTTCGTGGGCACGATGTCGCGGTCGGGTCCGACGCTACAGCCCGCGAGCAACCCCGCGAACAGGGCTACGAATAGAACGGGAAAGCGGTAGGATTGTGTTCGCATATGGCTCCGCCCGGGGAATGGGGCTCAGGTAGGATTGGCCGCATGACGAAACTGACCAGTGGGCCCATTGGTGGCACGGGGCCCGGAGGCCGGCGTTTGGAACTGACGATCGAGTTTCCCATCGGCCCCGATCCCGTTCGGGTGCTCGGGGTGCATGACCGCAATGTACGCCTGCTGCGCGAAGGGCTGGGCGTATCGGTGACGCCCCGCGGGGGGATCGTGCGGATCAGCGGCCAGGAAGAGGGCGTCCGTGCGGCCGAGCGATTTCTCCGTGCGGTGCTTCGGCGTGGCGGCCGGGCGTCGACGCCCGACGTGCTTCAGATGCTGGCCGAGGCCGCGTCGGGTGGACTGATGGCCTCGGAAGGCTCGAACTACCCAGGCGTCTCGACGACGCCGGGCGTGACGGCCGTCGGCCGGGGCGCGGCGCGTATGGCGCCGCGCGAGGGCGAGGCGTGGGAAGGTCCGCTGGCGGTGTATAGCGGCGGGCGGCAGATTCGTGCTCGCACGCCGGGGCAGGAGCACTACCTCGAGGCCATCCGCACGCATGAACTGGTGTTCGGCATGGGCCCGGCGGGCACGGGCAAGACGTATCTGGCGGTCGCCGCCGCGGTGCACCTGCTGCGGACCGATCGCGTGCGCAAGCTGGTGCTCGTTCGGCCGGCGGTCGAAGCGGGCGAGCGGCTGGGCTTTTTGCCCGGCGACATGCAGGCCAAGGTGCACCCATACCTGCGGCCGCTGCTGGATGCGCTGTACGACATGATGGACGTGGGCACGATGGAGCGCTTCCTCGAGAGCGGCGTAATCGAGATTGCGCCTCTGGCGTTCATGCGCGGGCGGACGCTCAACCAGGCGGCCATCCTGCTCGACGAGGCGCAGAACAGCACCGTCGGCCAGATGCAGATGTTCCTGACGCGCATGGGCGAGGGCTCGCGGATGATCGTGACGGGCGATCCCTCGCAGATCGACATCGATGAACCGGCCGGCAGCGGCCTGATCGACGCGGCCCGGCGATTGCGTCGCGTGCGCGGCGTTGCCTTTGCGAGCCTGACTCGCGAGGACGTCGTGCGACACGCGCTGGTGCAACGGATCATCGACGCCTATGGCGAAGAAGCCAAGAAGCCCAAGGCCCCCGCGGCGGCCGACGAAGGAGACGCCTGATGCGTTGGCCCTGGCAGAAGTCCAAGAGCAGCGGTCGCCGCGTCACGCTGCGTCGCGAACGCGCGACGCCCATGGAGAAGTTCAAGCGGCTGCTGACCAATCCGCGGACGGGCTATGCGGTAATCATCGCGTCGGCGGCCGCGGGGCTGCTCACCGTGCTGACGTGGTGGGCCAGCGGACAGCCGCTGCTGGCGATGGGTCGGTTGGCCGACGAGACGGTCGTGGCGCGCGAGGCGTTCAGCATGCCCGACCCGGCTCGGACCGACGAGCAGCGCACGCTCGCACGCGATCGGGCGGCGAGGATCTTCGTGCCAAGGACTGAACTGCGCAGCGTGGTGGAGGGACTGGCGCAGCTGCCGCTGACGCTTCGCGACGCCCAGACGCTCGAATCGGTGGCGCCCGAGATTCGGGCCCGGTTTGATCTTGACGCCGAGGAGTTGGCGGCCGTGCGTGCGCTCGTGGCCGAAGACGGCGTGGCGCCGCGATGGACCGAGGCCATGACGCGGCTCCGTACGGCATTGGAGCGCCGGCCATTCGTCGAGCCAGCAACGTGGCAGACCGAACGGCAACGCTCTGCCCAATTGGGCGGAAGCGAGGCGGGCGAGACGGCCGTTATCTGGCTGATGAACGATCAGGCCGGTTCGACCATCCACACCACGGCGGCGAGCCTGGTGAACGCTGGCAGCCCCGAGGCGCGTCGCGAAGCGGCCGAGCGACTGGCAAGCGACGCCCAGTTGACCGACGCGGCCCTGCGCTCGCTCGTGCTTGGTCGTCTTGCCAACCAGAGCGAGCCGACGTACCGCATGGACGAGGCCATGTCTGCCGCCCGGCAGGCCCAGGCGGTCGAGGACGTGGCCGAGGCCTTCGTCGAGGTGCAGCCCGGGCAGGTCATCGTTCGGCGCGGGGAGCCGGTGGGCCTGGAGACGATCGGCCTGCTGCGCAGCGAGCGCGAGGCGGTGGCGAGGTCGCGCGGCGTGTTCTCGCTTGGCTCGCGGCTGACTGGGTCGGCAGCGGTGTGCGTGCTCATCGTGCTGGGGCTGACGATGTACCTGGCGTGGTATTGCCCGCGCGTGACGCGCAATCCTGAGCGGATGGTGGGGATCGCGGGGTTGTTCGTTGCATGCTTTGCGCTGGCCGTGTGGTCGACGGCGCTCGAGCCTCGCCTCATGATGCTGCTGGCGGTGGCGCCCACGCTGCTGCTGGCGATGCTGCTTGCCATCGCCTATGACGCGCGGGTGGCGCTGGCGATCTCGGCCGGCCACGCGGTGCTGGTGACCGTAGCGCTGGGCCGGCCGTCGTGGTTCGTGCTCATCCCGCTTGCCGGCGCGGTCACGGCCGCGTGGCAGCTCAGCGAGATTCGGGATCGGCGGGCGTTCGTGCGCACGGGCCTGGCCACGGCGCTGGCGCTCACGGCGGCCACGCTGGGCGGCGGACTGCTGGGCCGGCCGGTGTCGGGTCGCGGGTTGCTCGAACTGACGTGGGACATGGGCTTTGCCGCCAGCGGCGGGCTGGCCACGGCGGGGCTCGTGCTATTCATCCTGCCCAGCGTCGAGCGGGCGTTTGATATCACCACGGGCATGAAGCTCATCGAGCTTCGCGACCCCAAGCACCCCCTGCTAAAGGAACTGCAACGCCGGGCGCCGGGCACGTACAACCACTCGATGAACGTGGCGTCGATCGCCGAAGCCGCCGCTGACGCCATCGGCGCCGACGCGTTGCAGACGTACGTGGGCGCGCTCTACCACGACGTGGGTAAGATGAACAAGCCCGAGTACTTCGTCGAGAACCAGGCGGGCGGGCCCAACAAGCACGATAAGCTGAGCCCGGCCATGAGCCTGCTGGTCATCGTGGGCCACGTGAAGGACGGGCTGGAGCTGGCGCGCGAGTTTGGCCTGCCGCGCACGCTGCACCATTACATCGAGGCGCACCATGGCACGACGCTGGTGGAGTACTTCTACCACCGCGCCAAGCAGAAGGCCGCCGACGAGGCCGAGGCCGCGCGCGAGAGCCGGGCGGTGAGCAAGGGCGCTTCGAGCGAGCCCGGCGAGGTCAGCAAGCGCGAGGCCCGCGAGGGCGAAATGGTCAACGAGCCCAGCGAGATGGAGTATCGCTACCCCGGCCCCAAGCCGCGGACGAAGGAGTGCGCGATCCTGATGCTGGCCGACGCCGTCGAGAGCGCCACGCGCACGATGGCCGACCCGACGCCGAGCCGCATCGACCAGCTCGTGCGCCGCCTCGCCCAGAAGCGGCTGACCGACGGGCAGTTCGACGACTGCGATTTGACGCTCAAGGAGCTAGACGCGGTGGGGGATTCGATCAGCAAGACGGTGGCGAGTATTTACCACGGGCGGATTGCGTATCCGGGGGGTGGGGAGAGGCGGGCTTAGCTCGGGGATTCGACCGGGCTCCGAACTTCATACCACTCGTGCAACACGCTCTGCCAATCCTCCAACCCCTTCACCCCGATGAACCGCTTGCGCACCTCGTCCCCCTGCGGATGATGCTGGGCAAAGCGGATGGCGAACTTGCGCATGGTCTTGCCGGTGTGGTATTCGGGGTCGCGCATGTGGGCGTTGACCCTCAGAGCGAGCTCGAAGTGGTCCTTGAGCACCTGCCGCTGCTCGGCGATGGTGGGGGGGCGGGGGTCCTCGCCGGCCATCATGCTGCGGGCCTGGCGGAAGATCCAGGGGTTGCCGATGCAGCCTCGGGCCACGCTGACGCCCGACACGCCGGTGTAGCCGATCATGCGGAAGATGTCCTCGACCGTCCAGATGTCGCCCGAGCCGAAAACGACGCGGCCGGGGCGCTGGCTCACGATGTCGCGCAGCAGGTCCCATCGGCTGGGGCCGACGTACTTCTGCTGCACGGTGCGAGCGTGCACGGTGGCCCATGCGTAACCGAGGTCGTAGGCGGCGTCGAAGATGCGCATGAAGTTGCGCGCCATCTCGGGCGTGTCGTCGAAGCTGCGGCGGATCTTCAGCGTCAGCGGCATGCTCTCGGGCAGCGCATCGCGGACTGCTTTGAGGATCTCAATCGCGCCGTCGGGCTCGGCGAGCCAGTGGCCGCCGCGGGCCTTCTTGGCGATCTTCTTGACGGGGCAGGCGAGGTTGATGTCGATGGCTTGGAAGGATGACTCGCTGATGTGCTCGATGGCCAGTTCGCCGCCCTCGGCCAGCTTGCGATACTCCTTGGGCCGCCGGCTGCCTTGCTCGACCATCTTGATCGCCGCAGCGGCCATCTCGCCGGGGTCGCTGCCCATGATCTGGCCGACCAGTGGGTGGTCGTCCTCGCCGCCGGGCACGTTGTCGTGCAGCTCGCCCAGGTCTGCCTTGGCAAATCCGCGGCCACCGGCCAGCAGGGTGCGGTCGAGCAGGGCCTCGGTGACGCACAGGGGGCAGCCGTGGCGGCGGGCGATGATCCGCATGGCCGCGTCGGAGTACCCGGCTAGCCCGGCCTGATAGAAGGGGGCATCCATGCCCGGGATGGTCGCGGGCAGGTGGGCGTGGACGCCGTCGATGCCGATCTGGCGGGCGACGGCGCGCGCATCGAGGTGTTCGCCGCCGGGGGCGATGCCTGGCGTGGGCTCGGTGGCGTTGCGGGATGCGGTCTCGCAGGACATCGGGCAAGGGTAGTGGACGCGGGCGGATGGCGGGGGCACCATTGGCGATGCGTCGAGGCGTTGCCATCGTGTTTTCGGGCGTGGGATTCGCGGCCATTTTCGCCGGCGGGTGCGCGTCGCGGGGCGAGTTGGACAGCGGCCCGACCTACCCCGAGGCCAGCCGCCGTGTCGAGACGCTGGACATCCACGCCTTCCGCGAGGGCACGAAGCTCCGGCTGACCAATACCACCGGTCGCAGCTTCGGCCCGGGCATGCTCTGGCTCAACGGTCGCTACGGCTACGCCATCGAGGGTCTGGCCATCGGGCAGACCCTGCGCGTGCCGCTGACTCGGTTCGTCGATGAGCAGGGCCGGCGCTTCGGCGCGGGCGGGTTCTTCGCGGCCGAGCCGCCCGAACTGCTGGCGCTGGTCGAGCTGACGGTGGACCAGGGCGAGTCGGAGCAACCGACCAAGTACGGGCTGATCGCAGTAGGCCAGCGGCGGTAACTGCGAAGGCCGGGCCGTATCCTGCGGGCATGGCCAACATCCTCGTCGTCGGACCGCATCCTGATGATCAAGAGCTCGGCATGGGCGGGGCGATCGCCAAGCTGGCCGAGCAGGGGCACGACGTGCTGCTGGTCGACGTGACCAACGGCGAGCCCACGCCGTATGGCGATCCGAAAACGCGGGCCGAAGAGGCAAAGAATGCAGCGACCATCCTCTCGCCCGACCGGGCGAAGTTCCCCGATGCCAGGCCGGTGAAGCGGGTGCTGCTGGGATTGCCCAACCGGTTCGTCGAGCACACGATCGAGAATCGTCACAAGATGGCCGGCGTGATCCGCGCGCACCAGGCGAGCATCGTCTTCACGCCGTTCTTCGAGGATGCCCACCCCGACCACCGGGCCGTCACGCGGATCGTCGAAGACGCACGGTTCGACGCGAAGCTGACGAAGGTCGACATGCCGGTGCCCGAGGGGATGGCCGCGGGAGAGCCGATCTATCCCAAGTGGCTGTTCTACTACTACGCCACGCACCTGCGCTGGGTGGCCAACCCGAGCTTCGTGCTCGATGTCACCGGCTACGTCGAGCGCAAGATCGAGTCGATCCGCGCGTACCACACGCAGTTCGTGCTGCCCGAGAAGAACCGCAAGGTGGTCGACTGGGTCGAGGCGAGCGCGACGTACCTGGGCAGCCGGATTGGGGTTGAGGCGGGGGAGGGGTTCTTTACGAAGGAGCCGGTGGGGCTCAGCGGGATCGATGGACTCGTCGGCTAGAGGTAATCGTCCGCGTTGATCGTCTTGGGCCCCTCGCTCCCCGCCGTGCGTTCGTAGTAGCCGTCGCCCTTCTTCTCGAACTTGGTGAAGCCCAGCTCGCCCAGGCGCTTGTTGCTCATCTGGGTCTTGTTGAGGTCGCTCCACTTGCCGGCGATGGCGGGGGCGCTGATGGCGCGGCGGCAGGGCTGGCCGGTCTCGGGGTGCTTGGTCAGCGGCTCGTCGGCCATGCGCTGGACGTACTCGAAGGTCTCGCCGGTAGGCTCGCCCTTCTTGTCCAGGATCTCGTAGTCGTACGTGGGCATGGACTATTTTACGCCGGAAGGTCGCCCGCCGTTCGGCTGAGCGCTCCGGAGAGGATGAAGGCCAATTCCAGGGCCTGGGCATAGTTCAGGCGGGGGTCGCACGCGGTGGCGTAATTCTCGGACAGTCGCTCCTGCGTCACGCCCGAGGCGCCGCCGATGACCTCGGTGACGTCATGGCCGGTGACCTCCACGTGCACGCCACCGAGCACGGTGCCGGCCTGCTTGTGGGCGGCCATGGTGCTGCGCAGCTCGGCGACGATGGCATCGAAGTGGCGTGTCTTGCGGCCTTCGTCGGTCACCTGGCCATTGCCATGCATGGGGTCGCACAGCCAGACGGCGGGCTCGCCCGACTTCTCGACGGCGTGCAAAATGGGCGGCAGCGCGTCGACCCTGGTCGCGCCCATGCGCGAGATGAGCACGATCTTGCCCGGCTCGCGCTTGGGGTTCAGTGTGCGGAGCAGGGCGACGGACTCGTCGGGGTCGATACTCGGGCCGATCTTGACGCCCACGGGGTTGGCAATGCCGCGGAAGAACTCGACGTGGGCGCCGTCCAGGGCGCGGGTGCGCTCGCCGATCCAGGGCAGGTGGGTGGTCAGGCAATAGAAGCCGTCTCTTCGAGGCACGCGGCGCGTCTGGGCGCTCTCGTACTCGAGGTTCAGCCCTTCGTGGCTGGCGAAGAAGTCCACGCGATTAACTTCCTGCAGCGCGCCCTCGCCGATGAGCTCGGCAAAGCGAATGGCGCTGCGCACCTCCTGGCTCATGCGCTGGTATCGCTCGCGCAGGTCGCCCGAGAGCTGGGCGTTGGTCAGGAAGCGCAGGTCCCACTGCTCGGCGTGGTGCAGGTCAGCAAAGCCGCCCGTCGCCAGCGAGCGGATGAAGTTGAGCGTCATGGCGGCGTGGTGGTAGCCGGCGAGCATGAGGTCGGGGTCGGGCCGGCGGGCATCGGGGGTGAACTCGGCGTGGTTGACCAGGTCGCCGAAGTAGCTGGGCAGCTCGCAGGCCTGGCCTTCGACCTCGCCGGCTTCGGTGGGTCTTGAGCGCGGCTTGGCGTACTGGCCCGCCAGACGGCCGATGCGGACGACCGGCTTCTGCGAGCCGTGGATGAGCACCAGGCTCATCTGGAGGAGGATCTTGAGGGTGGCGGTGATGGTGGCCGGGCTGCACTCGTCGAGGGTCTCGGCGCAGTCGCCGCCGTGGATGACCAGCCGCTTTCCGACCTGGGCGTCGGCCAGGTTTGCCTTGAGTCGCTCGATCTCCCACGAGGTGACCAGTGGGGGCAGGTTGGCCAGGCGCTCGACGGCTCGCTGGAGGGCGGCGGGGTCTTCGTAGGCGATGGCCTGGGCGCGAGGACGGGCCTGCCAGCTGGTGGGCGACCAGGGCGAGCGTGCGGGCGTTGCGGCGGTGGAGTTGGGCACGGCGGGCTTTCTTATGCGCGTGTTTTGCGCGTTTCGGGGTCGTTTTTCTTTTTTTCGTCGGATTCGCTCATGGACATGTGTTGTTGCGTCGATGGACCCTGCGTTCGGGGTTATCCGCCACTGACGGCGGCCGGACGAACTGGACCAGGCCGCACAAACCATATCGCCCGGCTTCGCAGGACCACTCCGGCCCTCCCGGGAACAACCAGAACGCGGCCCGTTTGGAGACTCACGCTATGAAGAGGACATCTTCGACTCGCCGCCGTGCGACCGCCAAGACCGCAAGCCGCACCCATGCGGCCCGGACGGCCCCGTCGCGCCGCACCCGCGCTACTGGCAGCAAGACCGCCGCCAAGCGCACCACCGGCCGGACCGGCGCCCGCAAGAGCACCGCCCGGAAGACCACCCGCACCACGGGCACGACCGCCAAGCGGGCCGCCACGGGCAAGAGCCCGGCCCGCAAGACGGCCAAACCGGCTGCCAAGCGGACCACCGCTCGTAAGACCGGCACCGCCGCCAAGCGGACCACCGCTCGTAAGACCGGCACCACTGCCAAGCGGACCACCGCTCGTAAGACCGGTACCGCCGCCAAGCGGACCACCGCTCGTAAGACCGGCACCACTGCCAAGCAGACCACCGCTCGTAAGACCGGTACCGCCGCCAAGCGGACCACCGCTCGTAAGACCGGCACCACTGCCAAGCGGACCACCGCTCGTAAGACCGGTACCGCCGCCAAGCGGACCACCGCTCGCAAGACCGGTACCACCGCCAAGCGGACCACCGCTCGCAAGACGGGCAGCACTGCGAAGCGCCGCCCGGCTCGCAAGAGCACGGCTCGCACGACGGCCAAGCGCACGACCAAGGCTCGCACCAGCAAGCCCGCCGCCAAGCGCTCGACCGCCAAGCGGAGCACGACCAAGGCCCGGACCGCAGGTCGCACGACCACGGCCCGCAAGCCCAGTGCCCGCAAGAGCCCGGCCCGCCGAGCCACGTCGACGACGCGGAGCCTGACCCTGGCCTCGCGTCGTTCGACCAGCGGTCGTCGCGCCGCCTGAGGCACCTCCTTCACGCCGGACCAAGGACGGTCCGGCCTGCCAGCTACGGCCGGCCCATACGGGGCCGGCTTTTTTTGGCATGTCACGAAATTCCATGCAGATACATGAATAGAGCCGCAGCCAGCGTGATTCGTCACGGACCAAGAGCATCATCCCCACGCAACACAAAGGAGCATCACGATGCCACGCCTGAACACGATCGAGCCCAGCAACGCCACCGGGAAGACCAAGGAGATCTTCGACGGCCCGCTGAAGGGCAAGCACCTGAACATCTTCAAGGGCATGGCCAATTCGCCCGCCGGCCTGCAGGCCTACCTGGGCATGGCCGGGGCACTGGGCGAGGGCGAGCTGTCGGCTCAGGAGCGCGAGGTGATCGCGCTTGTGACGGCCCAGCAGAACGACTGCGAGTACTGCCTGGCGGCCCATACCTACATGGGCAAGGGCGCCGGGCTGACCGAGGCCCAGACCATCGCCGCCCGTCGCGGCGAGCTGGACGACCCGAAGCTGGGCGCCTTGGCGACCTTCACCAAGAGCCTGCTCGAGAAGAAGGGCTTCGCCGACGAGGGTGACCTGAAGGCCTTCAAGGATGCCGGCTACGACGACGGGCACGTCGTGGAGACCATCGCCACCGTGGCGTTGAACTTCTACACGAACTTCTTCAACCACGTGAACGGGACGGACGTCGACCTGCCGCAGGCGCCGGCCCTGGAGACCGCCGGCGCACGCTGAGCCCTGATCGGGACTTGATCAAGATCGGCTGAGCCTCTGGGCCCGGTGCAGGGCCAGGGCGGCAAGAGCCAGCCCCGGCAGTACGAGGAACGCCAGCCCCGCCCAGACCGCTTCGGGCGTGGGCTGGCGCGCCACCAGGCCGCCGGCGGCCATCAAGCCCACGGCGGCCACGAAGCACAACCCGCCAAGGCGGACGGTACGGACGGCCGGGCTCGACCAGAGCCCGGCGGTGGTCTTGCGCGGGTTTCTGGACACGACGGGAACCTCTCTCTTTCGAAGCGCACTGGCCCGGGCAACATCGGTCGGGCCGGGAAGAAGCTATCGACAAACTCGGCCCCAGTCCACCACCTGCGAGTGGCGCTTTGCGCATGAGCGCGGTACACTGTTCGATGCCCGCCGCCGCGACCACCACGCGTTCGAAATCGTCCAAGTTGAAGCTGCCCAAGCCCTTGCGCCCGGGCGGAAAGGACGCGCCCGACTGCCGCGTGTACGTGGGTGATTGCCGAGACCTGTTGCCGAAGATTCCCGAGTGCGCCAGGGGCCAGGTCGACCTGGTTTTTGCCGACCCACCCTTCAACTGGGCCCGTGGCTACGACAAGTGGGACGACGCGATGCCCGACAAGGAGTACTGCGACGTGTCGCAGAGCTTCGGACCGATGGGCGAGGTGACGGCCTTTACGCAGCGCTGGATCGACCTGTGCATTCAGGCGCTCAAGCCCAGCGGGAGCCTTTGGATCAACATTCCCGACGACTGGGCCGCCGAGATCGTGGTGCACCTCAAGCAGCGCGGGCTGCACATGGTCAACTGGTGCGTGTGGCACTACCGCTTCGGGCAGAACACGACAAGCCGGTTCATCAACAGCAAGGTGCACGTGCTGTACTTCTGCAAGGACCCCAAGAACCGCACGTGGAACCCAGAAGAAGTGCTCGAGCCCAGCGACCGGGCGACCACGTACTTCGACCCGCGGACGATGGACAAGAAGGACGGCATGCCCGCCGGCATGCGCCTGCCGATGGATGTCTGGTACGGGCAGTACTGGGGCCGCATCCAGGGCAACAACGCCGAGCGGCGCGGCAAGCACGACAACCAGCTGCCCGAGCTCTACCTGGCCCGCGTCGTGCGCGCGACGAGCAACGAGGGCGACCTGGTGCTCGACCCGTTCACGGGCAGCGGCACGACTGCCGTGGCCGCCACGGCTCTGGGCCGGCGCTACGTGGGCTGCGAATATTCGCCCGACATGGCCAAGAGCGCCATGGAGCGCGTGCGCAAGGGCCCGGTGCGGGATCTGCGGGCGCCGGCACGGGGAACGGCGATCTTCGAGCCGCGTCGCAGGCGACCGGCTGATGGGGCATGACCGCGACGCTGCGCGTGAAGGTGGTGCCCGGCGCGAAGCGCGACGAGGTCATCGGCCCACTGGGAGACCGGCTGAAGATTCGCTTAAGCGCACCGCCCGAGGGCGGAAAGGCGAACCAGGCGGTGTGCGAACTCGTGGCGGCGACTCTGGGCGTCGACCCGCGTAGCGTGCGTGTTGCTCATGGAACAACAAGCCCACTCAAGACGCTGGCCATCGAGGGCTGCGCGCAGGAGCGGGCCGACGTGTTGCTCGAACCATTGTGATCACTCGCAGCCGGCATCGAACTCGTTCTGGAATGCGAGGAAGTCGAACAGCGTAAGCGACCCGTCGCCGTCGAAATCGGCCCCGAGATCGCCCGCATCGAAAGCGTTCTGGAATGCGAGGAAGTCGAAGATGGTGAGCGCCCCGTCACCATCGAAGTCGGCGCGGCAGGGGCTGGCCTCGACCATGTCGGCCACGCCGTCGCGGCGCACGTTGTACTGGTACGTGCGTACGGGCGCGAGCGCTGGGTCGTACACGATCGTGTCCGAGGCGAGTTGGAAGAGGTACGTCTGGTCATCGACCAAGTCGTTGCCGCTCACGCTGATGTCCATGAATCCGTTGCCGTCGAAGTCGCCGATGCTGGGCGACTGCTGGAACGAGGACGCATCGCCCACCGGCAGCGGCCAGCCGGCGATCTGCGTGCCGTCGTGGTTGAAGCCATAAAGCGGGGTGACGGCGGTGTTGTCGTCGACGAGCAGCTCGACGAATCCGTCACCATCGACGTCAGCGACCATGATCTGCGCGTGCACCGCACCCACGGCGCCCGTAACAGGCCAGCCCGGCAGCGGCGCGCCATCGCGGTCCCACACCTGGATGTTTGCCTCGCGCGTGGGCGTCAGCGTGCGATCTCCGATGGCGATGTCGAGATTGCCGTCGCCGTCGATGTCGGCGATGGAGGGGGGCGTGAAGATCGAAAACTCGGTGGTGGTGGGCCAACCCGGGCGCAGGTTGCCGGCAAAGTCGAGCACGTAGACGCGGCCGGTGAACGGATCGACTTCGTTGGTTGTCGCGAACACGATCTCTCGCGCGCCGTCGCCGTCCAGGTCGGCCAGGCCGGCGGAGTTGTAATTCAGCGTCTGGATCGTGCCGCCATCATCGGGCGTGTACGGGAAGCCGGCGAGCGTGTTGCCGTCGGCATCGAACGCATACACGGTGTAGAACGACGAGACGACGATCTCGGGCGCACCATCGCCGTTGATGTCTCCCACGGCCGGTGAAGCGCCGCTCGAGATGTTGTCGAGCACGACGGGGAAGCCAGCGCGCTGCGTGCCGTCGCCCTCAATGGCCGAGAGCTGCGCTACGCCGCCCGAGTTGGCGTTAACGAGGATCTCCAGGTCGCCGTCGCCGTCAAGGTCGGCCAGGGCCGGGCTCTTGAATGGGCCGCCGACCGAAACCGGAAATCCCGGGACGGTCGAGCCGTCCTTGTTGATGGCAAAGACATCGCCGCGGATGCCGAAGAAGAACGTCTGCACGACGATCTCTTCTTCGCCGTCGCCGTCGATGTCGCCGAACGCCGGCGCGCCGAATGTGCCCTGGCCCGGCGTGAGGAACCGCGGGAAGCCGGGCACGTTCGTGCCATCGAGGTTGAGCGCGAACAGGCGGTCCTGCACGACGTGGACCATCTCGAGTTCGGGGTCGGCGTCCATGTTCACCATCATGCCGCCGTCGACCGACGGGCCCGGAGCGATGATGAGGGGCCAGCCGTCGCGGGTCTCGAAGCCGGGCACCTGGGCCGCGGCCGAGGTGGCCAGACCGGCCAAGGCCAGCAAGGCGGGACTGCAGAGCGCGGCTTTCTTGGGCGTAAGCATGTTCTTCTTCCTCTCCGACAGAGTGCGTGGGGTTTGGGCTGGCGCCGCTCGCGATCGGACGCCCGCGAGACGCTTCACGGCACTCTAACGGATTCGGCAGGCCAGCACAAGCGGTTTCCTAAATATTTCTAGAAATCTTTTGATTTGCCATCGGACTTAGTGGCGATTCGTGCTATAAATGGAGCGTGACCGCCGCCGATCCCAGCCCAGCCGCGGCCGAACTCCTTGATGCAGCCGTGGTCGAAGCCGTGACCGGAGTCCGATCGGCGTATGCCGAGCTGTTATCGGCCGTCCCACGTGAAGGCCCGGGGGCCATCGGCGTTGAGCGGGCACTGGGTATCAGCAAGAAGCTGGCGTGGCAGGTCTATCGGGTCGCGACGTCCGACAACCTGGGCTCGGGGGCCCGCGTGCCGGGCAAGGCCGCGACCCGGCAGGTGCTGCTGGCGGCCAGCAAGGCGGGGGTCTCCGCGAGCGTGACCGATCGTGTGCGGGAGGCGACCGACAGGTTCCACGCTGTGGTCAGCCACCACGCCGACGACCGCAGCAGCTTCGACCTCATGGTGCGATCGGTGAGCGGAGACGGCATCGTCGGCCACGATGCCGAGCTGAAGCGGACCGCGTATCGCGCCAACCGCGAGCTCGTGGGCCGGTGCTGCGACGTGGACCTGTTCACGCTGCTGGTGCGACGATCGGACACGCCCGGCCACATGGATATGTGCTCGTTGCGCGGGCTGGCCGGCCTGCGCCGCCTCAGGCCAGACGTGCCGCTGGAGATCTCCCGGCACCGCTTCGATCAGGGCGAGGGGAACGTGCGCACGCGCGAACCAGTATTCGGCGACGCATCCGCGGATGGCCCGGCGGGGCTGGTCGAGGCTTTCTCGTCCGAGCCGCTGCCTTCGATCTCGGCCCTCGTCGGAAAGGACGGTTACACCAGGTTCGTGGCCGAGGTCGATCGGCTGGGCACCACGTCGGCGGTGAGTTGCTACCTGTGCGACATGACGCGGGGCCTGTCGATCCGGTCGCCCGACGGCACCGCGGCGATTGGCAACATTCACGAGGTCGCCACGCCCGCGCAGGTGCTCTATCAGGACATGCTGGTGGACCCGAGCCTGCTGGCCGAGGACGCGTTCGGCCCGGCCCACCCGAGCCTGCGGGTGCTGGCTCGAAGGCCCGAGGCGACCGTGTGGCCCGGCGACGACGCGGGCGTGGTGCTGCCCGTGGCCGAGCGATTGGTGCGCGGCGGGCGGGGCAGCGGGGCGGTGAGCGCACCGGAACTCCCGGCGTATCCCGGCATGATCCGTCAGATCGGCGAGCGGCTTGGCTGGAACGTCGAGGACATGGTCCTGTTCCGCGTGCGCATCGAGCACCCGGTGCTGCACTCGGTGGTCTGGATGCGGCTTGATCTCGAGGGCCGGCTGGCCTCTGACTGAGCCTTCAGCGCGACACGTTGCCGGCCAGGGCGGCCAGGGCCTTGATGTCCTGGTTGTCGACGATGGCGTCGATCTGGGCCTGGGCCACGCCCTTCTGCTTCAGCGCAGCGCGGGCGTTGTTCCAGAGGCGCTTGAGAGCGGCCTGCTTGCCTTCGGCGGTGGCGATGTACAACTCGGACACGACCTCGCCCAGGCGTGTCTCGATGATGGCGTCTTTATTGGCGTAGTAGCGCCCGACGATTTTCTGCTGGTTGGCCGAAAGGTCGGGTCGCTTGGCCATCGTGGGCGGGCGGCTCAGCCGCGACGCGGGCCGCTGGTCTCGCGGATGCGCTTGTTGACGGCCTTACGGGCGGCACGGCGGCGGCGCTCGCTGGGCTTCTCGAAGAATTCCTTGCGCTTGATGTCCTTGGTGAGCCCTTCCTTCTCACAGAGCTTCTTGAAGCGCTTCATCATCTGTTCGACGGATTCGCCACCGCGGGCTTTGATTCGGATCGCCATGAGAGCGTGGACCTCCAGTCCCGATGCCGGCCCCATTCCACCAGGCCCGATTTCAGGAACAGGAAGGGTTGCGGTTGAAACGGGCCAAGTCAAGCCGGCCCGCACTGGCACGGGAAACGCCCCGGCGGCGTAGCCTCGGGCATGCTGGTCGACATCTCCCCGCCGCTCTCGTCCGCCACGGCCGTCTTCCCCGGCGATACCGCGCTCAGCCGGAAGGTGCTGATGGATACGGCCCGGGGCGACCACCTGACGCTGAGCACCCTCACCAGCACCGTACATATCGGGGCCCACGCCGACGCCGAGAGCCACTACAAGCCGGCGGGGCGGTCGATCGACGAGCACCCGCTCGAGCTGTACCTGGGCCCGTGCGTGGTGGCGCCCGTACGGGCGAAGCCGGGAGCGCGATTTGAGATCGACGCGATCGACCAGAGGTGGCTCGACGCGGTCGAAGGACTCGCCGAACACGGCCAGCCCGGCCGGCTGCTGCTCCAGACGGGGACGGGTGGCGACCCCGCGACATTCCCCAGTGATCTGGCCGCCCCGACGCCGGAGATGATCGAAGCGCTGGCGGCCCGTGAGGTTCGGCTCCTGGGGGTGGACACCCCGAGCGTCGACCTGGCTGACGCCAAGGACCTGATCGGCCATGCGGCGTGCGCACGGTCGGGCGTGTCGATCCTCGAGGGTCTCGTGCTGGGCGGGGTCGAGCCGGGCATCTGGGAGTTGATCGCCCTTCCGCTGCGGCTGGTGGGCTTCGACGCGAGCCCCGTGCGGGCCGTGTTGCGGCGATAATCAGGGCTGGATCTGCCGGTTTGCGGCTGCCCATCACAAGAAGGAGCGAGGCATGTCTGTTCGTGAGCCCGTGGTCTGTTGCGAAGCACTCGAGCCCCGGGTGCTGCTGAGCGTCAGCATCGACGTCGATTACAGCTATGACGCCAATGGTTTCTTTGACGCGCCGGAACGCAGGGCCGTCATCGAGGCGGCCGCCGACTACGTTGGGTCGTTGCTGAACGACTCGCTGAACGCCATCGTCCCCGGCGGCGGAAACCAGTGGCGCATCCAGTTCACCAACCCGGCGACGGGCGCCACGGCCGAGATCACCGACCCGGTCATCGACGAGGACGAGTTGCTGCTATTCGTGGGTGGTCGCGACATCGCCGGCGACACGCTCGGCCTTGGTGGCGCCGGCGGCTGGCAGGCGCAGGGCAGCGCGGCGTTCCTGCAGAACGTGGAAGGTCGCGGCCAGAGCGGCGCCACCGGCCCCGAGGGCGGGCAGAGCGACACGAGCCTGTGGGGCGGAAGCATCGCATTTGATATCGATACCAACTGGCACTTCGGGCTGACGACCGAGGGCCTGGATGGCAACGAACACGACTTCTACTCGGTGGCGCTGCACGAGTTGCTGCACGTCCTGGGCTTCAGCGACGGGACCCCGGCGTTCGCCAATCTCATTTCACCCAGCGACACGTTCATGGGCGCGCGGGCCATGGCCGTCAGCGCCGACACGCAGCTTTCCTCGTCGGACCTGGCGCACTGGCGCGAGGGCCTGACCAACGGCGGGCAGGAATCGCTGATGGATCCCACGTTCGCTCGGGGCACGCGGAAGCTGATTACGCCACTGGACTTTGCCGCGATGGAAGACATCGGCTGGGAGTTCGACGCCATGCGCTGGCCCGGTCGGGGCGCGTTCATCGCCACCAGCCCCTTCTCGGGCGAGGGTCTGGCCTCGGGCAACGCCGCCCCGGCAAGCCCCGGGCTTCACTGGGTCGACGTGCGCGAGGACGGACTGCTCGACTTCCGCGTCACCAGCGATCAGCCGGTCACGCTGCGACTGTGGGATTCTCGCGGCCTGGTGGTCGCCGAGATGGCTTCGGCCGACACCCTCACCGGGCTTGGCCTGGTAGCCACCGATCAGGTGTACACGATCGAAGTCATCGCTTCATCGCCGGCCAGCTATGACATGGCAGTTGCGACCGGCGGCTTCGACGAGGTGGCCTACTACCCTGAGGGTTTTGCCTCGCCCGACATCGATCAGACGGTGTACGTGACCAATCCCTCCGATACGGCGCAGTTGTTTACGCTGACGCTGCGGTATGAGCGGGGCGATCTCGGGCGCGATGGCGACGCCGTCGCCGTGGATCGCGTCATCGAGCCGGGCGAGACGATCGCCATCGACATCGCTCGCGACGGCACGTACGCGACCGACGTCGCCACGGGACGGCAGATCCTGACCAGCGAGCCGTACGCGCTCGTGCTGGGCTCGACGGCGCCGCTGGGCGCGGCCATCGAGCACGCCGACGTCTTCAACGGCCAGCGCATCACCACCGCCGAAGACTTCACCCGCCAGACGAGCGCGACGTGGCACCTGCCGCGGGTTGAAAAGGTGTTCAACGTCTCGGACTTCCTGGTGTTCTACAACCCCAACGAGCACGATGCGCAGGTAACCGTGACGTTCGTGGCGCTCAGCGCACGCCTGACGCTGAACCAGACCATCCGAGCCGAGGCGCGCGGCGGGCTGAATATCCAGGCCATCGGCGCCCTGGCGCAAGGCAACTTCGGCGTGATCATCACCAGCCAGGCACTCGACCCGGCCGACCAGAGCGCCCACGACGGCATCGTGGCGGATCTCTCGCACTTCGACGGCATCGACGGCGTGGGCTGGACGGCGCTGGGCACGCCGGGCAACCTGCCCGTCTCCAACCTCGCGCCACTGGCCGACATCCCCAACTCGACGACCGAGCTGTTGATCTTCAACCCGGGCACGACCACGGCGCGGCTGTCGCTCGTGCGCACCACCTCGTCGGGCAACGAAACGCTCGCCGAGCGCTTCGTGCCCGTGGGCTCCACCAACGTATTGACGCTGCCCAACGCGGCGGGCTATCGCTACGAGTTCACCAGTGGCACGGGCGTGGTGCAATTCGTGCAGCGGACCGATACGGAGACTTTCAGCGGCCGGGCGCCGGGTGCCGCCGCGTTCGACATCGCATTCTCGGCCACGGCCTTCGACGCCAGTTCGGCCGATTCGCTGCTGCGTCTGGGCGTGTACAACACCGACATGGTGAGCCTGGCAAACATTACCATTCGCTTCCTGTTCGAGACCGGTCCGGAAGTCACCGAGTTCGTCCAGGTGGGCGGGCAGAACTTCCGCACGATCGACCTTGGCGCATACCAGTCGCTGCGGGATCGCTCCGGCGACCGCCTGCTGGCCGTCCTGCTCGAGTCGAGCGAGCGCATCACGGCGCTGCTGGCCGCGAGCGACGGTGATCTGGGGTGGGCAAGCGGAGGCCTGCTGCTGCCGGCGTAACTACGCCTCGGGTCGCATGAATGGGAAGGGGATGACCTCCCGCAGGCTCGCGCCCCCGGTCAAGAGCATCGCCAGGCGATCGATGCCAAGGCCGATGCCGCCGGCGGGGGGCATGCCCACGCGCAGGGCGCGCAGGAAGTCTTCGTCCAGCGTGCGGAAGGTGTTGTCGTCGGCCTGAGCGCCGGCAAGCTGCTGGCGGAACTTGGCTTCCTGAATGTGCGGATCGTTCAGCTCGGTGTAGGCCGGGCCAATCTCCATGCCGGCGATGAACAGGTCCCACCGGCCGGCCAGCTCGGGGCGATCTTCCAGCGGGCGCGTGAGCGGGCTGGTGGCGCTTGGGTAGTGCAGCACGAAGGTCGGGCGCGTCTTGTCGATCAACGGCTCGGCCTTGTCCTCGAACAGGCGGTCGACCAGCAGCCAGTGGTCGGTGGTCGCCGCGTCGGTGTACTCGTGCGCGGCCTTGCGGACGGCCGCCTCGTCGAACATCGAGCAGCCCACGGCCTTCTCGAACAGGTCGCCGTACTCGACCTGCACGAACGGGTCGGCGTAGTTGATCTCGAGCCCTTCCCACGGCATGGCCTTCGTTGTTGCTTCGGGGTAGAGGCCCTGGTACGCCGGATCGGCGCAGACCATCTCGGCCAAGCGGCGGACCATGCTCTCGGCCAGCTCGAGCATGGTGTGCGCGTCGCCGAAGGCCTGGTAGGCCTCCATCGAGGTGAACTCGGGGTTGTGCCGGCGGCTGAGGCCTTCGTTCCGGAAGTTGCGGCTCATCTCGAAAACGCGCGGCATGCCGGCGACCAGGAGGCGCTTGAGGTACAGCTCGGGCGCGATGCGCAGCGAGAGGTCCATGTCCAGCGCGTTGAGGTGCGTGACGAATGGACGCGCCGCCGCGCCGCCGGCCTGGGCCTGGAGCACGGGCGTCTCGACCTCGGCAAAGCCGCGCTCTTCCATGAAGGCGCGTACGTCGCGCACGATCTTGCCGCGCAACACGAGCCTGGCCATCGCCTCGGGGTTGGACCACAGGTCGACGTAGCGACGGCGGAAGCGGGCCTCGGGGTCGCTCAGGCCGGCGTGTTTCTCGGGCGGGGGCTCGATGCTCTTGGCGCCCGGGCGCAGGTCGCCGGCCCAGATGGTCAGCTCGCCTGCGCGGGTCTTCATGAGTGGACCCTCGGCCACCACGATGTCGGCCAGGTCGGTGTGCTTGGCCAGTTCGAAGCCCGCCTCGCTGCAATCGCGCTTGCTGACGGCGATCTGCAGGTCGCCGGTGGCGTCGCGCACATTGAGCCAGACCAGCTTGCCGTTGTCGCGATGCAGCACCACGCGGCCGGCCACGCGCACGCGCGTGCGGTCGTCGTGCGCGGGCGGCACGTCGGTGCTGGGATCTTCCTTGAGCTTCGCCTTGCGATCGGCCTCGGCCTGCTGGTGGGCGGCGTCGGCATCGGCGTCGTACAGCTCGTGCGCGCGGGCGAGTTCGACCAGCCCGTCCTCGCGCACGCCGTAGGGCTTCATGCCCGATGCGGCGATCGCCTCGCGGTTGGCCAGCCGCTGGCGGACGAACTCGTTGTCGGCTTCTGGCTGGGCGGGCGTGTGATCTGTGGCGGTATCGGTCATGGGCCGCGATTGTAGGGGAAGCGGCTCAACCAGGATCGCGGTCCTCACCTTCGATGGCCATGGCGGCGGGGCTCTGGGCCCGGACGCGTCGCAGATCGTCGCCGTCCTCGCCCGATGTGTCGGCCGTGGTCTTGCACCACAGCTCGAGCCGGGCGCCCACGGGCCGCATGGCGATGAGACGCACGCGTCGCCCGTCGCCCAGCGACTGCGAGGCGTCTTCGATGAGCGGGGTCTTGCCCTCCAGGGCGCTGAAGATGGCCTTGGTCTCGGGCAGCGTCAGCAGTGCGGGCGGCACGTACTGCTCCTGGTTTCGGCGGAGGTAGTCGAGCAAGACGCCCGCGGGGAGGGTCAGGCGACCCACGCTCACGGTCCGGGCGGGCAGCCATAGTGCGCCGTCTTCGTCGATGATGGGCTCGACGACGGCCGAGATGTAGCGGACCCCATCGGGCATGCCCACGCGCAGGCCGATGGCGATGAAGCCGTCCATGAACTCGACCTGGACCTCTTCGAGCTCCTGCGGCCAGCCGACGAGCTCCCACTGAGCGGCCACCCAGTCTCGCATGGTGGTGTTGAGCCAGGCGTTGGCGTCATTGGCGCCCACCCAGACGTGCCATCGCTCCTGGCCGGGCTCGCGGCGCTGGTACAGCGCGTTCCACAGCCCGTTCTCGATGGCAATGGCGGTCTGCTCGGTGCGTGGGTCTTCGCGGTGCACCGTGCGCCACCAGGCCGGGGCCTGCTCGGACAACGAGAAGGCAACAACGGCCGCCAGCGTGAGCACCGCCACGAGCGACAGGGCCCCGATGACCAGCCATCGGCTCAGACCGCTGATCTTCAAGCTCCAGAGCCGATCGGGCATCGTTGTTCATATGGTGGGTCGCATGGGTCCGCCGATCAAGCCGCCCATGCCACAACGCACCCAGGCTGTTGGTCATCCCTCGTCGTTGGCGGGGTCGTGATCGGCCCGCAGCCGAGCCAGCAGGGGGTGGTCGCGCTTGGCCCACATCGCCTCGATGACCGCCTCGGGCACCATGCTCCGCAGCACATCGGGGTCCTTGCCCATCGCGGCGATCTGCTTGATCAGGCTGCTGCTGATGTACGCGAAGCTCTCGCCGGCCACCATGAAGGCCGTCTCCAGCCCGGCCAACTGCCGGTTGGTCACCGCCTGCTGCACCTCATACTGGAGGTCCGACAGGTTCCGCACGCCCCGAAGCAGGGCCGCAGCCCCCTGGGCCTTGGCGAAGTCGACCGTGAGCCCGGTGAAGACCTCGACCCGCACCGGGGCGTGCTGGGGCTCTTCCTGGCACATCCGGGCGACCAGGGCCCGGGCCATCTCGGCCCGCTCCTCGGCGGTGAAGAGCTGGGGCTTGCTGGGGTTATTCCCGATGGCCACCACCAGCTCATCGAACAACGTGCGGCCGCGGCGGATGACGTCGAGGTGGCCGAAGGTTATCGGATCAAAAGACCCCGGATAGATGGCAACGTGCGGGCCGGGCATCGGCCATCGTACCAGAACCGGCCGCCGGCGGCACGGGCTGGATCGATCGTGCGGGCTCCGGGCCACGAGGGCCGCTCAAAACCATTCCCAAGCGGTGGGCGAAGCCGGCCGTGCAATGGACATTGTGGGTGTTCGGCCATCGGCCTTTGGCCGTGCCCAGCGTCTGGGCAGTCGTGGCCGCATCCCCCTGCACCGGCCCCGCGTCGTGTTCTCACGGCGCGGGGCTTTTTTGGCGCCTGATTCGAGACCTCTGGACTTGCATCCGCATCGGATTTCGGTCAGACTGTGGAGATGTTGTTCAGTCGATTCATGTGCACTGCTGCTGCGATGCTCGCGATCGCTCCTGGGGCGAGCGGCCCGTGCACGCCCGAACAGGTCTATTCGCCTTCCGCTTTTCCCAACGATTTCGGTGGCAGCATCGAGCTCAATGACCCCCACCTGCTCGTCGGGGACGGTGGCGAATACTCGATCTGCGGTGATCCGTTCTGCAGCAACGGCATGGTGTTTGCCTACGAGCGCGGGCCGGACGGTCAGTGGGTGTTCGCCGATGCGATCACGCCAGTGGGCTTGGGCGTCTTCGGTGGTTTTGGCAGCCGGGTCGTACTCGACGGCGACCGCTTCATGTCCGTCTCCGCCGAGACGGCCGGGCCGGGCGTGGCCGCGGTGCACGAGTTCGTGTACGACGGCGAGCGCTGGATCGAGGGGGAGACGCTGCTGGGCCCCGACGGCCGCAACCTTGTCAGCGTCATGGCCCTGCGTGGCGACACCGCCTTCATTCTCGACGATCGGGAGAACCTGCTGCGATTCCGCATCACCGACGAGGACGACTGGGAATACGTCGACGAGTTCCGCAATCCCGACGTGCCCGTCGGTCGGACCTGGTTTGGCCCGACCGTTCTGGACGACGACTGGGTCATCGTTTCCGCTGCCAACGAAGCAGTCATCGGGCCAAGCGCAGGAGCCGTGTACGTCTACCGCCGCACGCCCGACGACGGGATCGAATTCCACCAGAAGCTGATAGCCCCCGACGCGCTCGAGAGCCCGCGATTCGGCGGCTGGATCGAGATGCAAGGCGACGAGTTGCTGGTCGGGGCGCCACTCTCGGACCGCGGCGTCGAGAACGAGGGCGTCATCTACGAGTACGAACTGATCGATGACGCGTGGGTGCTGCGCGGCGAGATCCGCCATCCCGATCCGCAGGTCGGAGACCAGTTTGGCCGGGCGATGTCGCTGCGGGGCGATCGGCTCGTGGTCAACTCGATCACCGACCGCACGCCGTTGAGCGGCGGCGCGGCGTACCTCTTCGAGCGCGACGGCGACGGATGGTGGCGGCACGTGGCCGACCTGTTCCCCACTTCGCGGACCGGCCAGTTCGGCGCCGACGTTGAGATCTAGGGCGACACCATCGCCATCGGCTCGCCCGAGACCGTCGTCGGCGGCGCAGCGCCGGGCTCGGTCTACCTGTTCGACGCCGACTGCCGTCCATGCCGCCCCGATCTCGACGCCGACGGCGCGCTCTCCATCTTCGACTTCCTGCTCTTTCTCAATCTCTTCGACGACGGCGACCCACAAGCCGACTTCGACGGCGACGGCGAGCTGACCATCTTCGACTTCCTGGCGTTCCAGGATGCATTCGATGCGGGGTGTGCGTAGCCGCTACATCCACGTAAACGGCGTGCGATCCCGCGTCGAGACCATGCACTCGGTCTCGGGCAGCAAATCGATCAGGCGGTCGCGCAGGCGGGGGAGGTAGCCGCGCTCGGTGTTGGTGTGGCCGGCCAGCAGCACGCCCGCGCCCTTGCGGAGCAACTCCAGGGCCTCGTGGTGGGTCATCTCGCCGGTCACGAAGAAGTCGCAGCCCGCCGCCAGGGCATGGTTTCGCAGCGACGCGCCTGCCCCGGGGCACACGCCCACGGTCCGCACGGGCTTGTGCACGTCGTTATCAACCGCGGCCACCTTGACGGCCGGGATGCCCAGGAAGGTCTTGAGCCGGTCGGCGATCTCGGCCGGGGCGGCGGGGCGGTCGAGCACCAAACGCCGGCCCGCACCGGCGTGGCGCACGGGCTCGGGCAAGAGCTCATAAAGGTCCACCGCCGGCTCCTCGTAGGGGTGGAACTGGCGGAGGGTCTCCATCGCGATGGGCAGGGCGGCCTTGGAGCAAACCATCTCGAGGCGAAGCTCCTCGACGCGCTCAAGCTGGCCGATCTCGCCGACGGCCGGGTTGGCGTCGTCGTTGGCAAAGAACGTGCCCTTGCCGTCCACGCCGAAGGAGCAGGCCGTGTAGGCCCCGATGATGCCCGCGCCGGCCGACGCCAGGGCGTTGCGGACCTGGTCGGCGTCCTTGTGGGGCACGAAGGTGACGATCTTGATCTCTCGGCTGCCGGGCTGCTCGAGGTGTGGGGTCAGCGCACGCACGTCGCCGGCGATGCTCCCCTCGGTCTTCGAGCCGCTGATGGCCTCGCACAGCCAGTCGCACATGCCCCCCGGGGCGGCGTCCAGGCTGCTGTGGGGGCTGACCACCGACATGCCCGCCGTGACGGCCTGGAGCAGCATCTTGCCCATGGCCGTGTCGTCGGTCAGGCTCTTGATGGGGTGGAAGATGGGCGGGTGGTAGGCCAAGATGGCCGAGGCCCCGGCCGCCCGGGCTTCCTCCAGCACGTCGGGCGCCAGGTCGATGGTCAGCATGACGGGTCCGGAGAGGGCCTGGGTCCGCGAGCCCACGATGAGGCCCACGTTGTCCCAGTCTCCCGCGTACCGCAAGGGTGCGAAGCTCTCCAGCGCTTTGATCAGGTCGCCCACGGTTGCCATGGCCCATCGTACCGGCCGCAGAGGCCGATCGACCGATAGGGTGATGGATGCACCTGCGAGCCTTTGCCAAGCTGAACCTTGCCCTGGCGGTCGCCCCGCCCGAGGCCGACGGCCCACGCCGCGGCTGGCACCGCATCTGCTCGTGGATGCATGCCATCGATCTACACGACGACGTGACGGTCGAAGTCGATCGATCGCTCAAGGCTCCCCAACTCGACGCCCGCTGGGCCGACGACGCCCCGGTGCACGCCGGCGAAGCACTGGCATGGCCCGAAGAGCAGGACCTGGCACTCCGAGCAGCGCTGCGGCTCGATGAAGGAGCGCCGCTGCGCATCACTTTGCGCAAGCGCATCCCCGATGGCGGTGGCCTGGGCGGGGGCAGCAGCAACGCGGCCGCCGTGCTGCGCGCGGGCAACGCCCTGCTGGGGCTGGGCCATGGTCCGGCGAAGCTCCGCGAGATTGCCATGACCCTCGGCAGCGACGTGGCGTTCTTTATCGGCGACGCCGACCCGAGCCTGGACGCGCCGCCTCGGCCCGCGATCGTCGGCGGCTTCGGCGATCGCATCGAACGCCTGGCGGCGCCCAGCGAAACCATCGAGGTGACGCTGGCGATCCCGAGCTTTCCCTGCGCCACGGCCGAGGTGTACGCGGCCTTCGATGATCTGCACCCCGGCCCCCTGCGCGAGGCCGAGGTTCGGTCGCTTGCCATGCAGTCGCCGCGGGTGGCCTTGTTATTCAACGACCTGGCCCCGGCGGCCGAAGCGGTACGGCCTGAATTGAGAAGCTTGCGAACCGAACTGCAACGACATTGGGAAGCGCCGGTGCACATCACGGGCAGCGGCTCAACGATGTTCGCGATGGGCGCGCACCCCGGCGTGCCATCCTGCGTATCTCTCCGAGCGCAGTTGGCATGAGCGGCACCTTGCTCATCGGCATCGATCTCGGCGCCACGGGCCTTCGCGCCGGCGTGGTTGATGCGAACGGGCGTGTTGTCGCTCGGCACAAGCAGGCAACCCCGAGGGAACCAACGGCCTGCGCTCAAGCGATCGCCGGCGCGGTGCGCCGCGTGGCGGCCGAGACGGACGTGGGACGACCGAATGCCGTGGGCATTGGCGTGCCGGGCCCGGTCGTTGGCGGCACCATCACCGCAGCCATCAACCTGGATTGGCGGGACGTGCCCCTGGGCGAACTGGTGCAACGCGAGCTGGATGCGCCGGCGGTGCTCATCAACGACGTGAACGCCGCCGCACTGGCCGAGCAACGCCTTGGCGCCGCCCGGGGTGAATCGGACATGATCGCCCTGTGGATCGGCACGGGCGTGGGCGGCGGCGCGGTGCTTGGGGAGAAAGTCTACCTGGGCATCGAAGGCGTCGCGGTCGAAGCGGGCCACATCATTATCGATGCCCACGGCCCGCCGGGCGCGCGGACGGTGGAACAGTGCTGCTCTCGCCGCGCCATCGTGCGTGCAGTGCAAGCGGGCATCGACCGGGGCGAGCCGAGCATCGTGCGCGAAGCGACGCCGGAAGCCGTCGCCGACGCGTATCGACAGGGCGATGCATTGTGCGTCGGGGTCGTCGACGCCGCGCTCGGGCTCATCGGCTCGGCGGCGGCCAGCACGTGCGCGTTGCTTGGGCCACGGGTGGTGGTGGTGGGGGGCGCGCTGGTCGAGGGCATCGGTCCGGCTGTTGCCGAAGTCGTGGGCCGGGCCGCGAATGCCGACGCCTTTCCGCCCGGGCGTACGCTCTCGGTACGCCAGAGCGCCTTCGGGGACGACGCGGGACTCATCGGAGCCGCGCTGTTCGCCGCCGATACAATGTCGCGATGACGACGACCTCGACCAGCGATTCGACCACCATCGATCAGGCGATCGCCGCCGACCACGAGCGGCTCGTGGCCTTGAGACGCGACCTGCACCGAAACCCGGAGTTGAGCAACCGCGAGCACGAGACGGCCGCACGCATCGAGCTCGAGCTTCGCGAACTGGGCCTGGAGGTCAAGACCGGGCTGGCCAGCAACGGCACCGGCGTCATCGCCTATCTGCCCGCCACGCGTGAAACGCGCCAGACCGTCGCACTGCGCGCCGATATCGACGCGTTGCCCATCGCCGAAGCAACCGGCAAGCCCTACGCCTCGACGAACCACGGCGTTATGCACGCCTGTGGCCACGACGGGCATACGGCCATCCTGCTGGGCGCGGCGCGCGCCCTCGCTCGGGCAGGTGCGCGCCCGAACAATGTTCTGTTCGTTTTCCAGCCCGCCGAAGAAGACGGCGGCGGAGCCGAGGTCATGTGCCAGCAGGGGGCCTTGCGAGGTGCAGACGGCGGCGGCCTTGGCGAGCCGGTCACGCGCATCTTCGGCCTGCACGGCTGGCCGCGGATGCCCCTGGGCACGGTGGGCACGCGACCCGGGCCGTTGATGGCCAGCACCGACGACTTCGACGTGCGGATCGTGGGCAAGGGCGGGCATGCGGCGATGCCTCATCTGGCCCGCGACCCCATCCTTGCCGCCAGCGCAGTGGTGGTGGCGCTGCAGTCCATCGCGTCGCGCGCCGTGAATCCGAACGACGCGGGCGTCATCACCGTCGGTCAGTTCGAAGCCGGCACGGCCAACAACATCATTCCCGAGAGCGCCCGCCTGGTGGGCACCATCCGCGCGCTCAACGACGAAACCCGCTCGCTGCTGGGCGAGCGGTTCCGCGCCGTGGCCGAGTCGACCGCCGCGGCGCACGGTTGCACGGCAGAGATCGACTGGCAGCCTGGCTACCCGGTAACCAGCAACGATCCGGTGTGCGCCGAGCACGTGCTCTCGGTGGCCAGGCGTGTCCTGGGCGACGAATGCGTCGAAGTGGTGCCCGAGGCGAGCATGGGAGGCGAGGACTTCAGCTACTACGGCCAAGCGGTGCCGGCGTGCTTCTTCCTGCTCGGCCTCGCGCCGCCTGGCGCCGACGTCGACGCGCTCCCGCTGCTGCACCAGCCGGGCTTTGACTTCAACGACGATGCGCTGCCGATCGGCGTGCGGATGATGTGCGAGCTCGCACGGTCCGAGGTTTGAGCAACGTTCGGGTTCCCATACTCCAAACGAACACCGAAAATTTTGCTTGCATTCGCTCCCGCGATGCGGTAATCTGACTTCCAATGGGCGCACGACGACCGCCCGAAGGGAGAAAGAACATGAACCGCATCGCAACATCGACCGCCGCCATCCTGCTGGGTTGTACCGCAATGGCGCAGGCCAACAACGAGCGCCGGGTCACGCCCGACGAACCCCTGTTCATCGAGTTCCGCGTCGATCCGGGCGTGACAGGCACGCCCGACACGTTCGTGGTGTACCTTGGCCAGCCACAAGCAACCGACCCGGGCACGGGCCAGCGCTCGACGAGGCTGTCGAATCAGGGCTTGGGCATTGCCTTCCATCAGACCTCGCTGTTCGGCGACGTCGTCGGACCGATCGACATGGACCCGGGCGCGACGTTCACCTCCGCCGGTTCGCCCTACACGCAGCTCGACCCGGGCGAGGTCGAGATCGGTGGGCTCAGCGCCATGGCTATGGGCACCGAGAGCGGGCTCATCGAACTGAACATCACCAGCGGCGTGCTGATCGTCGATCTGGACGACATCCGCATCGAATGGGGCGAGGGGACCGGGCCGGACAGCTACACCCCCAGCGACGTGCAGCCCGAGATCACGGCGATGTACGTCGGCTCGCCGTGCTACGTCGATTTCGATCGCAACGGCACGCTCGACGTCTTCGACTTCCTGGCATACCAGAACGCGTTTGCCGTAGGCGATTACCGGGCCGACTGCGACGGCTGCGGCTCGCTGGACCTCTTCGACTTCCTGTGCTTCCTCACACGCTTCGACGACGGCTGCCCCTGAGCCTCAGCCCGCACGGGCGTTGCGGTTGTAGCCGTTGCGGCGCTTGTCCTCGCGCTCGACCGCCACGCCCTCGAAGAGCCTTGCCGACATCGGTCCCAGCACGCGCTCGACGCCCGAGATGAACTCGGGCTCGAGCCTGATGCGGGCCGGGTTGGTCGAGGGCACGGCCACGGGCTCGCACCCGCCGATGCACACCACGACCTCCAGCGGTGACGACGGCCCATCCACGGGCGCCCCGTTCTTCCGCGAGGCGTCGTGCTCACGCGCGAGAGCGTGGACCTGCTCGAGGGCGGTGGGCCCGCTGCCGTTCAAACGGCTGTCGCGCACGTAGAGGCGCATCTTGCCGCCTTCGAGCGGCACCGCCTCGATGGGCGTCATCTGCTCGACGATGATCTGCGCGTCGCCGCGCGAGCGATCGAGCCGCCCAAGCACGAACTTGGGCGAATCGTCCTCGAGCAGGTGCGCGTAGCGCTGGTAGGCATCGGTAAAGAGCACGGCATCGGCCGTCCCGGTCGTGTCCTCGATCGTGAGGATGCCCATCTTCTGTCCCGCGCTGCGGCCGCTGCGCGCGACGATCACGCGGGTGCTCTGCACCATGACCCCCGCGATCACGCGGCGGCCCTGCTCCACCTCGGCGAGTTGCCCCAGCTCGTGGCTGGCGAACGCGCGGATCCACGGGCCCCATTGCTCGAGTGGATGGCTCGACACGTAGAAGCCCAGCGTGTCCTTCTCGAACTTCAGCGTCTCCTGCTCGCCCCAGGGCTCGACGTTCACGAGCGCGGGCGAGGGCGCTTCCTCCGCCGCCGCGCCGCCGCCGAACAGCCCGCCCTGCCCGGCCGCCCGATCGGCCGCCGCGCTCTGGCCTGCGCTCACGGCCTGCTCGATGGACGCGACCATCGCCGCCCGCTGCTCGCGCGAGTGCACGGTGTCGAACGCGCCGGCCTTGACGAGGCTCTCGATCGTCGCCTTGTTCACGCTGCGCAGCGGGATGCGCTCGCAGAAGTCGAAGAGGTCCTTGAATGGCTCGGGCCCGTCTTCACCCTGCCGGGCGTTCACGATGGCCTCGATCGCGCCGCCGCCGGCGCCCTTGATGGCCTTGAGCCCGAAGCGGATGTGCCCGTGCTGGGCATCGTGCGGCTCGTCGGGCGCGTACACCACTTCGAAGTCCTGGCCCGACAGGTTTACGTCGGGCGGGGCCACGTCGATACCCGTGCGAATGACCTCGCCCGTCTTGGGGTCGATCACGCGCGTGCGCTTGCAGTCTTCCAGGTAGGGCAGCCAGTCGGCCACCTTCTGGGCCTGGCTCTCGAAGCTCAGGAACGCCGCCATGTACGGCGCCGGGAAGTACGTCTTCAGGTACGCCGTCTGGTACGCCACGATGGCGTAGCCGGTGCTGTGACTCTTGTTGAAGCCATAGCCGGCGAACTTGAGGATCAGCTCGAACAGTTCCTCGGCCTTGTCGCGCGTCAGGCCCTTCTTGCCGGCGCCCTCGACGAACTTGGGCCGCTCGGCCTCGATGATCTTTTCCTTCTTCTTGCTGATGGCCTTGATGAGCGAGTACGCCGCACGAAGCGGGATGCCGCCCAGCTCGTGGACGATCTGCATCACCTGTTCCTGGTACACCATCACGCCGTAGGTCTCGGCGGTGAAGCGATCGACGATCTCGTGCACCTTGGGCACGGGCTCCATGCCGTGCTTGCGCTTGTTGTACGCGGGGATCAGGTCCATCGGCCCGGGGCGGAACAGCGCGTTGGCGGCGATGAGGTCTTCCAGCCGGTCTGGCTTCATCTCCATGAGCAGGCGCCGCATGCCGCCCGATTCGAACTGGAACACGCCCGTGGTGTCGCCGCGCGCGAACATCTCGAACACCTTGGGATTGTCGTACGTCAGGCGGTCCAGGTCCAGCGGGTGGGGCCCGCCGTCACCCTTCTCTCGGCCCACGGCCGCGTAGATCGCATCCTCGTCCATCGCACTGGTTATGAGCGATCGCGCGCGCTCGATCACGCTGAGCGTGCGCAAGCCGAGGAAGTCCATCTTCAGCAGGCCCATCTTCTCGCAGGTGGGGCCGTCCCACTGCGTGATGGCCTCGTCCTCGCCGCCGCCGCTCTGCTTGTAGAGCGGTACGAGTTCGTGCAAGGGCCGCGTCGCAACGATGACGCCCGCCGCGTGCACGCTGGCGTGCCGGGCCTGGCCCTCCATCACCTTTGCGTTGGCGATGAGCCGCTGGATGGTGTCCCTGTCGGCATGCTGCTCGGGCGGCAGCTTGTCGTTGATCTTCGCCAGGGCAGCGGGCTTGCCGGCGGCGATATCCGCCCACTCGGGGTCCTCCGCCTCGGCCTTGTCCAGCGTCATGCCGAGCTGCTCGGGGATGGCCTTGGCAAGCCGATCCGCCGTGGGCAGGCTGATCGCCAGCACGCGCGCCACGTCGCGCACCGCGGCCCGCGCCTTGAGCGTTCCGAACGTGATGATCTGCGCCACGTGCCCGTACTTCTCGCGCACGTAGCGGATGACGTCGCCGCGGCCGTCCTGGCACAGGTCGATATCGATATCGGGATACTCGCTGCGGTCCGGGTCGGTGAATCGCTCGAACAGCAAGCCATACTTCACCGGGCACGCGTTGGACAAGCCCAGCACATACCCCGCCATCGTGCCCACGCCCGAGCCACGGGCCAAAGCCGGAATGCCCTTGGCCCGCCCCCAGTTCACGAAGTCCCACACGATCAGGAAGTATGCGCTGATGCTCTTGTCGGCCAGGATCTTCAGCTCGCGGTTCAGCCGGGCCCACTTGTCGAACGCGTCGGCATCGGCCGCCTTCTCACGCGCCACATCCGTGCCATCGGCGCCCTCGACGTACTCGTGCCGATGGGCCGTAATCTCCGGCCCATACCGCCACACCATGCCGCCCTCGGCCAGCAAGCGCAACGCCTGGTCGCACTGGAGGTTGAGCTCGCCGTGATCAAGCCCCGCATCGGCCGCCGGCTCGAGCGTAAACCTGGAACAATAGTCCTTGTACCACGCCGTCAGGAAACCGCCATACTGCTTCTCGTCGTGGCGGGGCAGCTCGTCTGGCGTGCGCACGACCACCACCGGCGCGTGGTTGGCGCCGATGGGCAACTCGACGTCGCACCGCGCCGCGATGCGCAGCGTGTTGTCGCACGCCTCGGCGCCGTCCTCGCCGTACTCGCCCTCGAACAGCTCGCGCATCTGCTGCGGCGTCTTGACGTACAGCTCGGGCGTGTAACGCAGCCGCTCCTGATCGTGCTTGTTCTTGCCCATCGAGATGCAGATGAGCGTGTCGTGCGCGTCGTGGTCCTCGGCACGCAGGAAGTGTGAGTCGTTGTCGCACACCAGCGGCACGCCGTGCTTCTTCGCCAGCTCGATCACGTGCGGGTTGATCGACACCTGCTCTTGCACGTGATGCTGCATCTCGCAGTAGAATCGCGGCCCGGTGCCCTCATCGGCGAACACCCGCTTGTGCCACTCGATGCTCTCTTCGGCCGCGTCCCACGAGGCCTGGCTCTTGGTGCGCGTGTACGCCAGCAGGTGGTCGCCAAGCTCGCTGCCCAGGTGCCCGTTGATGGCGATGAGCCCGCTGCTGTGCGCCTCGAGCAGCTCGCGGTCGATGCGCGGCTTGAAGTAGAAGCCCGTCAGGTACGCCTGGCTACACAGCAGCATCAGGTTGTTCCAGCCGGTGATGTTCTCGGCGAGCAAGACGAGGTGGTACCCGCCGTCGCTCACGCCGGTGTACGTGCGATCCTGCCGGGGTCGGCCTGGCGGGCAGACGTAGGCCTCCACGCCCAGGATGGGCCGGATGCCCCGCTTGCGGCATGCCTCGTAGAAGGCCACCGCGCCGAACATGTTGCCGTGGTCGGTCACAGCGACGGCCGGCGTGCCCAGTTCCTTGATGCGATCGGCCAGGCGATCGATGCGGTTGCCGCCGTCCAGCAGCGAGTACTCGGTGTGCAGGTGCAAGTGGGCAAAGCCCGAGCCGAGCTGGTCGAGCAAGGCCTGCTCGATGGATGTGTTTGGATCTTGCTTGGGTGCTTCCGTGCCCATGGCTTCGCCATCCTCCGTGATCAGCATCAACCAGAGAGGACGGTAGCCGAGCTGGCGTTGATCGGAATCGTACGTTGCGTCGTTGCGCACAAGACCCGATAATCGCCAACTTGTCGGTTATGGGAGATTTTGCACACAAATTCTTGTCATTGCAGGGGATCCAACATCGCATCTGGTCTCGTATCCGGTATTGTTCCATGGAGGGAGACGCTGCTCGGCCAACCGGCCGAAAGCGCTCAAGGACAACCCAGGATGGTGGGGGCATGGTGATCCGGTGCGATCGCGATGCGTCCTTCGGTTTCGGTCCGCCCGTCGGGTGGCTCGGGGCCGCGTCCGTCGTTTGGTTTGGTTATCTGGATTCATGGAGAGACGCTCGTCAGGAGCAGACAGCCAGAGAGAGCACAGCCCGAGAGAAACAAGGGAGATCTGAAGATGCGTTCTGCGATTGCAATCACCGCCATGCTCGCCGCCAGCGGCGCCGCCATGGCCGACTCGGTCGACCTGGCCTACACCGGCCCGGGCACCGGCCGGTCGTTCACCGTTCTTACCGATGGCACGTCCACTAGCGTGTTCGCCGGGCAGTTGACGTTCAGCGTGGCCAACGGCTCGGGCGCGGGCGCCCAGCTCAACGGCCCGCTGATGACCTACTGCATCGACGTGCTCGAGGGCGTGGGCGCCGGCCTGAACACCTACGACCTGGCCGACCTCAAGGACGCTCCGGTGACCGCCGGTGGCGACCCCGCCATGGGCGCCGAGAAGGCCAAGGCCATCGGCCGCCTGTACACCGCCGCGGGCGGCGACCAGTTCGGCACCAGCAACGACTTCGCCGCGGCCTTCCAGCTGGCCGTCTGGGAAGTCATCGCCGACTTCGGCAGCGACAGCGGCCTGAGCGTGGACTCGGGCGACTTCCAGGTCACCAGCAGCATCACCGCCGGCACCCAGTCGGTGCTCAACGGCCTGCTGGCCGCCGCCGCCGACGACAGCGTGTTCAGCTTCACCGGGCTCGGTGCCCTGACCAACGAAGGCTTCCAGGACCAGCTCTACAGCGTTGCCGTCCCGCTTCCCGGGGCGATGGGCTTGGCCGCCGTCGGTCTGGCCGGCGTGGGCTTCGCCACCCGCCGCCGCCGATTCTGAACCCCGTCGATGCCGGCCGGCTCGATCGGCCGAGCGCCCTGAAAGCGCTCGCCCCACGAGGCGGGCGTTTTACATGCGCTTGCCGGAACGTCCCGGAACACGCACCGTTGGTCCGCATAGCGGGCGATCGTCATAACCTACTGCAATAACTGAGCTTAGATCTCGACACTGCTCCCATTTCGAGTATGCTGGGAACGGATCGTCGCCGTCCGTGGCGGGAGGGGGAGAGCCGTCCCGTGTGGCCTCAATCCATAGCCGCCCAGCCGCCCCACATGCCAGTGGGCGGCTGGGCGGAGACTCGGACCAATCCAAAGAGAGGGACAGAGCCATGAAGGGTTCCATCATCGCCACCTTTGCCGTGCTCGCCACTTCGGCTATTGCCGCGGCCGACACGGTGACCATGAACTTCGTCGGTGCGGGTCATGGCCGGACGGCCACGATCCGCGTCGATGGCGATCGCTACACGGTGCACGCCGGCCAGCTCATCCACGACGTCACCGCCCGTTCGGGCTCCAGCGCTCCGGGCCTTGGGCAGCTGACGACTTACTGCGTCGACGTAGCCGAGTGGGTTAGCTACCAGAGCCGCGTGTACAACGTGAATGAGCTCACCGACGCCCCCGTTTCCCATGGCAACGCCGGCATGGACCAGCACAAGGCAGACGCTGTCGGCCGGCTCTACAGCTACGCCAACGGCCAGCAGTACGGCGCAGACAACAACTTCGCCGCCGCCTTCCAGCTTGCCGTATGGGAGGTCGTCAGCGACCTTGCCACCTCGACCACCGCGCTCAACGTCGCCGACGGCGACTTCCAGGCCTGGAACCTCAACAGCGGCACCATCAGCTACCTGAACACCCTGCTGGGCGTTGCCGTCGACGACGACGTGCGCATCAGCGACCGCGTCCTCGCCCTGACCAACGACGGGTCGCAGGACCAGATGTTCGAGGTCGCCGTGCCCCTGCCCACCACCGGGGCCATGGCCGCCGTGGGCCTTGCCGGCGCCGGGTTCTTCGGCCGCCGCCGCCGCGCCTGATCACGCCACCACGCCGATTCTCCGCATCGGCTCCATCTCCCGCGGCCCGGACACCGCTCCACCGCGTCACACCACCGCCCGCCGACCCAGGCGGGTGTGTTTTCGTGTCTCGAGCACCTAAACTCAACCGGTGGCAACGCGGACCTACACCTACACCCTGGGCGGCGGTCAGGCCCCCGAACCCGGCCCCCTCACGCGGCTGAAGGTCGCCCTCATGATGGGCGTGCTCGTCGTCATCGGCGCGGTGGTGCTTGCGGGCATCGTCGCCCTGGGCCTCGTGCTGCTGCCCTTCGCCCTCATCGCCGGCATCGTCGGGTGGTTCGTCATCCGCCACCGCATCCGTCAGGCGATGCGTGCCATGGAATCACCCAGGGAAGACACCTCAGGCCGGGAGAACGTCCGCGTTCGCCGCTCACCCGAGGGTCCCGCGGCCTGACGCTCAGCCCCTGCCGGCTTCTTCCAACGCTTCCCGCAGCGATCGGCTGACCGGCCCCACCGAGCCATCACCGATCTCGCGTCCCTCGATGCGCGTCATCGCCAGCAGGCCGAAGCTCGCGTTCGTGCAGAACACCTCGTCGGCGTCCAGCAGGTCTCCGATGGCCAGCATGCGCTTGCTGATCGCGATGCCCTGAGACTCGGCCAGCCCGAGAACCGCCGCCCGCGTCACGCCGGGCAGCACGGCGCTGGGCATCGCGCCGCCCTTGCCGGCAACCTCGGCCTCTTCCCCGCGCGCGATGGGCGTCATCAACTCGCCATCCTTGACGGCGAACACGTTGCTGACGCTCCCGCCGCACACGTGATTGGTCATGCTGAAGATCAGTGCCTCGGTCCCGCCCTTGGCCAGCGCATTCTGCAATTCGCGCAGCCGCCACCAGTAGTTCAGCGTCTTGTGCCCCGACGTCGGATCGAACGGGTTCGCCTTGGCGTCGGCCACCACCATCATGCCGCCCTGCTCGTACAGCGCCGCCGGATAGACCGTGGCCGGCTGCGCCACGATCGCCACCGTGGGCGTCTGCACGCCCGCGCCCACGCGCTCGGCCTCGCGTCGCACCAGGTTCAGGTCGCCACCGGTGACCGTCAGCCGCAGCCGGGCAACCTGCGCGTCGTTGTTCTCGAAGTATGCCTGCGCCGTGTGCTCGACGGCCTCCGCCAGCGGGTCGGCCCGCAGCGAGGAGGCCAGGCCCAGGTGCCGCGACGAGTCGACGAGCCGCGCCACGTGCTCGTCGACCCGCACGACGCGGACACCCGAGCCATCGCGGCGGGCGGTCATCGTCTCGAAGAGCCCGACCGCGTGCATGAAGCCAGCGTCCGAGAGCGAAACGCTCGCGGCCGGATCATCGTCCCGAAGCAGCCTTCCGTTGAGAAACACGGTTGCCATCGACGCTCAGCGTAGCCTCGCTTCGCACGAGCATCGCATCGCGCGTCCGCCGCGGCGGCAGCGAATCGAGCGCCCCGCTCGCCGCCAGGAAGGCCTGCGCGGGCACCTGGTGCGCCACGATCAGCCTCCCACGCCGCCACAGGCCTCGATACTCGACGCGGCCAAGCAGGATGCCCGCCACGCCGGGCCGGCCTTGCGCATCGTGCACCACCACCGGCCCCCCCGAGGCGCCACCCAGCTTCGACCAGCCCGACACCATGCGAAAGTACCGCAGCGTTTCGTCGACCTCGCTCAGGAACGGCTCGACCAGCACCGGCGCATCGCTCTCCAGAACCACGACCTCCCGCGGCGTGAACGAACCCGACACGGGCTCGCCCCGCGTCGGAAAGCCCACCAGGACCGCCCGATCGTCGGCCAGATCGCCCTCGACCAGCCGCGCGGGCATCGCGCCGAGTGCATCGACGTGCGCAGGGAATCGCACCAGCGCCCAGTCGCCGGCCTCCACCGGCTCGCCGCCCCCGGTAATCACCACCTCCAGCGGCATCACCACGCCGCGGCCCGAGCCCGGCTCGTTGACCCACATCCACGCGTACTGGGCGTCATCGGGCACCACGTGCGCCGCCGTTAAGAACCAGCGATCCGAGACGAACACCCCCGAACCACTGCCGCGAACACGCCCGCCGAAGAAGTCCACGCTCACCGGCGTGCAACCGAACACCGCCTCGGCGTCCGCGGGCCATGCCTGCCGCGTTGCGGTTTCCTCGAGCCCGGTGAAGGTGCAGCCCGCGAGCCCAACGGCGCCAGCCATCGCCAGCACCATCAGAAGCCTCACGGCAACACCCGCAGCGCCACGATCGTCTGGTCGTCGGTCATCCGGCTCAGGCCGGCAAAGCGCCGCACGCACCACACGATCTCCTTGACCAGCGAAGCCGCGGAAATGTCCGGATCTCGGCTCACCGTGTCATAGACGGATTGCGTCAAGCGAGGCCGACCATACCGCTCACCCTCGAAGTTCCGCGCATCGGTCATGCCATCGGTAAACATGACCAGCGTGTCACCGCCCAGCAGCGGCACGCGTTCTTCGCCGAAGACCTGGTTGGGCAGCACACCCGCGAGCATCCCGCTGCTGCGCATCGATCTTGCGTCCGCCCCGGCGATTTCCGTATTCTCGGGCGGCACGCCATCGACGACGGGCCGAAGCAGCAAGGGCGGATCGTGTCCGGCACTTGCATACACAAGCTCCAGGCTCACGGGGTCGACCACGGCGTACCACAGCGTCACAAATTCGTTGGGGAGCGAATCGCGGCAGAGATCGTTGTTGACCGCCGCCAGCACGGCCGCCGGAGCCGGATCTCGCGACACGTGCGCCAGCAGGCTTGCGCGCACGTGGCTCATGAGCAGCGCGGCCGCCACGCCCTTGCCCACCACGTCGCCCACCACGATGCCGATGCGTCGCTCGCCGGGCTTGCGGACATCGGTGTCCAGCTCGATGAAGTCAAAGAAGTCGCCGCTCAGCTCGAGGCTTGGCTCCCAGCTTGCGCCAAGGTCCAGGCGATCGTTCCTGGGCGGGCTCTTGGGCAGCATGCGCCGCTGCACGTCGCTGGCAAGCCTCAGCTGTCGCTGCAGCCGCCGCTCCTCGCGCTGCATACGAAGCAGCCTCGCCTGGCCGATCGCGACCGATGCCTGGTGGGCGATCGTCCGAAGCACACGATGCTCGGCCGGCGTGAACTGCCGCACACGCGAGCCATAGAGGCGGATGACGCCCAGCGGCTTGCCATTGAAGATCATGCCCGCGTGCAACGCGCTGGCCAGCCCTTCGGCCTTCGTACGCTCCTTCAGTTGCACGCGTGGATCGCGCTGCAGATCGGCTACCGCAACGACCTCGCCAGCCAACGCACGCTTGTCGAACTCGCGGTCGATCGAGAGCGGCAGCGGATTGGCCAGCCAGCTGTCGCTCAGGTTTCGGCTGACCCGGTGCTCGACGTCGCGCTCTTCGGGGGCGAGGCCCTGGCTCCCGGCATCGACGAACAACACCAGCGAACCGGCCCACAGGCCCAGCAGTTCGATGGCGCTGTCCAGCGCAATCCCCAGCACCTCGTCCTCGCTCTGGGCCGCCGCAAGCAGAGCGCTGAGCCGCTGCGTCGCGCTCAGTTCGCGCAAGCGGGCACGAAGCTCCAACTCGCGGTCGCAGACCTGGTCGGCCACGTCCACGACGAGCGCGACCGCCTGCTCGATCACCGCCGCCAGCGGCCCCTCCGTCGCCGGGCTCCGCCCCACGTGCACCCAGCCGATCACCCGGCCGTGGGCTCGCATGGGCACCGTAAACGCGCGTTCGGCCGCCAGCGCAGCCGCGTCCGGGCTCGTCTCGGCGATGCGCCAGGTCGCCGAAGCGTCGTCGCCGGGCAGGATCTCGCGACCCTGGGCATCCAGCAGCCGAACGGGCGCGTCCAGCAGGGTCGACAGCGTCGCGCACAACTGCACGAAGCCGCCGTCGCTGAGGAAGTCGGTGATCGAGAGCCCCGGGTCGTCCGTCGCCCGGGCAGACGCGCGGGCGGGTTGTGTGGTCATGCCGTCTGCCATCCTGCTCCGCCCCGAACCGTCGGGCCGCTTCACCCGCCGCCGGCGTCTTCGTCGGACGTTTCACCCTCGCCCTGACCGGCCGAGGCGCCGCCGCCGTCTTCAAGCCACACCGCTCGCAGCAGGGGCGTCAACGGATCTCGCCTTCCGGCTTCGCCTTCGCTCAAGCGCTCGAGTCCCAGGATGGTCGACACCCGATCACCCGCCTGGAAAGAAACATACGCCAGCAGAAGCGCACTCTCTCGCGTCCGGCGCGTGGAAGACTCATCGCGGATCTGCCGGGACAGCCGGTTGATCGCCGTGCGCAACCGATCTTGGCCGGGAAGCATGCCCTCCTCGTAGCGAGCGCCGACGAACTCGGGATGCTCCACCAGGAATGCGCGAAGGTTCACCGCGGCCGAGAGATCGAGCCCTGCGCCGATCTGCGCGTGCACGCGGCCGATCGCGGCAATGGCGTCCCCGGGTCGTGCCGCGAGCGCCATCGTGAAGCGCTGCTCGGCTTCGAAGTACCGGCCGTCTTGCATCATCGCCTGCCCGCGCTCGATGTGCAGGTCGTACGCCGACGCCCGATCGAGCTTGGGCGGGGCCACCTCCACCGTGCCCACGCCCTGCTTCAGCGTGGTGATCAGGTCCCGCCAGCCAGTCACCTGCTGCTCCATCGCTTCTTCGGGTTGGCCTCGCTCGAGCCCCTGGCCCTCAGCGCCGACGTCCATCAGCGTGCCTTCGCGCAGCACCTGCTGCAACGCCGAGAGCTGCTCCAGGAACGGGTCGCCGCCGCCAGAACGCCCCTGGCCCTCTTCGCCCGCGCCTTCTGCCGGTTCTGCCGGTTCGCCGCCGGGCGTCGTGCGAGACAGGAAGTCTTCCGAAAGCCGATCACGCAGCGCACGCTCGGCGCCCTCGCCGCCAGCCGCGCCCCGCTCGCGTTGTCCCGCCGCCTGCTCGGCTTGCCCACGATCGCGGCTCATGCGATCGCCCGTGGCCGGGTCACGCGGCGTGGTGGTCCGCTCGGCATCGCCCACGAGCTCCTCGCGAGCCAGCCCGCGCAAGGGCGAGGCCACCAGGCCCTGGGCAGTGCCCGACTCGTCTTCCTGCATGTAGAGCATCGAGGGATTCAGGCTTCGCTGCGCCGCGTACGCCGAGGTCGAACGCAGCGACAGGGCCGTCCCGGGCTCATACTCGCCCAGTTCGCCGGGCGTGGCCTGCCGGATATCCACGGCCCCGCTGACCGACTCGAGCGGATAGGAGGGGATGCCCGCCGTCACCCGATCGCCAGTGCGCGACGTGAGCAGGCTGCCCCGCAGGTTGCGTGGCGGCTCGTTGCCCACGGTGAGGGCGAACTGGTACTGCAACGCCTCGGTCCCGCGGATGCCGGTCCCCGCCAATCCGCTGGTGAACGAATCTCGCCGGAAGCTGAATAGATCGTCTGAGCCCACCCGCTGGCGGAAGT
The DNA here is from genome assembly GCA_040221175.1 of Phycisphaerales bacterium. Taxonomy (NCBI): domain Bacteria; kingdom Pseudomonadati; phylum Planctomycetota; class Phycisphaerae; order Phycisphaerales; species Phycisphaerales bacterium. Next base: position 283,022 of record JAVJVK010000007.1, read on the forward strand.
CATACTCCAACCCGTATCCCGTGACGCCACGGAAGCCCGCGCCCCCGGGCACGTTGCCGGTGACCAGGGCGTTGCGGAACCGCATCTCGGCCAAGTAATCGCGGGTCGGGCTGTTGACGCCCTGCCCGCCCACGCGGGTATTGCGATCAAGGGCCCGACCATCGCCCAGCGCGTTCTGTGCGAGGCACGTGCCCGCCGAAAGCAGCAACACCACGACACTCACGCCCACTAATCGCATCACCGGCCTCCGTTCATCCGCTGCGGATCGTCCGCCTGGACGATATCTGTAAGGATAGCCCGAGGGCCCCTCTCTTACAGGTACGACATCGGCCCCCCGCCGGGTTCTGGTCAATCCTTGCACCGCCACCAACAAGACCGATAACACAAGTAAGTATTCACCAGCTTTTTCGCCAAAGCTGCCGGTCAGCCAGCCCGGCGGCATCCGTGCATGGTGTAGAATCCCCACCGGACCGCACGATGAACAACCGCGGCTCGCTGGGTCGGTACGGTCCTGCATGCCACTTCATGGCTGCGCGGGCCCCGTGGTTCACACGCAACGATCGCGGAGCGATCGAACTCTCCCAGATGAGCAGGAGGCCTCAACCATGTCCACGATGACACGCCACTCCCAGTCGCCCATCGTTCCCAAGGCCAACGCCAGCCTGGGCCTGCTGGCCCTGGTTGCCATCGCCATCGCCTCGGTCGCGCTGCTGCGGCCCCAGGCCGACGCATCATCGGTCGCTCGGGCTACCCCCACGCCCGTGGCAACCGTCGACCTCGTGGCCGTCATTACCCAGCTGGACGAGTTCAAGGTCATCGACCAGCGCATCCAGGCCGACGTCGAGAAGAAGTCCAACGAGATCAAGCAGTTAACCCAGGAGATCGAGGGCCTGACCGCCGACATGGAGCGCCTCGACCCCGCCAGCGATGCCTACGACCAGATCTTCCGCGAGCGGAACATGAAGATGGGCTTCCGCGAGCTCCGCGGCTCCATGCTCGTCAAGTGGCAGCAGGAGGACACCGCCCGCGTCCTGACCGATCTCTACGAGAAGGCCCTCAAGGCCGTCGAGGACGTCGCCAAGCGCGACGGCTGGGAGGTGGTGATCCACGGCGGTCAGCCGCTCATGGTGCCCCGCAACCCCAACGTCCGGGCCGAGGCCGCCGTGGACTTTGTGGAGAACTTCATCCAAACTCGCCGAGTCATTTACGCTGGCGAGAGCGTGAACATCACCAAGAGCGTGGTGCAGCACATGAACAACCAGTACGCCGCCGGAGGCTGAGCACCCCAACGATCTCCTGACGCCGCCCGCCGTACCATCGCGTTCCACTCCGTCGAGGCCAGCCCGTGCGCACATCCGCTCCTGCCCAACATCAGAAGTCAAAGGCCGCGACCAACGCGATGAACGACCAGAGGCCGCAGGCCACCACCACCGGTACGCTGGCCGAGATCCTCCAGGCCCGCCTTGTCGGGCCGGCCGACATCCCGCTGGCCGACATTGCCCCGCTCGACAAGGCCACCCCCGGCGCTCTCACCTTCATCCGAGACCAGCGCCACGCCGCGGCCTGGAACACGTCCAACGCCTCGGCCGCCCTGGTCACCGAAGGCGTCCGCCTGGACCACACCGAAGCCTCCGATCGAGCCGTTCTCTACGTGCCCGACGCCGACCGCGCGCTGCTCACGCTCCTGAACGCCTTCGCCGAGCACGCCGCACCGCCCCCCGCCGAGCCGGGCATCGATCCCTCGGCTCAGGTCGACCCATCGGCGAACGTCGAAGGAGCTTCCATCGGGCCCATGTGCGTCGTCGGGCCGGGCTGCCGGGTGGCGCCCGGGGCCGTCCTGGTTGCCCGCGTCACGCTGGGCCAGAACGTCTCGGTCGGCTCCAAGTCGGTGCTGCACCCCGGCGTCGTCGTGCAGCACGGCTGCACCGTGGGCGAGCGCTGCACCCTGCACCCGGGCGTCGTCGTCGGAGCCGACGGCTTCGGCTACCTTCCCGGGCCAAACGGGGCCATCAAGATCCCACACCTGGGCGCGGTGGTGATCGAGGACGACGCCGAGATCGGCGCCAACACCTGCATCGATCGCGGCAAGCTCGCCGACACGCGCATCGGCCGGGGCACCAAGATCGACAACCTCTGCCAGATCGGCCACAACGGCGATATCGGCACGAACGTCATCATCTGCGGCTGCTGCTCCATCGCAGGCAGCGTCACCATCGGCGACGGCGTCACCATCGCCGGCTCCGTGGCCGTGAGCGACGGCGTCAAGATCGGCAAGGGCGCCACCATCGGCGCCCGCAGCGGCGTCATCAACGACGTGCCCGTCGGCGAGACATGGCTGGGCATGCCCGCCATGCCCGCACGCGAGGCCGCCGCCAACTACGCCCAGTTCCGAACGCTCTCCCGGGACATCCGCCAGCTCCGCAAGCGCCTGCGCGACGCATGACCTCGCCCACCGCACACCCCGTCGCCCGAAAGACGCTCAAGCGAGAGGCAGTCCTCGCTGGTCAGGGCCTCTTCTCGGCGCAAGCGTCGACCATCACGTTTAAACCCGGCAAGGACGGGCTCACGCTCGTGCGATCCGACGTGGCCGCCCACCTCCCGGTCGACTACTCCGCGTGCACTACCAATCCCGTCCATGCGGGGTTCAGCAGCGGCCAGCCGCGCAGCACGAATCTCGCGCGAGGCCACGGCATGGTCGCGACGGTCGAGCACATGCTCTCGGCGCTCACGGGCCTTGGCATCACCGATTGCGATATCGAGATCGACGGCATCGAGGTGCCCATCTTCGACGGGTCGGCCCAGACGTTCGTGCAAGCCTTGCTTGATGCGGGCATCGAGGAACTGGGCGACACGATCGATCCCATCGTGCTCGAGCAAGCCGTCAAGGCCGAGCACCTCAACGCCAGCATCGTCGCCGAGCCGCGCAGCAAGCCGGGCTGGTCCATCACCTACATCCTCGACTACGGCCGCGGCTCGGCCATCGAAAACCAAACTGTCACCTGGGACGGTTCGCCCGATGCCTACGCACGCTCGATCGCACCGGCCCGCACCTTCTGCATGGAGCACGAAGCCAAGGCGCTCCAGCGAACCGGGCTCTTCGAGAACCTCACGCCCGCCGACATGCTGGTCATCGGCCTGAACGGGCCCATCGACAACGCGTATCGCTTCGACGACGAGCCCGCCACGCACAAGCTGCTGGACGTCATCGGCGACCTCACGCTGGCCGGCCGACCCATCCAGGCCGACATCGTCGCCTCGCGCTCGGGCCATCAGCTGAACCAGCGGCTGGCCAACGCGCTGGTCAACCGATTTCCGCGCATGCCGATCGAACCGCGGCCGTAGGCCTCATTTCTCGAAGCCGAAGCGCTCGCCGTCCTTCCACTTGTCGCGCTGGTTGCCAAAAGCCGGCACGCCACCGGCGTCCTTGAGCATGCGTGCCATGTGCAGCAGGTTCCAGGTCATGATCGTGAGGTTGCGATTGGTGAAGTCGTTGTCCTCGGCGTGCGACTCGCTATCGAGATAGCTTGGCCCCGGGCCCGCCTCGCCGATCCAACCGGCGTCGGCCTGCGGCGGAATCGTGAAGCCAACGTGCGCCAACGCGTAGAGGATGCCCATCGAGCAGTGCTTGATGCCATCTTCATTGCCCGTAATCACGCAGCCGCCCACGCGGCCGTAGTAGTCTGACTGCCCCTTGTCGTTTAGGTCCGCCGAGTTGCTGTAGAGTCGCTCGATGAGCTTGGTGCATTCCGAACTCTTCTCGCCGAGCCAGATGGGCGTGCCGATGACCAGGATATTCGCCGACATCACCTTCTTGTGCAGCTCGGGCCACTCGTCGGCGTCGTAGCCCTCCTTGGTCATGTCGGGCTGCACGCCCGGCGGCACGTGGTGATCGACCAGCCGGATGTTCTCGACCACCACGCCCACTTTCTCCATCAGCCGGATGGACTTGTCCATCAGGCCCTGCGTGTGGCTGGTATTCGGAGAGCGCTTGAGCGTGCAATTGATGAAGACGGCGCGAAGATCGTCGTACTTCGCGGGCGCCCGGTCGATCAGCTTCGCATCCATGAAGAGAGCCTCCTTCTCGGAGGCAGTCTACACGCCGATGATTCATCACGGGTCGCGATGAGCGATCTTTCAACCCCCGCCCGAGCTGCGCAGGAAGCGGGTCATGTCGCGCATCAGCAGCTCGCCGCGGCGACGCTCCAGCGGGCTTGCGTGCTGGCCGATGTTGTTGTTCATCACGTCGAACATGCGGCCCATGATCCGCGCGGGCGGGCCCTGGCCGTCCTTGATGGCCTGCTCGTCGCGCTGGGCCTGCCGCCGGGCACGCTCCAGCCGCTCCTCGGGCGTGCGGTCGCGCACCTCGCCGCCCATCATCTCGAGCGTCGTTTCAAACTTCACGAAGGCCTCGGCCAGGTACTCGTCGCGTCGCTCTTGCGGCACGCCCTGATACTCGACGGCCATCGAGTCCCAAAGCTCGATCGCCAGGCGGCTGGCGTTCTCTTCGAGCTGCTCGCGTGCCTTGCCGCGGATCGACCCGGCAAATGCCGCCAGCATGAGCGAATCGCTCGAGTTCATGTTCTCCATGCGCTGGATGAGCATGCCAACAAGTTCGAGCCGGCGCTCCAGCGGCAGATCGTTGAACTCGCTCTGAAGGAGCGTGAAGTTCATGATGGTGTCGATGCGGGCGTTCTCATAGTCAGGCACCGGCGTGGGCCTGAACACGAAGTACCCCGACACGCCCAGCACCACGACCAGGCCGGCGGCAAAGGGCCAGTACCTGCGCGACCAGCGCCGCCAGTTGTCGCCATCGCGCAGCGTGTTGCGCTCGAAGTCGGCGATGCGCTCGCGCCAGGCGCCGATGTTGATCCGCCGGCGATCGAGGCGGCTGAGCGTCTTGAGCATGTCGTCGCGCGTGCTCATGTGCCGATTCCCAGTATGCGACCGATCTCACCAAAGAGCGCTTCGCCGTCCTCGGGCGCCAGCTCCTCGAGCCAGTCGGCCCGCATGGAGGGAAAGTACACGGCGTTCTGGGCCGGCCCGCCCGCGCGAAGGACGTGCCAGTCACCCGCGCAGTTCAGCAGGGGAATGGAGACGCCCCTTTCGCTCTGGGTCTCGATCGCGGTCGTCACGGCCCGCTCCAGCCGCGGGCTCTCGGCCGCGAAGGCAAGCTCGGTGGCCGTCATGACCAGGCCCGGAAAGTACTCGTAGCTCGTGCCCGCGCTGGCCCACAGCGGGGCTTCCTTGCCGCCGCGATCGCTCGGGCAGCGATAGCACGAGTTCGCGCCCAGCACGAAGTCTTCATCGGGCGAGGCGCGGCGAGGCACGGGCGTGTCCAGGTACTGGCTCAAGACGTCCAGCAGGCTCGGGTCGCTGCCGCCGCCCGGCTCGCCGCTGTGGAACGGCCGCACCACCGGCAGCACGCCCTTGGACTCGGTGTCGAGGTACATCTGGGTGCCCACGCCGATCTGGGCGAGGTTGGCCAGGCACGCGGTGCGGCGGGCGCTCTCACGCGCGCTGCCCAGCGTGGGAATGAGGATGCCGATGAGCACGCTGATGATCGCGATGACAGCCAGCAACTCGATGAGCGTGAATCCCTTGCGCATGCCCGGCCTTCCTCCCTGCGAGCTAGATGGGAAGCGCCGTGCGCTTGCCCTGGGCTTCGTCGACGAGCCGGCGCGCGAGTCGCGGTTGCTCGGCTCGGACCTTCCCGGCGTGTTGGGCGAATCCGTCGGCGAGTTTCGGATCGGCATCGAGGGCGCGCTGGACGCCCCGGGCGATTGCCCGGCCGGCCCGGCGGAGCTGAGCCCCGCGAGCAAGCGATGCCGCGAGCCCGGCGCCAAGGACCAGTGGCAATCGATAGGGCTCGGGCACGAACGGCGCGACCGCGCCGATCGTCCGGGTAATGGCTCCACCAGCTGGGTCGTGCTCGTACTCGGCTGAAGCGACGATGGCGTGGTCGGCGGCGGCAAGCTGATCCTCGACGACCACGAGCTGGGCGCGCCATCCGTCGGCAAGATCGGCAGGGGCCGACGGATCCGCCAGGGCCTCGCGCAGGGCGCGCTGTCGAGCGGCCAATGCATCGCGCAGCGCGCCAAGATCCTGTCGCGCTGCATCGATCCGATTGCGCATGGCGGCCTGGTCAACACAGCCCCCCGTCAGCAGCATGGCGGCCACGCACGCGACCGCACCCACCAACACGAGCATCCCTCGAAGGGTTACCGCCCCTCGCGGCCGACGCGTTACGAACGAATCCCGACGGCCGGGATTGCATCGCGCCGGGTGAACTTTGGGCACGTCGAACGATTTCGGCTCGGACTTCATGGGAAAACCCCCATCGCGGACCCGCAGGCGAATGTCACCCGCCGCACGTGCGGGCCCGGTCGGCCGCGGCGGGTGGTGGGGGTGTGGGCGTCTTGAGCATACTGGCCGCGTCGGCGAACGCAAGCCGAATCGTGCGCACCGCCGCCAGATAGCGCGCATCGCCGGAAATGCCAGTCAAATTCTTATGATTCGGCCGCCTGGGCCAATCAGCAGGTCGCAGCCTGCAGCAAGCCCGCCCGATCGAGGGCCTCATGGATGGCCCGGCGGGTGGGCTCGGTGGGCTGGGTCATGGGCAGGCGGAGCTGGCCCGAGTCGAGCTGCATCATCGCCATGGCCGCCTTGACGCAGATGGGGTTGGTCTCGATGAACATCGCGCGGGCAAGCTCGAATAGCGCGCCATGGTGCTCGCGGGCCGACGCCAGGTCGTCGTCAAGCATCGCCCGGCACAGCGATGCGGTGCGCTGGGGGGCGATGTTGCTCACCACCGACACGCAGCCCACGCCGCCCAGGGCCATGAAGGGCAGGGTCATGCCGTCGTCGCCGCTCAGCAGGGCGATGCCCGGGCAGCGCAGCAGGATGTCGGTGGCCGAGTCGGTCGAGCCGGTGGCCTCCTTGATGCTCACGACCCAGGGGCTTTCGTAAAGGCGTTCGACGGTCGAAGGCGCCAGCGCCACGCCCGTGCGGCCCGGGATGTTGTAGAGCATGATGGGCAGTTCCACGCTCTCGGCGATGGTGGCAAAGTGGGCGTACAGGCCCTCCTGCGTGGGCTTGTTGTAATAGGGGTTCACGCTGAGGCCCGCGTCGGCGCCCAAGTCGAGGGCGATGCGCTGCTGCTCGACGGCGTGGGCCGTGCTATTGCTGCCCGTGCCGGCCACGACCACCAGGTCGTGGGCCTTCCCGACCTCGACGCATCGGCGCACCAGAGCGCGATACTCCCCGTCGGACAGCGTCGGGCTCTCGCCGGTGGTGCCAGCCACGACGATGCCGGATACGCCGTTCTCGGCCTGGCGGGCAATCTGCATATCGAGCCGATCGAGGTCGATCTGCCGCCCGTCGGGAGTGAAGGGCGTGATGATCGCGGTGAAGGCGCCGGCGAAGCGATCGTCTCTGAGGTGGCTAAGGGGCATGGCAGTGGCCTTTGCGTTCGGTCGGTGTGGGGATGCGGTCGGACGAGGATCGGGCGCGCGCGGCCTAGCCTCGCGTCTGTTATTCGTCGGCCGGGCCTTGTTGGTTTGCGCAATCAGGACCCGGGAATGCAAGGAGCATCGACCGATGGCCCGGCCGAGCATGATCGAGACCGCACGACGCATCGCACGCGGCGAGCAATCGGCCCGCGAGGCCGCCCAGGCGGCACTGACCCGCATCGAACGGGCCCAACGCGAACTGAACGCGTTCATCCAGGTGCTCCAGGGCCCGGCCCTGGAGCAGGCGGAAGCGATCGATCGCCAGCGCGCTGCTGGAGACCAGCTTGGGCCGCTGGCGGGCGTGCCCGTCGTGCTCAAGGACAACATCTGCTTCGGTCGAACGACCTGCGCGAGCCGCATGCTTGAGCACTACGAGAGCCCGTACGACGCCACGGTCGTCACCCGGCTCCGCCACGCGGGCGCGGTGGTGGTGGCCAAGGCCAACCTGGACGAGTTCGCCATGGGCGGCAGCGGCGAGCACTCGGCGTTTGGGCCCACCCGAAACCCCTGGGACTTGTCTCGCGTGCCCGGCGGCAGCAGCAGCGGGAGCGCCGCGGCGGTCGCCGCCGGATGCGTCGACCTGGCGCTGGGCAGCGATACCGGAGGTTCGGTTCGTCAGCCGGCCGCGCTGTGCGGCCTGGTGGGCCTCAAGCCGACGTACGGGCGCGTGTCACGCTACGGCCTGGTCGCCTTTGCCAGCAGCCTCGACCAGATCGGCACGTTAACCAATTCTGTCGAAGAAGCAGCGGCGACCCTGACCATCATCGCGGGCCACGACCCGCACGACGCGACCAGCTCGCCAAGGCAGTCCGATTCCTTCATCGACGCGCTCGATCTCGAGAGCCCAAGCGACCGCGTCGCTCTGGTAGCACCTGAGGGAAGCGTGCATCCCGGCATCGTCGACGCACTGCAACGCGCCGCGAGCATCTTGCAGGAAGCGGGCGTCGACGTGGATGAGGGCGAACTGCCTCACACGCGGCACGGCATCGCGGCCTACTACCTCATCGCGCCGGCCGAGGCATCCAGCAATCTCGCGCGGTACGACGGCGTGCGATACGGCCGGCGAGCCGAGCTCGAAGAGGGCGAAGGCCTCGAGGCTTTGTACGTTCGTTCGCGGAGCGAGGGCTTCGGCGCCGAGGTCAAGCGCCGCATCATGCTGGGCACGCATGCGCTCAGCAGCGGGTACTACGACCAGTACTACGGCAAGGCCCAGCGCACGCGTCGGCTGATCAAGAACGACTTCGAGCGCCTCTTCGAGCGGGGCGCCCGCGCCGTGCTCATGCCCACCACGCCCAACCCGGCATTCAGGCTTGGCGAGAAGCTGAACGATCCGCTGACCATGTATCTCGAAGACGCGTTCACCGTGGGCGCGAGCCTGGCGGGCCTGCCGGCCATGAACGTTCCGGCCGGCCTGGTCGACATCGACGGCGTCTCGCTGCCAGTTGGCGTGCAGTTGGTGGGGCGTCCGTTCGATGAAGCGGGACTGCTGCGGCTTGCTCGAACGCTCGAGCGGGGGCTGGGGCTGGGCTTCAGAGCACAAAGCCCGCTGGCGATGCAACTGGAGGGGTGACTCAGATGGCGCCGGCGATCGCGGGAGCCTGGAACTTGGTGGCCAGCGAGCGCGTGGTCTCGGGCGAGAAGGTCACCAGGTAGTACACCAGCCCATCGTGACGCCAGCCGATGATGCTGGCCGCGTCGACGGACTCGGCACCGACCGCATAGGCCTTGCCTTCCTCGAATCGCTTGTCGCCACACCGCTGGATGTAGAGGCTGACCTCGACGGCCTGGCCCTCGGGATTCAGCGTCTCGAACATCACGTGGATCGACGGACCCTTGCCGGGCACCTGGCACCTGCCCGCCGCGATGAACGCCGCGCCGTCCATCGTGAGGTCCTGGGCGGTAAATCCGTTGCCCAGGATTTCACGGAAGGCCTGGGGCACCTTCTGGAGGTCTCGCTCGGTGAACTTTCGGATGCTCGTGGGGTGGCTCGCGCAGCGGGAATGCTCGCTGGTCATAAAGCCAGCCAACTGGACGCCCGTCGGAACGGCGCCGGCCTGCGCCACACCCAACCCGGCGGGCTGCGTGGGCGCATTGCCCCGGAAGTAGGCCGAGACGGCCGCCACGATCACGATCGCCGCGGCCAGGGCGATGAAGCGCTGCCATGTCGGAAACCGCACCACCGGCGCATCGGATGCGTCGGTGGCCATCGCTTGGGGCATGGGAGCCGGGTCGGCGTCGGCCAGGCGGACCTGCCCGGTCAGCGCAGTAATGCGGTCGCGCAGGGCTTGGGGACATTCGCAGCCGTCGCACATGCAGCGATTCACCGCCGCACGCATCGAACGTTCCGCCGACTCGCGACGTACGAGGTCGGGTCGGCCGGCCTTGGCCCGTGCGTACGCGGCCGATTCGTCGGCAGACAGCTCACCATCGGCGGCCAGGCGCACGAGTCGATCAAGCGTGACGCGATCGAGCGAGCCTTGGATGTTGTCGTCGGGTCCGCTGTGGTCGTGGCTCATGGTGCCGCTCCAAAAACCGTTCATGGGCCGGCCGGGGTCCGATGGGTCCGAAATAGGTCCGAATCGGCCGGCGGCGTATCCCATAGGGAGTTGCCTGATCCGTCGGCCGAAACCAGCCGCTTGATTTTCCTAACCAAGGTCGCGCGAGCTTTCATCCCCCGCAAGGCGATCAATTCCAAGTCTTTCTGACACCGAAGGATCGGCCCCCAGGGCGTCGGCCACCAGCTTGCGCGCCCGGTGTAACCGCGACATGACCGTACCGATGGGGACCTCCAGGATCTCGGCGATCTCCCGATACTTCAGGCCCTCCACGCCCCAGAGCAGCAGGATCTCCCGGAACTCGGGCTTCAGCTGCTCGATGGCGGCCTTGAGGGCCTCGTCGACCTGCTCCCAATCGAAGCTGGCCAGATCCCAAGCCGGGGCCGCCTCGCCGGGCGTCAGCTCGCCGTCGGACTCTTCGAAGAACTCGCCGACCGGCGTTGGCCTGCGGCCCTGCTTCTTCAGGTCCGAATAAAACGCGTTGTGGGCAATGGTGAAGAGCCAGGCCCGCATGCCGCCGCCGCGTTCTTCGAACTTCTCCCAGGTTTCGCTCTTGAGCGCCCGCAGGTAGACGTTCTGGACCAGCTCGTCGGCGCGTTCGGGGTTCCGCGTCAGGTGATACGCCAAGCGGTACACCGAATCGAGGTGTTCCAGGGCCATGGCTTCAAATGCCTGACGATCCATGCGGGGCCTTCCTTCGGCCGCCGGACCAAGTGCCCGGCTTGCAGGCGAGGGTACACCCCCCGGACGGGCTCGACCGGCGTGCGGAGGCGATCCGTGGGCTCATACGCTTTGGGCGTGCCGGAGTTGCCCGAGGTCGAACACCTGCGACGGACGCTCGAGCCCAGGCTCCTGGGTCGGAGCGTGACGAGGGCCACGCTCCACCGCCGCGACGTGGCCGTTGGCCCCGAAGACCCGCCCGGCGGGTTCGCCCGCCAACGCTCGCCCGTGCGGCCCACGCGGCTTGGCAGGCGCCAGATGCTCGATGGCGCACGCATTGCCCGCATCGACCGTCGGGGCAAGTTCCTGGCCGTCGTGGCGTTCGATGGCCGGGCCCTGGGCGTCCACCTGGGCATGACGGGTCAACTGCTCTGGGCCCGCGCCGGCGGCCGGTTGCCCACCGACCACGTCCACGCCACGTGGCGGCTCGATGACGGGTCGCGGCTCATATTCCGAGACCCCCGCCGGTTCGGCGGGCTTTGGGTCGCCCAGTCGCGCGACGCCCTGCCGCCCTGGGGCGGCCTCGGTCCGGATGCCCTGGAACTGACCGGCGAGCAGTTGGCCGCTCTAGTGGCGGTGGCTCGAAGGCCGATCAAGGCCGCCCTGCTGGACCAGGCGGTGCTGGCGGGTGTTGGGAACATCTACGCCGACGAGGCCCTGCACGCGGCAGGCATCCATCCCGCATCGCCGGCGTGCGAGATCGACCCTGGCCACTTGGCAGCGCTTGGGCGGGTGCTGGTCGATCTGCTGACGGCGGCCATTGGCGCCGGAGGATCGACGCTGCGTGACTATCGGGGGGCCGAGGGGCAGCGCGGGGCATTCCAGCTCCGCCACGCGGTCTATGGCCGGGCAGGGCAGCCCTGCCGCACCTGCGGCCGGCCGCTCTCGTGCGGGCTGCTTGCTCAGCGGACCACGGTCTGGTGCGACGCGTGCCAGCGTCCCCAACCTGCCAACGATTTATCCACAAGGGCCGAGCCCCGGACGAACGGGCGGACGACCCCCTCTCTTTCTACCCTTTCTATATAGAAAATAGTCTTCGTATTCGTTACGCATGTCGCCATGTGGATAATCACGGCCGAGGCGCCCGTAAGGCACGCCGTGACAGCAAATTAGGGTGGTTGATCGGGCGGCGCTTCCCTGTCGCAAGGCGCTCGCCACGTGTGCCCGGGCGGCATGGCGCTCGGTTGGGTGAGCCGTGCCAGGGCGGCCCAGACCACCGCCGAGCGCCAATAACAGGTTGTCCACACCAGTACCGACAGGCGCTGGCGCAAAAGAAAAGGCCCCTGTTGGGGCCTGCAGCGCTTGGACGTGATCGCGAAAGGGTCAGCTGGTCATCTTGCCGACCAGGTAGCCCACGATCGCCAAGACGAGCACGACGCCGGCCATGCCCGCGGCGAGCATCCAGATCTCAAGCCCGCCCACCAGGTCCATCATGACGCCCGCCCCGGTGGTGATCGAGACGATCAGGGCGAAGGCGAATGCCATGACCAGGAACAAGCCAAACGACGCAAACATGGTGGCCATCGAGGCCCCTGGCTCGAGGGTTTCCTCGGCGTAGACGACCGCGGCCGGTTGGCTGGCGGTGGTGCCGGCCTCCTCGAACAGCGCGCCGCCGCCGGCATCGACGTTCTCGCCCACCGTGGAGCCTTCGCCGTCCATGTCGAAATCGCTGAGCAGGTCGGCGCCCAGCGAGGTGTCGTCGGCTTCGCGGGTCATGTCCAGCAGGCCGCTGCCCGACGCGGCAGGGTCGGCGGCGGTGTCCATGCCGAAGCTGGGGGCGGCGGTAATCTGGGTCTGGGCGGCGGCGTCGGCCTCTTCGACCTCGTCGGCATCGAAGATGCTGATGCCGGTCTGTTCCTTGGGCTCTTCGAGATCCGGCGCGTCGTCATCGTCAGCAAAGCCGATGGCCGAGTCGTCGGACTCCAGCCCGATGCTTGAATCGTCGGCCAGGCCGGGCAGGTCGTCGTCGTCCGCGTCGCTTTCGGCGAGCATGTCGACCTGATCGACCTTGAAGATGAGCTTGTCACCGTCGACGAACTTGCTCAGGCGGTTGGATTCGACGAGCTCCAAGACCTCTTCCTCGCTCTTGCCGAGCTTCTGGCAGGTCTCTTCCATCGAGTAGAACAGCTTGGCCATGGCGCTTCGCTCCAGCGTTTGGGCGGGCATGTTTAAGGGAAAGCCCCTTTGCCCCATTGAAATCCACGATTCGGCTCGCTCGGGAGCCTCGGCGATGGGCCGATCCGCACGCCACCACGCGGCGGATGCGTGGGCGGGGAGGATAGGCCCCAAAGAGGGTCGGGCGTTTCCGCGGATCTTCACGTCCGCCCGGGTTGCCATTGCCCGGTGGTCGGGCTCCCATTCTGGCCATGAACGCCACCGCCGAGTTGCTGAATGTCGAGGTCCGGGAACTGATCGAGGCCAAGCGCTATCGCGAGCTGCGCGAGGCCTTGGCCCCGTTGCCGCCCTTCGACGTGGCGGCCGTGCTCGACTTGCTGGATCCGGCCGAGGCGGCCGTGGCGTTCCGGCTGCTGCCCCGTGAGCTGGCCGGCGAGGCGTTCGCCGTGCTCGACTACGACCGAGAGCAGGCCATCATCGACGCCTTGGGCGATCGGTCGGCCCGCACGATGCTCCAGGCGATGGACCCCGACGATCGGGCGGCCTTGCTCGACGAGATGCCCACGAGCGCTGCGCAGCGGCTGCTGAGCCAGTTGCGGCCCGAAGACCGCGCCGTCACCCAGCAGATCCTGGGCTATCCCGAGGAGTCGGTCGGCCGCCTGATGACGCCCGATTACGTGCGCCTGCGACCCGAGTGGACCATCCAGCAGGCGCTCGAGCACATTCGCCGGTATGGCAAGGACGCCGAGACGGTGCACTGGGTGTACGTGATCGACGGCACGGGCAAGCTCATCGACGACCTGCACATCCGCTCGATCCTGTTGGCCGAGCCGAACCAGACCGTGCGCGACGTCATGGACGACGCGTACCTGGCGCTGAGCGCGACCGACGACCAGGAGCAGGCCGCCCGGGCCATGCTCGACTACGACCGCACGGTGTTGCCCGTGGTCGATACCAAGGGCATCCTGCTGGGCATCGTGACGATCGACGACGTCGCGGACGTGGTCGAAGAAGAGGCCACCGAAGACATCCAGCTGCTCGGTGGTATGGAGGCGCTGGACGATCCGTACATCAAGACCTCGCTCGTGGAGATGCTCCGCAAGCGCGGCATCGCGCTGGGTGTGCTATTCGTCGTGCAGGTGGTGACCATCGCCATCCTGGGACGCTTCGAGGGCGCGCTCGAGGCGCACCTGATTCTGGCCATGCTGGTGCCGCTGATGATCTCGTGCGGAGGAAACACGGGTACGCAGGCGGCGAGCCTGCTGATACGCGCCGTGTCGCTGCGGGAGGTCTCGCCCACAGACTGGCGCCGGGTCTTGCGCAAGGAGCTGGTGACGGGCGCGATCCTCGGCCTGGCGCTGGGCGTGATGGGCGTGGGCATCGTGCTCCTGGTCAACGCCGTCGGCCTGGCCAGCACGGACGAGCCGTTGCGCGTGGGCGTGGCGGTTGGTTTGGCCGTGGTGGGCATCGTCACATGGGCGGCCATGCTGGGCGGGCTGCTGCCGCTGCTGCTGGAGAAGCTGAAGCTCGACCCGGCCACGATCAGCAGCCCCCTTGTGGCTACGCTGATGGACATCAGTGGCATCCTGATCTACCTGGGCGTGGCCACGGTGGTGCTGGCGGGAACCTGATGCCGGATCAGGCGCAACCGGCGTCGAACGCGTTCTGGAACGAGAGGAAGTCGAAGATGGTCAGCTCGCCATCGCCGTCGAAGTCGGCGAGTGGGTCGCCGGCGTCGAAGAGGTTCTGGAATGCGAGGAAGTCGAAGATGGTGAGTTCGCCGTCCCCGTCGAGGTCGGCGGCGCATGACGAGCCCGGCAGCCGTTGCGCATCGACGTGGACTTCCTGCGCGGCGGCCCGATAGTACTGGCCCACGGCCCACACGTCGCCGCCGGGCGTAATGGCCATGGTTCGAAACCACTGATCATGGCCGTCGGGGGGCGTGGTGACGTCGATGCGTTCCCACGTCGTGCCGTCATACTTGAGCATGAGGGCACGCGGGTACCCATCGGGGTCGGCATCGGTACCAGCGGCGTAGATCTCCGTCGGCGATCGTGCGGCGATGGCGCGCAGGTCTGCCTTGCCATCGGGGAACGTCGGCGTGTCGACGATTTCCCAGTCGTTGCCGTCCCAGTGCAGGATCAGCGGTTGGCTTCCCTGGCCGCCGACGTTCCATGAGCCGACGGCCCACACGTCGTCGCTTGCCAGCGCGACCACGTCGCTGAGCTGGGCGACTTCGCGAAGGCCGATGTCGAACAGTTCCCACCGCTCGCCCTGCCAGCGCACGATGTAGGCGGTCGGGCCAAACCCGCCGATGCCGGTGTCTTGGGCGCTTCCGACGGCCCAAGCATCATCTTCGCTCACGCCGTCGACGTCGCGCAGCGTGTTGTACGCACGGCCTCCGAATGCGAGCGGTTCGGGCTCGAAGCTGTCCCACCCCGAACCGTTCCATCGGGCGGCCAGAGCTTGGCCCGTGGCCGAAGGCGGAGGGTCGAGCGTGGCTTGGAAGCCCACGGCCCATGCATCGTGCCCGGCGCGCCCCAAGCCCAGGAAGCCTGCGCCACCGCGCCGTTGCGGGCCGTCGTCTTGTGTCCAGGACGAACCGTCGTAGCGGAGGACGAGCGTGGCGGCATCCGCGCCCGCGTCGTAGGAACCAACGGCAAAAACTTCGTCGCCGGCCATCTTCATCACGCCGTAGAGCGAGGCGCCATCGATGTCGGGCGTCTGGATGAACTCCCACTCTTCGCCGTTGAATCGCATGGCGAAGGTGAAGCTGTAGAACAAGGGGAAGGGATCGAAGAAGTCGCTGTTGCCCACGACCCACACCTCGTCGTCGGCTGGTGCATCGCTGCCCTGGGGGATGTTCTGCGGGTAGGGGCTCGTCGTCGGGAAGAACTGCCACTCGGACTGTGCGAGCGCCGAACCTGCGGCGATCATGATCGTGGCGAGCGTGATGTGGGGGCGCATGGTCGACTCTCCTTGTTCTCGGAAGGACGGATGGGCCTCGTGTGGCCGAGGGTGGCCACGCGTAGCCCGATCAGGCACTCGCACCGCGGCACTGGAGGACCGTGGTGGGAATCGGGTTGCCGGTCTCGACCTGATTGGCAATTTGCGTGCCCGCGTTGCCGATTGCGGGGAATGCAATCAGGGCGTGGAAGTCTCGAGTGCGATCTGGCGGACGCCGACGCGCGTGAGGATGTCCTGGGCGGTGACGACGTGTTGCCATGCGACGCCCGCATCGGCGCCCAGGCGGATCTTGATCTTGGCCGGGTCGATGCTCGACAGTTGCACACGGGCGTGGGGCTCGAACGCCTCGAGCGCCACCACGCCGCCGCCGAGCCCCGAGACCACGGGCGAGCCGTCGACCATCGAGACGCGGACGCCCAGCGTTGGATCGGGCAAGGCGTAGGGATCAAGGACTTCGGTCTCGCGCTGGGCACGCGCGGCGGGCAAGGCCGCGGGTAGGAACCACTCGGGCCCCACGAACACGATCGAGGCCATAAAGAAGATCAGGATGACCAGCACCACGTCGACCATGGGCGCCAGGTTGGGGCCGTAGATGTGCCTTGGATCTCTCGAGCGGCGCATGGGTCAGGACCCACCCGAAAACGGCGCGATGGTGGCCTGCTCGGTGGCGACGCGCACGGAGCGAACGCCTGCCTGGCGCAGCGCCGCCAGCACCGGCGAGAGCCGCTCGTAGGGCATGATTGCGTCGGCGCGAAGGTGCACCGACGGCGCAGCGCGCACGGCGCGGCCGAGCTGATCGATGGGGACGGCCGCACCATCGACGTCCAGGGCCAGGCGATCGCCATCCAGCCGGACGTTGACGAATGCGGCTTGTGATTCCTGGGCTTCGTCGCCCGTGGCCGACCGAGGAAGGCTGAGATCGCTGCGCTGGTCGCTGGCCAATTGGCCGACGAGCAGGTAGAACACGATCAGGCACATGACCACGTCGATCATGGGCGTGAGGTTCGGGTGGCCCGCGCCCTCGGTGTTGGGCCGGCGGCGTCTCATGCGTCGGTCTCGCCCTGGGGTTCCTGCTCGGCGGGCCGGGCCTGGTCCGATGGTTCGGGGTGCTCGC